>JBAUIB010000110.1:0-5321 GCA_049680585.1 Phormidesmis sp.
GCTAACGGTGGTACAAGTTCGCTGTTTGCTTTGGCATCTTCCAGGCGAACAATACCCAACACATTCGATGCCCGAACGCTTTGCAGAAGGGCTTGGTTAGTCGGTGCTTGAGGTAAATCACGCAGAAAATCTAGGGCAATGCGAGCGGGCTGATGCTGCTGTAAGTTGTTGATCACAGCGGCAACTGACTCGTCAGAGGGCATTGTCTGTGTTAGCGAACGCAAATCTGACTCGTGAATTTCAACGATGAGTAACCGAGGATCGGGGCCGGCATCCGTGTGCCTAGCAGTCACTAGCCAGTCATACGCGGCTAGCTCGGCAGGTACGAAAGCACCTATCTGACGCAGCCCTAACACAAACGCGCTGGTCAGCACGGTGGCGATCGCCACTGTCCAGCGTTTGGCCTTTTTCCCCATCCGCCACCGCACAAGTGAGGAGCGGCTCGCTGCGCCTAGTGAGTCTTGCAGCAAAGACGTTTCTTCTAGGCAGGTATTGGCCCGCGCTGCCTCGGCCGGTAGCTCTGATAAACGGCCCAGATCATGCTGTACATCCGCCACGCTCTGGTAGCGCTGGTAAATGTAGTGGCGGGTCATTTTATTCAGCAAAATGGCGAGCCCTGGGCTGAGCTGAGCGTATTCTTGCCAGCGAGGGTCCAAGCTACCCAAATCTTCAGGCAAGTCGGTGGGCGATCGCCCCGTCACCGCATGAATCACGGTCATCCCCAGCGCGTAAATGTCGCTGCTA
Organism: Phormidesmis sp.; assembly: GCA_049680585.1. Classification (GTDB taxonomy): domain Bacteria; phylum Cyanobacteriota; class Cyanobacteriia; order Phormidesmidales; family Phormidesmidaceae; genus Phormidesmis. Next base: position 745 of record JBAUIB010000110.1, read on the forward strand.
TAGCGCGGCTTGCCCGAGAGCTGTTCGCTCGGGGTATAGCCTTGGGTGCCAATGCCAATCGTTAAAGCTGTCTGCTCTCCGGTGATCAGGCGCGTGCGGATTTCTTTGACCGCGCCAAAATCAATCAGCACAATTTCGTCTGTGTCCCGCCGCCGAATCAGGTTGTCGGGCTTGAGATCGCGGTGGACCACATGGTTGTCGTGAATAAAGCCAAGTATTGGTAGGACGCTCTTGAGCAGAGCGATCACCTGCACCTCGCTCAATGGCCCGCGATGTTTGATCTCGTCATCTAAAGACTGGCCATCAATAAATTCTTGAACTAAATAAAACTCGTTATCTTCTTCAAACGAATCGATCAGGCTCGGAATTTGATCGTGAGAGCCCAAGCTGCCCAGTGTTTTAACTTCTGTCTCAAATAGCCGCCGGGCCAGTGACAAAAATTTGGCATCTTGACTGGCTGGCCTGAGCTGCTTGACGACGTACTGAGGCCGGTAGCTCTGTTGAGTATCGATAGCCAAATAGGTTTGGCCAAAGCCCCCGGCTCCCAAAATTCGCGTCAGCTTATAGCGCTTAGCCAGCGTCTGTCCCAGCATATGGTTCTGTGTTACCTGCTCAGTATTTTACCCAAACTCGGTAAGACAGCTTTTTGAGCTAGATAAAGACGCTAGTTTAGAGACACCGCTAAGAGACTGTTTTAAAAGTGCCAATTGATACCGCTTGGCCCCCTCTGTCTCCCAAACTTGGGGGAAGCCGGACTCAGATCTCCCTCTAGCAGAAGCCGCACCCTTTACAGCGTCAAAGACTGCGCATTATTTTCAATTAAGTCGCACAGATCTTTCAAAAACGCGGCCCCGTCTGCACCATAAATAATGCGATGATCGCTCGTCATATTGACGCGCATCTGGTTGCGTACGCCCATCAGCCCATCGGGTGTGGCAACAACCTGAGGCCGCGCCCCGCCAATTGCCAAAATCGACCCCTGCCCTGGTGGCAGAATCGCATCGAAACTATCCACGCCAAACATGCCTAGATTCGAGAGGGTAAAGGTGCCGCTGTTGTACTCTTCAGGCGCGAGCTGTTTGGAGCGCGATCGCCCGACCAAATCTTTCCAAGTGCGAGAGAGCGAGTAAATGTCCATCTGATCGGCCCCGCGCAGCACAGGTGTGATCAGCCCGCCATCCGGCATCGCCACTGCCACGGCAATATTGATACTGCTGCTGTACTGAATGCCAGTGGGCGCATAGCTGGCATTGACCACCGGATGCTGCTTCAGTGTCACCGCGACTGCCTTGGCCAGCAGCGCTGTCATCGTCACGCCCTTGGGCTTAATCTGCTTGTAGAGCTTGTCTAGCTCGTTGGTGGTGATGGTGTAGCCGACTCGGAATACCGGCACCGATAGGCTGGCGTCCATACTGCGAACGACGGCCTGCTGAAGCGTGTTAAAGGCGACAAGCTCACCGGGTGCGGCTGAGGCGGGGGCGGGCACGGCTGACGAGCGAGAAGCGCCTGGCACGACGGCTGGCGGCGATGGCACGGCTGAGGTGACTTGTGGGGCGGGAGCGGGGGCTGTCGGTGTTGGTGGTGTTTGGCCTGCTGCCTGTTCAATATCTTGAGCGACAATGCGACCGTGAGGCCCCGATCCTTGCAGGCCATTGAGATCTACTTTTAGCTGCTTTGCCAGCTTACGAGCGCGAGGGGATACGACCACGCGGCCAGAATCACCCGCCGAGCCGCCTGCACCGTTTTGAGAGGCTGGTGTCTTTGTATCAGCGACCGTCTGAGCAACGGCTGCGACCGTTTCTGATGTTTGCGCGGCGGCAGGTTCCGGCGCGGCAGCTTTGGCTGTCGTTTGGGCAGTACTGCTGGCTGCTTTCCCATCGTTTAGGCTGACGGCCTTTTGCTTGGCTTCTTCGATTTCGGCTTCGGTATCGGCTAGCAGGGCGATCGCATCATTGACCTGAGCCATCTCGCCCGCTTCGGTCATGATGATAGCCAGATAGCCTTCGTAAAAGGACTCCACGTCCATATCGGCTTTGTCAGACTCGACAACGACGACCGTTTCGCCTTTTTCTACCTTATCGCCAGCAGATTTGGCCCAAGAGACGATTTTTCCCTCAGTCATAGTGGAGCTGAGCGCAGGCATGAAGACTTCGCGAATCATGGATGGAGAAGTAGGTATAAGGACGACAACGCGGGCGATCGCCAGCGCTTAATTGTATCCCGTTGTGGGAACGCGTTAAAAACTCAGCAGGAACTGGTTTGCGCAACTGGCCATAAAACTGGTCGCATCGTATCAGCTACAGTTCGCCGCGAATGTCTTCGACGACACCGTCACGTAGCAAAATCTCGACCTGCATTTTCTTGATCATATGATCACCCACGGCCACCTGGAAAAAGCCGTCAATCTGCCCCTGACTGACTTCTTTGTCCATTTCCAGCGTCTGCACCTGCTGAAGCTGCTGAAGCAGCTGATTTTTTTGCTGGAGGGTCTGGCTTTTTTCCTGATTGAGCTTATTGTGAGCGCCGCTGATTTGCTGAGAAACCATCGGATCGCTGGGGTTAGCGCTTTGCTTCTGCATCTCAGTTAGAATGCGCTGACTCTGCATTTCTAGCTGCTGCAAACGGCTGTCCATTTGATTGAGCTGATTTTGTAGCTGCTTTTGGGCCTCTTCTTTCCACAGCGGTGTGACCACCGCTTTGATATTGACAACGCGCTTAAGCAGGAGCTGAGACTGAGAAACATCCATGACAGAAAATGTAGATAACTACGGCGACGACTTAACCTGTATTCAATCAAAAATCATTGAATCAGAGCTGATGCAATAATTTTTAGATCGTGAGATCGCACACGAACCCTGAACGCAGAGCCAACAAGCAAACATACCCAATATATCAACTCTTGTTAGCCTATTTTGGGTGCCATTGCAAATACGAATCTATGAAAATAGGCTGTCGATGGTTTCACGGTAGCGATCGCTCACCTTATGGCGCTTCAAGCTTAGCTTTTGAGTCAGCAGCCCGTTTTCTATCGTAAAGGGCTCCTCTAGCAGCGCAAACAGGTTCACGCGATCATCCGGGCGATAGCCAGGCCGATTCGCAACCTCCCGTTTCAGCTCCTGCTTAAACAGCCGCTGCACTGGCTCGCTCTTGAGATCAATCGGCTTACCCTTAGCCCACGTTTCCAGCGCCTCCATATTCGGCACAATCAGCGCCCCTAGCGCCTTTTGGTCTTGACCGACCAGCATAATTTGATCGATATACGGACTGCGTAAGCAGGCATTTTCAATCGGTGTGGGCTCAATGTTTTCGCCATTAGTGAGCACAATCGTATCTTTGGCTCTGCCGGTAATGATCAAGTCGCCCTGCGGCGTCATCCGGCCCAAATCGCCTGTATCGAACCAACCTTCGGCGTCAATTGCCTTAGCGGTGGCCTCTGGATTTTTGTAGTAGCCCTGCATAATCTGCGGGCCGCGCAGCAGCACCAATCCAGACTGACCAACAGATACTGGCTGACGTGTCTCCGGGTTGACAATCGCGGTCTCAACGCCTGGAACCGCTTGACCATCGGCTCCGCGCAGATTGCGCCAGGGCCGCCGGACATGCGTAATCGGCGAGGTTTCGGTCAGGCCATAGCCGCCCAATATTTGGATGCCCGCAAGCTCGTAAAAGTCTTCTAGATAGTCGGCAATCGAGCCGCCGCCGCTGACTAAGTAATCGACCTTGCCACCGAGCGCGGCGCGCACTTTTGTATACACGATGCGATCGCCCAGCTGATGCAGCGGCCACAGGTAAATCAGCTTCAGCGCCGCCACCAGCTTTTGCACAGGAGAACTCGTCAGATTTTCTAAATTCAGCCCTGCCAGCGTGCGTTTGGCCACAATATACTGACGGCTCTGGGCCAGAAAAAAGTTTACCAGCGATTGCTTGCCTTCAGGCTGCTCACGAAACTGCTTTTGCACTCCTTCGTAAATGGACTCCCACAGGCGGGGCACAGCCACCATATACTGCGGGCTATAGTCCTTTAGGTCTTGCTTGACGTAGCGAATGTTGGTGTAAATTTGGGTGACGCCCTGTGAAAGCACGAAATACTCAAAAGAGCGCTCGTAAGCGTGCCAAATCGGTAGAATGCTCATCACAGTTTGCGCCGGGCCAACATTCACAACGCTGGCAGCGCCAGCAATTTGAGAAAAGAGATTGTCGTGGCTGAGCATGACCCCTTTGGGCAGACCCGATGTGCCGGAAGTGTAGATTAGCGTGGCCGTGCGATCGCGCGATATCGAAACTGGCGCAAACGCGTTCTCTTTGCCCAACGCCATCAGCTCCGAAAAATTCAGCAGACGCACATCGCTCAAGCCCATATCAGCTCCCAGATCGGCGCTCAACTCTGCCGCTTCGTCAGTGAGCAAAATAATGAAGCGAGGTCGACGATCGCCTGTGAGTTTGCCGAGAGCAGCCGCTAGCTTGTTGAGCGTCGTCATATCTTGGACAACTAGGCCCACACTGTCGCTGTTATCTAAAATAAACAGCAGCTCGCTCACCTCTGCGTTGGCCCCGCGCACCGCATCAATCGCCCCTGC
>JBAUIB010000111.1:0-15575 GCA_049680585.1 Phormidesmis sp.
AAACCGTCGTTAAGACTGACAGAGTGACCGATGAGTCTCGAAACATGCCAATGGCCGGTAGCCCAGCAACCGCAGAGTCGTTGCCGGTTAATGCGGCTGGAATTGGAGCGGCTGGAATCGGGGCAACTGGAGCTGGAATTGGGGCAACTGGAGACGCTGCTGGGACCGCTCCGCAAACTAACTTTGAGTCCACTGATTTAGAGACGACGCCTGATCTAGAAGGTACGAATCTGGATTTGATAACGCCCGGCCTGGCCAGTGGGGCAGCGGCAATCGGCGGCATGGCGATCGCGGCTAATGGCCTAGAAGCCGATGCAGATGAAGACGATGAGGACTGGGACGATGATCCGAATCTTGTGCTGGAGGAGGCCCTGCCCCCGCCCGATGTAGAGGTTTCCGAGCCAGTCGTCTCTGAACCAATCGTGACTGAGCCGGTCGTCTCTGAGCCGGTTGTCCCTGAGCCAGTCGTGGCTGCTGAAACGGTCAAACCAGACATAGAGATTGCGAGCGCAGTAGCGCCTCCCCCAGTTGCCGAGATAGAGGATTTTTGGAATATGTCTGATGAGGAGGAAACCAGCACAGTAGCGGCCTCACCAGCGATCGCAGCAGACCTCAGCAATTTGGATGCCATCGATCCCACACCAGACATGATCGTCGCAGAAACCGGCGTCATTCCAGATATTGAGCCCAACGAAAATACAATCATTGGCGAAAGCGCCGTCATTGGCACTGGGGCAACGGCAGGGGGCGTCAATGCTAATGTCGCCGGGATAGCCGCCGCTGGGATGGTTACAGGGGCAGCCAGCACGCTCTCATCCGGTCAATCCGGTTCCTTTACAGTCGATGAGCTAGCCTCTGTAGATGAGGGCCTGCCGGACTTGCCCGAGGGCTACGGGGTGAGCCGAATTGTGCTGTTGCCGCGTGACCCCAAGTGGGCCTACACCTATTGGGATGTCTCCAACGACCACAAAGAGGAGCTGCGCCGTCAGGGGGGAGAGCGGCTCATGCTGCGACTGTATGACGTCACTGATATCGATCTCCAGCAGCAGACCCCTCACGGCATGAATCAGCAGATCTGCCACGAGATGGCTCGCTCTTGGTACATAGAAGTACCCGTGAGCGATCGCGACTACATTACCGAAATTGGCTATTTGACGGCAGATGAGCGCTGGCTGATGCTGGCCCGCTCTGCGCCGATACGCGTGCCGCCGATCTACCCATCTGACTGGGTGAGAGACCAGTTTGTCACCGTTGACTGGAATGAATCGCTGGCAGGCCGTACCTATGGCGCATTAGGCCATCAGAGTGAAGCTGGCGTCGCCGCAGACGAGACCGCAACTGATTTGCCGCCCGCTTATGATGAGCTGTTTGCACTGAGTCAGCGTCAGGATGCGCTGCGCGTAGCCGGTTCTCTATTTGGATCGCAGCAGCTAGCGCCGGGTGCCCTATCAGCGTCGGGAGGCGGGCTTGAGCTAGCGGCGCCGGGGCTGAATATGTCGGGGCTGAACGTATCGGGGCTGACTATGTCCGGCGCTGGTTCTGGCGGTGCACTGGTGCCAGAGCGATCGCGTAAGTTCTGGCTGATTGCGGACGCTGAGCTGATTGTGTATGGGGCGACTGAGCCAGATGCCACGTTGACGGTGGGCGATCGCGTCATTCCGCTCAGCCCCGACGGCACCTTCCGCTTTCATGTGGCCTTCCCCGACGGTCAAATTGACTATCCCATCCAAGCAGTCGCCGCCGATGGTGAGCAGTCGCGCTCTGTCAGCCTGCATTTTGAGCGAGAGACGCCCGAGCGCAATACCAATACCCAAGCGGACGCCCAAGACGAGTGGTTCTAGACGCGCGATTCTAAATGAGGGGTTCTAGATAGATCATTCTATAATCAGCGCTTTTAACAAAGTCGTTCTCATCAGCACAGTTTCCAGGGCGCTATATCTGATACGCTTCACAGTCAAGAAAAGAGGATACGTTTATGACTCACCGATTCGCCAAACTACGTCGTCGCCATGCCCTTCAGCTACTGGCAGGTGCTTCTAGTGCGGTACTACTCCATGCCTGCGGCGGCGGCGAGCCCGATAGCGCCGCTGAAAGTGAGGCTGAGAGCACCGAAGCAACCGAGGAGAGCGCCGCTGGCAGCCCAGAGCCAACGATGTCTATGACGTTGGGGACCGCGCCTTGGGTCGGCCAAGTACCTCTCTATATTGCTCAAGAAAAAGGTTTTTTTGAAGAAGAAGGACTCGATTTTGAGCTGCGCAATTTTGGCGATAGCGGCGGCTATCTCTCCGCCTTTTTAAGCGATAACCTAGACAGCGTTTCGATTGTTAGTTCAGAAGCAATCACCCTAGCCGACAGCGGCAAAGACTACAAGATTGTTCTCATTCAGGACAACTCAGTCGGCGGCGATGGCATTTTGGCAAAAGATAGCATCGCTAGCATTGAAGACTTTGCAGGTAAGCAGGTAGCCGTTGACACCAGCGGCGTCAGCTACTTTTTCTTGCTACAGGTGCTCAAAGAGGCGGGTCTGAGTCAAGATGACATTACGGTTGTCAATACCGATCCGGCAGCAGCGGCGGCGGCTTTCCAGTCAAACAATGCAGATATTGCCGTCACCTACGCACCGTACCTTCAGCAGGCTGCTGACGAGGTCGCAGATGGCCGGATCATCTACGACTCTAGCGAGATGCCCACGGCCATTATCGACCTGTACGTGTTCGATGCGGCCTATGTTGAGAATAATCCAGAGGCGGTACAGGCGTTTGTTAACGGTATTTTCAAGGGGCTGAAGTTCCTCGAAGAGAGCCCAGAAGAAGCCTTGGCCATTGGTGCTGCCGCACTCGATGTTGAGCCCGAAGATGTTGCCAGTGACCTCGAAGGCGTCAAGCTTCCCGATCAAGCAACGAACATCGAGATGATGGCCGAGCCAGAGAGCGATCTCTATGTCGTGGGTCCGTTGGAAGATCTCGCTGAGTTTTTGGTGAGCGAGGATCAAATCGCCGCCGCCCCGAGCGATATCGCTGGCTCGCTCGATCCTCAGTTTGTTGAAGCTGCGACTTTCTAAGCGACTCTTTAAAGGCGTCTCTTCAAACAAGGTAATAAGCAAGGTAACTCGTGTCCTACGCAAAGAAACGCTACCTGAAGCCATCGGTATTTTGGAGCATTCGTCAAGGCTTTCCAGGCTGGCTGCGACCGGTGCTAACGCTGATGGCGCTGGCGATTCCGCTGGTTGGCTGGAGCATTTTGAGCTACGGCGAGTATGTCTCTGAGGCATTTTTACCGACGCCAAGCGCCGTACTCGCGGCCGGATGGGCAATGTTGCAAGATGGCAGCTTAATGACTGACATTTTGGCTAGCTCGGGCCGGGTGATGGCGGGCTTTGGCTTAGCGGCGCTTGTGGGTGTCCCTATCGGCATTGCGATGGGGACTTTTTACAGTATGGAGAGCTTATTTGGTGGATTTGTGGGGACGGTGCGCTATATGCCAATCGCTGCGTTCACGCCCCTGATGATCATTTGGGCGGGCATTGATGAGCTGCCCAAGGTGCTGATTATCTTTTTGGGCATTGTGTTTTACAACGCCATTATGGTGGCAGACTCGGTGAAGTTCATTCCGAATGAAACGCTCGATGTGGCCTATACGCTGGGAGCAACGCGACGCGATGTGTTGTTTCGCGTCATTTTGCCGGCGACGCTGCCCAGCATTGTTGATACGCTGCGGGTGAATGTGGCGGGCGCTTGGAATTTTTTGGTGATTTCCGAGCTGCTCGCGGCAGAGAGCGGTCTGGGCTATACGATTATGCGATCGCAGCGCACCCTCCAAACCGATAAGGTCCTGTTTTGTATTCTTGTCATCGGCTGTATCGGCCTAATCACAGACTTTCTTTTCAAGCTCGTATTTCGCCTGTGGCTACCCTGGGCCGAACCAACGGCTAGCTGACTGTACTCTATCAGTGGCAGTCTATTTGATCACAGATTGTAACAAGCACACCGTGGTTTAGTATTTGTACACCTAGCTACGCATCTGAATGCACCTGGACAGTCGCGCCCTCACCTTATGCAAACCTCGTTTCCAACAACCTTGCCACAGCCGCCGCAGCGAACCCTTCCCAAGCTGGAAATTCGCGATATTACTAAAGTTTTTGGCGAAGGTAAGCAAGCAAAGGTTGCGGTTGACCAGGTCAGTATCCAGCTAGCCCCGAATGGATTTAGCTGCATTGTTGGACCGTCAGGCTGTGGTAAATCGACGCTGCTGAGTATTGCTGCGGGCCTACTGAAGGCGACTTCTGGGGAGATTTTGGTAGATGGTGATCGCGTGCCCGGCCCCGGCGCGGATCGAGGCATGGTGTTTCAAAACTACACGCTGTTTTCCTGGCTATCGGTGAGTGAGAATGTTGCCTTTGGCCTGAAGCTACGAGGGATGCAAAAAGCTGAGCGGCTCAAAATAGTGGCCCATTATCTCGACATTGTTGGGCTGAGTGACTGGGCCAAGGCATACCCCAAGGCGCTTTCGGGTGGGATGAAGCAAAGGGTAGCGATCGCCCGCGCCCTAGCCAACGACCCCGAAGTGCTGCTGATGGACGAGCCCTTTGGCGCACTCGATTCTCAAACTAAAGAGCAGCTCCAGGAATTTTTTCATGACCTGTGGGAAAAAACTCAAATCAGCGTACTAATGATCACCCACGACGTAGAAGAAGCGATTTTTCTCTCCCAGCAAGTGCATGTCATGGATCGCAACGGTAAAATGCGCGATACGCTAGCCATTAGCCTGCCCCAGCGCAGAGAGTTAGACATGAAGCTCACGCCTGATTTTTTGGACTACAAGCGTCAGATTGTCCACAGACTGCGATAGGGCTGAGCTGGAGTCCCGCTGTAACCGCTCGTTCATTGATCAAGACAGTTAACTTTTGAAACAAGCGTTCATAGGTTGAGGAAACTGCTTGCAGTATTATGAAAAGAAGCTGACATAGAAATTTTACGGCTTTGCAGTTTGTCTGTGAGGAGCTAACGCGATGGTTGGCCAGTCTCAAGCCGGACTTGATACGTGTTTTAGCCCGTCGGTAGTGCCGTTAGCTGAGGCCACACCCCTCAGCCCAGCGCTCAACGCGTTCGGAGAGCCGCTGAGCCAGCCGCCTCAGATGATGCTGAAGCCGGACTTTGATGCGTTTGATGTGTCGTCTCCAGCTGCGGCGAAGTTAACCGCAGACGCCAGCCAGCAGGCTTCACCAGTGACAAAGAGGGCAGCAGGTGCCTCTCCCCTGTATGGAGATGAGCTGATCACCCAAATTCTATTAGTGGATGCGGCTGTCGAGGCGGGCACGCACTGGGTTCAGCAGGGGTCACAGTGGATCGATCAGGCGGCTACAGAGATCGCGCCACGGGTGGATTCTCTGCTAGAGCAGGCTCAGCAGGTGAAAGCGGCGGCTCATAAAGCGGTCGATGCGATCACATCTCGGTGGCGATCACCCAACAACCGATGGCGACAAGCCTTAAATAATCAGATCACCGAAGCCGCTGATGAAGCGAACGCTCTGTCGCAAAAAGTGCTGGAAAGTAATCTGCTCAATCAGGCGATCGCTCATTTAGACAATGCGCGCGCCTACAGTGAGCCAATGCTCGAAAGCTTCTTTCAGCAGCTAGAAAATTCGGCTGGCAGCGATGTGGCAGCTGCTGAAGAACCCAGACTAGAGAGGAGCGATCGCGCTCAAACGCCTTTTATCGGCATCATCGACACCCACTTTGCGCCTGATGCGCATGGCGCACAGGTAGCCAACTCCATACAGCACACCAGCCATCAGCAACCTGACTGGCTAGCTGAAAGCGTGGGTACCAGCAGCTGGGCCACTTCTCTCATTAGTTTTGTTGACGATGCAAAAATATTTAATCGGCCAAATGCCGTTATCAATCTCAGCTTTGACCTGACGGAAATCCATCCAGACGGGACACTGACGACTCGCTTCGAGCTGACCGAACAGGAGCAGCAAGCCCTTGCCTACGCTCGGGCAAACGATGTTTTAGTCATTGTCTCGGCAGGTAATCAAGCAGATGCCCTTTCAGCATTGGGTCAGGCTTCGCAGGCGTTCGACAATATAATTGCGGTCGGCGCGACAACAGGCAACCAGCGAGCCAGCTACTCCAGCTATGGCAAAGGCTTAGACATCATGGCCTCAGGTGGCGGTCTCGGTAGAGTAGAAGGAGTAGAAGGGACTTCGCTTGCGGCCGCACAGATCACAGGAACGGCGGCTAGAATTTGGAATGAACGTCCGCAGTTTAGCTATCGGCAGGTGATTCAAGCGCTGGAATCAACCGCTACCGATTTGGAGACACCCGGTTGGGATAGCGAGACGGGGCACGGTCAGCTCAATTCTTCCGCCGCGCTCGACTTTGCAGCTGCCCTTTCATCCCCATCGTCCCCTGTCATATCTAGCACTGTTTCCGGCGAAGCTGACTTACTACCCATCTGGCAACCCGCCCGCGAGGGCGCTATTCCCAGCGAACGGCCAAATCGGAATCCGCGCCAAGCCGATGCAAGGGCAGGCTGGACCAGTCGTCCTAGACCTCGTAATCCCCGTCAGGCCGATGCGCAAGCAGGCTGGACCAGTCGTCCTCGGCCCAGCAATCCACGCCAAGCCGATGCCCAAAATGCGTCCGCTCAAAAAGTGCTGCACGCTGCCCATGCCAAAGTGAGCAGCCAGAATACAGTGAGCAGCCAGAAGGGCTCTCGTCGCGGCGATCGCGGTGTGCTCGCATATGGCGCTGGCGGCAGAATGATGGCTGGCAATCGGGTCAGGCAATGGCAGCGAGAGATGAAGCGGCGAGGGTATGAGATTGATGTCGATGGCATCTATGGTCCGCAGAGTCAGGCGATCGCTCGACAGTTTCAGCGTAAAAAGGAATTGGATGTCGATGGTAAGATCGGACCGAAAACATGGGCTGCTAGCTTTTCCAAACCAAAGTCTCGTCAGGCTGACACCCAACCCCAAAACTCCCAATCCCCAAAAGAGAAATTGCGTCCTCAAAACCCGCGTCAAGCCGATGCTCAAGCGGGCTGGACAAGCCTAGAAAAAGCAAACAGTTCGCGTCAGACTAGTCCACCTCAGAGAAAGCCATCTCAAAGCGACTCACCCCCAAGAAATGATAAAAAAGACTCTCCAAGTTTGATGACCCGACTTCTCAATAGCGCTGAGGACGGCGCACAGAGGGTTTGGGAGATAGCTGAGGACACTTCCAGCGATGCGTCTGGCTGGATGAGAGAAAACGAAACCCTCATTAATAGAGGGCTAGGCGCCCTTCAGTTTGCTGGGGGGCTTTCTGAAGCGACAGCGGGCGCGGTCGGAATTGTCGCGCCTGAACCGGCCACAACTATTGGCGGAAGTATTCTCTTCGCGCATGGCGTAGATTCAGCGGCGACAGCTCTACAAACGCTGCGCACAGGTGAGGTGCAATCAACACTTACCGAAGACGCTATCTCGGCCTCTGCTATAGGATTGGGTGCTAGCAAAGAACACGCAGACTTGGCGGGAGCGGTGGCTGATTCGGCGATAGGCTTTGGTGTAAACGCGTGGGCGGCGCGGCAGGCCCGTCACAACGCTAGCCGAGTAGTAGAAGAATCAGTCGGTAACGCAACCTTGCCGAAAGTCGAAAAGGACACGACGTCTGCATCAACATTCAGCAAAGCGCGCAGTGCGGCTAATCGCAAGCGCTTTATGAATCAGCAGCTGGATACAATCTTTTTAGAAGTGGAACAAAGCGGCTCTCATCCATTAGATTTTTTAATTGATGCTGACACTCGCAACTGGCGAGGACGAAGGGTCCCGAGCGCTTCCAACCGAGGAAAGGTGGACGAGCTTAGCGTACAGGCGGGTCACCGTGAGAGTCGATTTAGTCTGATAGACAATGAACAAGAAGAACTTGCGGTAGAAGATGCCTGGTACAACAACTTTGACAGTGCGGGAGAGAAGAAAGGGGTCATCCATCAGAAGAAATCCGTAGAAATTGGTGGGGTTGTTGTTGATTTGGCGTCAGCTCGGCTCTGGGAGTCGCTGGGAAAGCTGCCGAAGGGAACAGTGAGCACCGCGAGAAGATTGTAAGGGTGAAGCAGAGCACTTACTAAAAGTGCGAAACAAAAATGCGAAAGCTTGGATGGTTCATGTTTGTACTCGGCATTTTGCTGCTATGCGTGGGATGTGTCTATCCGCCCTTGCCCTACATTATGAGCCGCGAAGCCTACGATTCGCGTTTACAAGCGAGAAATAATTTCACCAATAGAGGCGGCTTTCTAACCATCTGTGGCGCAATCTTAATTGCTCATTTGCCCAGGAAATGAAAATTGTGCAGCGCTGTATCCTACATCCTGTTCTTTGAATTATCACACTCGGAGCTGGTCGCCAAGCTCGTTTCGTCAATAGTCTTCGTCCTGCCGCCTCTGCGTCCTCTCGCCCTTGCTGCCTCTAAACCAGCAAGGATACGCTCTCGGATAATATCGCGCTCCAGCTCTGCAATTGATGCCGTCATCCGAAAGAAGAGCTTACCATCGCAGATGAAGTATCGATCTGCTCTCTGAGGCTTCTCAGCTCAACACTCCGCTTCTCCAAATCTTTGGCTAGCTCAATCAAGCGCTTAGTCGAGCGACTGGCACGATCCAACTTCCAGCGTCAGCTTTAGGCGCATCAAGCTGTAAATTCAGGTTTTACTCAAAAGTAGAGACCCACGCGTAGCCAACTTTCATATTTCTGTCTCACAACCCACGCGTATCACTTATGTATGATGCATAGGTTATGAGACGATAGCAGTGCAGAAGACTCATTGCCTGTCTTGGCTTCCAACATCTGTCTTGCAAAGGGTCATTTAGAACGCACTAGCACACTGCGTGATCGCTAATAGACTTTATCGGCAATAAGAGTGCAAAAGTGCCCTCAAAGCCTTGTGTGGTAAGCATTTCAACCGTTTTTTGACTGATCGCTAAAACCCTTGCTATGTAAGAGTTTTCACTATTGCCGATAAAGTCTAATGAAGTTCCAAACAGTGCAACTCAGAAGCGGTTAAAAGTTCTTGAATTGCTGTCGCTCCAGCACGAATCAACAATTCGGCCCGACGGGTTGGTGCATTGCCACATCGCAACCAAACCACTTTAGGTGGAGAACCGTAAAGTCGGCTTCTCTCAGGGAAATCGGCATCTTGCGTCACTATGCAGAAGTCGTTGAGCTTAGCAAACTCCCAAATCTTGGTGTCTGTTTCCTCGGCTAAGTCATGGAATTGAACATGGCTCGAATCCGGAAAGACATCAGCCAAGCGATTAACCAGCTTTCGGCTGAGATTCTGGTCGAAAAGCAGTTTCAAGCAGCACTCACCGACGCAACTAAACGATGCTCTCGGTCTGCCGCAAACTCCAAGCAGGCTGTAATATCGGCTTTCGTCAGCTCTGGGAAATCATCGATAATTTCAGCAGTGGACATACCAACAGCCAGCCAGCCAAGGACATCGTAGACTGTAATTCGCATCCGCCGGATGCATGGCTTGCCGCCACGCTTATCAGGCTCGATAGTAATGATGTCGCGATAGCTCACAATACAAACCAGACGTACTTCTTACGCATACATAACTGTAGAGCAGACTGACACCTTGTTGCAACGGGCGTCGGATATCTAAGGCAATCAGAGACAAGAGATCGTCAGCCGCCGTTGAGCTTTGTCGTTAGTTTGCCGCGCAAAGCCTCGATGCACACTTTTGATACGGTAGAGCAACGTATAAACGCCAAGAATTTTTAGTCGCTCAGCCTACTTCATCAAAGGGTTTTCAGTCTTAGCGACTAGAGAGTTTCCAATTCTACGCATGGGTTTTTACCCTTATCTTTGCATTGTTTGCAAAGGTGTATAGCATAAGAGATACATTAACATTGTTTCTGAATTGAATTATCTGAGATCTTGCACCATTCTCAGTTAGACATGATTAAGCAAACAAAAACCCAACGATCAGGGGCTCTTTCAAACACACCTCTATTTCGCTGGGTTCATATTACTCACACTAAAACGACTTGTGTATTACGCCATTGCAGGCTCACCCGTCTGAGCGAGTCGATCAGCTAACAACTGCTCTAGCTCTTCTAGCGCCTTGGTGAAGCCTTCAATACCTTCTGCTAGCTTTTCATTGGCCATGCGATCAGCTTCATGCATCTGGTCAAAGGTGGCTTTGTCCATGCTCTTCTTTTCAATGTCGAGATCGCTAGCGGCCTCAGGGCAAAGCTTACGGGGCAGCTCACCGTCTGTTTCAGAGAGCGGCTTTAGCAGCTTCGGCGAAATCGTCAGCAAATCGCAGCCCGCTAGCTCCTTGATTTCATCGACGTTGCGGAAGCTTGCGCCCATAATCTCGGTCGGGTAGCCAAACTTCTTGTAGTAGTTGTAGATCTCGGTGACTGACTGCACGCCAGGATCTTCCGAGGGCGGGTAGCTGTCGCGGCCAGTGTCTTTTTTATACCAGTCGAGGATGCGACCGACAAAGGGAGAAATCAGCGTCACTTTGGCTTCGGCGCAGGCGATCGCCTGATGCAGCCCAAACAGCAGCGTCAGGTTGCAGTGAATGCCCTCTTTTTCTAAAATTTCGGCAGCTTTGATGCCCTCCCAGGTAGAGGCGATTTTGATCAGAATGCGATCGCGGCTAATACCCGCCCCTTCATACTCAGCAATCAGCTCACGCGCCATTGCCAGCGTCCCTTCTGTATCGTAAGACAATCTGGCATCCACCTCAGTCGAGACGCGCCCCGGCACAATGTCTAAAATTCGCTTACCGAAGGCCACTGCCAAATGCTTAAACGCCTCTTTCGCAACCTCTTGGTCAGACGCATCCGCACCGAGCTTGTCTTTGGCCTGCTGCAGCGTCTCATCCACAATACTTTGATACTGCGGTAGCCCTGCTGCCGCAGTAATCAGCGAAGGATTGGTCGTCGTATCTCGAGGGGTAAATTCCTCAATCGCAGCGATATCACCGGTATCGGCAACCACGACGGTCATTTCTTTGAGCTGAGATAGCAAACTCATAAACGTTCTCCCAGAGGTTATCTGCCCCTCATTGTAGTCAGCCCACCTCGAATCCACCGTCTATCTGTCAGTTTCATGACATCTAAAGTAACAAAGCGCTCTATTAAGACACCCCAGAAGAGGCTGCGGTGACACTAGCATCAGTCTCAGCCGCGAGTTTCGTGGTCTCATCAGATAGCGCTTCTGACTCTGGGGCTGACAGTGATATCTCTAGCTGCGCAGGCTGCTCGGACGACTTCGCTAAGTCGTATGCGGGTAAGTCAAACCAAAACGTTGTTCCCACCCCAACTTTGCTTACTAAGTACACCTGGCTGTTGTGCCGATCCATAATATGCTTCACAATCGAGAGACCCAAGCCTGTGCCCTCCAGCGTATGTACTCTATTTTCTACCCGGAAAAATCGCTCGAAGATAGCGGCCTGATCTTCCTCATCAATGCCCAGCCCCGTATCGCCAATTTCAATGCGCACATTCTCTACCGGCGGTGGGTCGGAGCTTAGAGAGCTCGGGGCTCGGTAAGCGCGAATCACCACTCTACCGCCAGCAGGCGTAAACTTTAGAGCGTTGCCGACTAAGTTGCCAAACACCTGTAGCAGCAGATCGTAGTTGCCCAAGCTGGCAGGCAAATTGGCTTCAATCTCTTTTTCTAGCGTGATCTGCTTGTCTTTAGCATTGAGCTGATAGGTCCGCAGCACCTGATCAATCGGCTGATGCACTTCCACATCTGAAAACTCATAGCGCCGACTCGATTCCAGCCGAGAGAGATCTAGCACATCATTGACCAAGCGCGTCAGCCTGTCGGTTTCGTTGTTGGCGGTCGCCAAAAATTCCTTGCGCTCCGGTTCGCTCAGGTCTTCGCCGTATTCGTGCAGGGTCTCGATGAATGACTTGATGTTGAAAAGGGGCGTGCGCAGCTCGTGAGACACGTTGCTAATAAACTGACTTTTGGCCTCGTTCAGCGCCACCTCACGCGTGATATCTTGCAGGGTGATGGCCATGCCTTTGACATTTTCCCGCTGCTGATCGAGCACGGTATTGAGCAGCACTCGAATCGTCCGATTTCCATCCATCAAGGAGATGCGAAATTCGCTGCTCTCGTGCGACTCTCCGGCCACCGCTTGAAATAGCGGCGGGGCTAGCTGGGCGCGCACTTCCGGCTGTAGCCACTCTAAAATACTGCCGCTTAAGGAGGCATTGGCATCCCAGCCCAATATCCGCCGCGCCGCCACATTGGCAAGCGCTAGGTTGGTTTTGGCATCTAATAAGATGGCCCCGTCGGCAATGGTGGATACTAGACTCTCCAGCTTAGCCTTCTCGGCTGTCAGCTCTTCAATATTTTGCTCTTCATAGCGCTCTAGGCGCTCAGCCATATCGTTAAAGCTGTAAATCAGCTCGCCCAGCTCACCGCCCAAGGGCAGATTAACTCGCTGCCGAAAGTTACCAGCGGCAATATTTTTCACCCCTAGCAGCAGCTCTTTGATCGGCTGAGTGATTGTCAGCGCATTGATTACCGCGCCCAGAATCACCATCACCCAAATCGAGACAAATACGGCGATCGTGACATCACGGGTGAGATGCGAAGAGGCGACTACTGTGGGGTTGGGGTTAATGCCCAGCGCCAACATGCCTTTGTACTGCTCGTCAATCGTCAGCGGTACGAAGACATCCGTCACCATGCCAGCGGGGGTGAGATGCTGGCGCACCATTGGCGTATCGGCGCTGTTGGTGTAGTTGGCGGGCAGCTTCATCCGACGGCGCAAGGTCAAAGAACTTTGGACTGCGGGTTCGGAGTAGGGAATACCAAAAAAGATTTCGCCGTCTTGATCGGCGTAGAGCATGTAGCGAACGTTGGAGGTATTTTCGTAAAAGCGATAGGAAAAGCGGGCGAGTTCTGACCGGTCATTGGTTTCGACCAGCGGTGCGACGTTGGCAGCGAGCAGCAACCCCAGGTCACGACCGAAGCGGGTGTCGTTGAGCTGAGCGTCTTGCTGAATGGTATTGACGGCCCAAAAGGTGAGACCGCTCATGACCAGCGACACCAAGAGAGTGGCCCCGGCCATCAGCCGCGTCTGTAGGGTGAAATCACTCCACCATCTGGCAAGTAGCGCTTTAAGTTGACTGAAAAATTGCATGGCTACCATCGTTGTTGAGCCGCCGAAAAGTTGATTTTTAATTGGGCTCTACTTATGGACGCTCCGTTAGCTGGGTGGTTGTGGGTTATTACTATTCTAAACGCTGTTGCCGACTCTCTTTTTCCAACTCGGACTCGACTCGCGTCTGAGCGCTGATAGACAGCCTGCTGAATGAGCAGTCATTTATGAATCTGCCTTTGTGAATCTGTCTTGATGCGATGACCAATATCGCGGCGGTAATAGCTGCCAGGAAAGTTAATGCTGTCTACGGCGCTATAGGCGTTAGCGATCGCCGCTTCAAAGTCAGACGCGATCGCCGTTATCCCCAGCACTCGTCCGCCCGTAGAAACCAGCTCCCCCTTGGCCAGGCGCGTGCCCGCATGAAAAACCATCGTATTGGCATCTGCTGCTTCTGCCGCCCTGATACCGTCAATCGGCAGGCCCTTTTCATAGCTGCCAGGATAGCCCTTAGCCGCCATCACCACGCAAGCCGCCGCTGCCTGCTTCCACGCAAACGGCGGCAGACTCTCCAAGCGCTGCTCACAGCAGGCCAGCACAATCTCTTCTAGCGGCGTCTCCAGTAATGGCAGCACCACCTGCGTTTCAGGATCGCCAAAGCGACAGTTGAACTCGATCACCTTCGGATCGCCTGCGGGCGTGACGATCAGCCCGGCATACAGCACCCCGCGATAGTCAATGCCTCTAGCGTTTAAGCCCGCCAGCGTCGGCTCCAGCACCTCTGTTTGCACGCGCTTCAGTAGCTCAGGCGGCATCACTGGCGTCGGCGCATAAGCGCCCATCCCCCCAGTGTTAGGACCGCTGTCTCCTTCTCCAATTTGCTTGTGATCTTGAGCAGGCAGCAGGGAGCGAATCGTTTGGCCGTCGGTCACCGCCAGCACCGACACTTCCTGACCCTGTAAAAATTCTTCGATCACCACCTGATCGCCCGCCGCGCCAAACTGACCGCCAAAGGCCGCTTCGATAGCAGCGATCGCGTCTTGTGCGCTCTGCGCTACCGTCACGCCTTTACCCGCCGCTAGCCCATCGGCCTTGATGACGATGGGAATGCCCTGCGCTTTTACATAGGCGATCGCCCGTTCCGCATCCGAAAACACCGCTGAAGCCGCAGTTGGCACATTCGCGTCGGCCATCAGCGCCTTTGCCCAAGCCTTACTCGCTTCAATCTGCGCGCCGTCTTTGCTAGGGCCAAAAACTTTGACACCTTCTGCACTGAGGGCATCTGCTAGCCCTTCAGCCAAGGGTTGCTCAGGTCCGATTAAGGCAAATGCCATATTGTTGACCAGGGCACAGCGGGCAATCCCCTCGGCGTCATCTATAGACATAGCCACATTGCGACAGCCGTTCATCAGGGCCGTGCCGCCATTGCCAGGAATGCAGACGACCTCAGTGACTTTGGGCGATCGCAGCAGCGTCCACGCCAGGGCATGTTCGCGCCCCCCACTCCCAACAACAATAGCTTTCATACCGAAGGAAAATCCTTTAAAAACGAGCGCTCACTTGCCCCTCTCTTAACCCAGATGACGCGCTCTGAGTTAACTTATCCTATCAAGCCGAGCGAATGGCTTCAGCCACCTGATACGCCGCCTGTACGGCCGGACGGGCCTGAATAGCCTCAAACCAGCGTTTGATATTCGGAAAATCATTCAGGTCTTGGCTCTGCTGCTGGTAGGGCACAATCCACGGGTAGCAGGCCATATCGGCAATCGAGTAGTCATCGGCAATGTAGTCACGGTCCGCTAGCTGTTTGTTTAGTACACCATATAGCCGGGCGGTTTCTTTAACATAGCGCTCAATGGCGTAAGGGATTTTCTCGGGGGCATACGTAGCAAAGTGATGGTTTTGGCCTAGCATCGGACCGAGTCCCCCCATCTGCCAGTTGAGCCACTGCAAAACGGTGAGGCGATCGCGCCCACTAGACGGCATAAACTGGCCCGTTTTCTCAGCTAGGTACTGCAAAATAGCCCCTGATTCAAACAAGCTGAGCGGGCTATCAGCCTCCATATCAGGCTCATCATCCACAATCGCTGGAATCCGGTTATTCGGCGCAATCTTCAGAAACTCAGGGTCGAACTGCTCACCTTTGCCAATATTGATCGGATGTAGCGTGTAGGGCAAATCGGCCTCTTCGAGAAAAATGGTGATTTTGTGGCCGTTGGGCGTTGTCCAATAGTAGAGATCAATCATGCGGTAAGGCTGCGACAGAGCAGCGGCAAAAGACGATACCAACGATATCTTAGGATACAAGCGTCTGATGTATGGCTGTCGTCGGATGCATAACATCAAAGGCGCAGCAAAACAAACGCCGAGGCGCAATACAAGAAAGGCTCGGCGTTTGGGGGTGCTATTTGTGGATTGCGATCACTCCAGGCTGATCGAATCCAGGCTGATTGAATT
>JBAUIB010000112.1:0-5419 GCA_049680585.1 Phormidesmis sp.
AAGAAGAAGGAAAAAATGGCAAACGCTAACCTTGCCAGTGCACAACACGATTAGAAATGACTCTGAGGACAAGATCCGAAAGGACCCCAAAAAAGGCAATCATCAAAATGCCTACAAACAGCGCTTCCACATTGAAAAAGGTGCTGGCATCTTGAATGATGTACCCCAGACCTAGATCGCCGGCAAGCAGCTCAGCTGCGACCAAAATGCCAAAATCGACCGAGAGTGCGACTCGCATCCCCGTAAAAATGTTGGGCAGGGCGGCGGGTAAAATCACATATAAAAAGATCGCCAGATCGTTCGCGCCCAGGGTACGAGCTGCGAGAATTTTCTCTTTGGGACAGGTGCGCACCCCTTCCATCGTATTGAGCATGACAATCAGAGCGCCCGCATAGAGAATGATCAAGATTTTTGAAACTTCTCCAATGCCAAACCAGAGAATGAACAGCGTGATGAACGCCAACGGCGGAATCGGCCTTAAAATCTCTGTGACGACATAAAATGCGGCCCGGATGTATTTGTAGTAGCCCATGAGTAAGCCCAACAGCAGCCCAACGACGGTGCCAATGCCAAATGCCATAAAAACTCGCCTGAGGCTGGCTAAGACATGAGAGAGCAGGGGCGTGGCCGCATAGCCTTTGCGGGCGATCGCAAAAAACTCAGTGACAATGCCTGAAAGACTGGGCAAAAATAGCTCATCAATCCAGCCCAGGCGAGTGGTCAGCTCCCACAGCAGCAGGATCAGAACCGGGATCACAATTCCCACACCGAACAATAGTCCCTTTTCTCTCAGCGCCTGGGTTTGCAAATCTCGCCCTTTAAACGAGGGCACGTCAGTTGGCTTAGATGCTTTTAACTGCATGATACCTTTGCCCCTTTAGCTAATCGCTTTCATCTTCAAATACAAGTCCGTTCGATACTGATTAAAGGCATCAGATACCCGATTCATTGCACCATAACGGGGTTCTGGCAGATGAATAGTGGTCTCATCGTAAATGCCGCCCAAGTTACGATCCAGGATGATGATGCGATCGCTCAAAAATACCGCCTCCTCGATGCTGTGCGTGACAAACAAGATCGCCCCCGACACCTGTTCGTGCAGCTTCAGCAGCTCTTCTTGCAGTCCTTCACGGGTCTGCACATCCACCGCTGCAAAGGGCTCATCCATCAGCAGGATCTCTGGCTGGACGACGAGCGATCGCGCCACCGCCACCCGCTGCCGCATCCCCCCCGACAGCTGATAAGGATACTTGTGCTCACTGCCCCGCAGCCCCACCAGCTCAATCATGGTTTTCACCTTTTGCTGCTTTTCAACCCTTGGCAGCGACTGAAACCGAAACCCAAAGGCCACATTTTGAGCCACCGTCATCCAGTCAAACAGCGCGTTTCCTTGAAACACCACCCCTCGCTGAGCAGACGGGCCTTTTACCGCCTTTCCCGCATGGGTTACTCGGCCAGCCAGCGGCTCGTAAAACCCAGCCACCAAGTTCAAAATGGTTGACTTCCCGCAGCCTGATGGACCTAACAGGGTTAAAAACTCTCCTCGCCGAATATTCAGCGTTAGATCTTGTAAGACCAACCGCTTACGGCTGTAGCCAAAACTCACCTGCTCTAGGCTGATGATGTTGCTTTGAGCAGGGCCTTGTCCATTGGCAGCTAGCGCACTATCTTTTAACCGAGAAAGAGAGTGAGCCATATCACTTTGTCTCAAGATAGTCAGCGATATAGGTAGAGTTAATCAGCGGTGCCAAATCTTCTGGCACACTATCGAGTCGTCCCTGGTCAACCAAGAAAACCGCATACTCTTCGTACGCTTTGTACAGGTCGGTAGACTCAGGTTCACCCGGTTCACCCAGCCATTCATCAGAGAGCTGATCTTCAATTGGAATCACCGTAGAGCCCTGGCGATCTACCATCGCCCCAAACTCTTCTGGCGTCAGATTCAGCCGTTCAGCCTCCCACTTTTGTCCAGACTTTGTATCGGCTAAATAGTCTTGCTGAGCCATATCCCAGGCTTCCATAAACTTCATCATCACCTCAGGATGCGCTTCGGCAAACTCCTGGCGCACCCCCCACAAAGCAACCGCATAAGCGCCCACTGATTCAGCCGTGGCGATGTCTTTACCCCCCAGCTCATTGAGTTTGCCAGCCGCAGGCTCCCACGTCCAAGCTGCGTCAATCTTATCAGCCGAAAAAGCCGCTGCCATTTCGGAGGGCTTCAGATTCACGAGAGTAACATCGTCTTGAGAGAGCCCAGCTTGATCTAGCGCCGACAACAGCGAATGGTGACCCGAGGTGCCAATCGTGACGCCAATTGTTTTACCTGCTAGCCCAGCCATATCCGATACAGATTCACCTGCGATCAGCCGCTCTGCGGTCATCGGCGCATGGTCTAAAAGCACCACCTCTAGATCAACGCCCGTCGCGTATGCCGTCAAAGAAGGAAACGGGAAAAACCAAGTAATATCCACTTCGCCAGCGGCCAAAGCGGGTACCATCGCCCCACCGGAAGAGTACGGGCTCATCTCTACATCTAGCCCGACTTTTTCAAAGTATCCTTCTTGAGCAGCCACCATGGTGATGTTGTTGATATCTCCAGTCTGAAAGCCGACTCTCACCTTCGGCATTTCTGTTTCTGACGTGGCCGCCACCTCTGTTTCTGATGCATCTTCAGCGGCAACATCAGCGGTATCTACAGATTGTGAGCAGCTTACCGTTAGCGCCAATGAACAGGCTGCTACCCCCGTTACTGTTAAAAACTTACGTCGGCTGAAAAAACGTCTGATACTGGGTTGCATAAAAACTATACTCCTGAAAGCATTCCAAAAAAAACAGCTGAGAGATACCGCCACATTTGACAAGCATTTTGACGGGTTTGTGGATTTGTTTTGTGATAAAAGCTACCGTCATTAGGCTAGGCGTGGTTTGATTCAGAAGAAAAATTGATAGATCCATCAATTTTATTTTTGTAGGCCGCTGGCGTCTCAGCTGCCTCTGAATCTGCTAGTAATAAAACAAATCTATAAATCAAATCAGAATTATTATCTATGGGTCAGTGGGTAGAGAGATAACTGTATCTCTACTTACAGTTATCCTCACGTCAGCGTGGATTAAATAAGGCAAATCAAAAGGAGCTTGCCTAGCTATGAGACCTCGTTATCGCCAGCTAAAAAGAATCTCTATCGCCTGCGTGCTGGCATTGTCTACCGCGTTTGCCGTCAGTTGCTCCACTACTGCTGATACAGCATCTACAGACGAAGCCACCAGCGAGACAGAAACTGAAGCATCACTCAGTGGTGAAACTATCCGAATTTCTATTGGCACGCAAGATCAGGTGATTAACACTGCTGTTGGGGGTGCCACCGTCAGAGAGCTAGAACTCTTAGAAAAGCATCTGCCGACAACCGGTCGGTATGAAGGCGTAGAATACGACATTGAATGGTCTAGCTACACGTCAGGGCCACCCATTACGAACAAAATGCTCGCAGATCAAATTGATATTGGCCTGATGGGAGACTTTCCGGCTGTGATCAACTTGATTAAGTTTCAAGAAGAGGGCGGCGATACAGAATCTACCTTTATTGGTACTTTGGCCTACAGTCCCAACGGAGCAGGCAACGCGGTCGTTGTTCCTAAAGATAGCGAAGTTACTTCTCTCGCTGAGCTAAAAGGAGGCTCAGTGTCTGTTCCCTTTGGTTCGGCTGCTCATGGCATGCTGCTAAAGGCACTCTCCGATACAGGCATTGATCCAGAGCAGGATGTCAAGCTGATTAGCCAAGCGCCAGAGGTCGGGGGTACTAGCCTGCGAACCGGCCAAATTGATGCGCATGCTGACTTCGTCCCGTTTGGTGAGCTGTTTCCCTATCGAGGCTTTGCCAAAAAGATCTTTGACGGTGCGCAGACGGGCGTTCCAACACTGCATGGAATTGTTGTTCGTTCAGACTTTGCAGAAGCGTATCCAGAGATTGTAGAAGCGTATCTACAGGCTATGCTGGAGGCCAATCAGATGTTTCGAGACGAGCCGGAAGAAATTTCCGCTCAGATTGAAGAATGGTCTGGGATTGAAAAAGAGGTAGTGTATATGTTCCTCGGTCCATCCGGGCTGCAGCCGATTAATCCTAGCATCGGCGAGGTTCAGCTGAACGCACTCAAAAACAGCATTGCGACATTGATTAGCTTAGGCAAGATCGAATCACCCGTCAGCCCTGAAGATGTGACCAACTGGGTAGATGAAAGCTACCTGAAGACGGCGATGGAAAATATGGGATTGAACTACGATGAGGTGATTGCTGAGGGTGAAAGCTACACGATCTCGGGTGAAGATGCCCTGACTGGCGATCCGATTGAAGAGCCGAAGATGGCCGCTCAGCTCTGGATTCAAGAAGAGCCCACGGTTACTAGCTTCGCCTCAATTCCCAATATGGTGAAAAAGCTAAATGAGCTGCAGGCTGAGGGCAAAGCCGCCGATGTGATTTTCGTTCATGATCGCAACAATGGTTGGAAGCTATTTGCCGAGAATTCTCACTTTGTGACGAATGGCGATGAGGTCTCTGCCTTTTTGCTAGAAGCTGATGCTGAAGCGTTTGCGACTGAATCTGGCGGGCAAGTCGCTACCTTTAAAGATCTTCTGCAAACCTATGCTAGCGGCCCTCAGTCCTCACGCATTAGTCGCTTGAGCTTAGAAGACTTACGACAGGCACTCAAGGCCGCAGTTCCTGCGTTTGCCGGGTAAGTCTGCATGAGATACACCTACCAGCAATTCTCCAACATCCTGTATTATGTCAAGCATTCTTCCTCAGAGCCGGACTCGCAGCGATCGCCAAATGCTGAAGTTCTCTCGCACGCTACAAGCTAGCTTGTCTGCCAACCGATCTGCGGTAAAACTGTTGTCGTTGGTGCTCTTTTTTGGCATTTGGCAGTTTCTGTGTGTTATCGGCTTCAAGTTTTTCATTAACTTTCAGCTGGTGCCGTCTCCTTTAGAAGTGTTGAAGGCGACGGTTGAGTTCTTCTTGAGTGACCCGATGGTGCATATTCGCTCTAGCATTGTACGGGTGTTGGCAGGGTTTGCAGTAGCGTCTGTCTTAGGCATTGTTTTGGGTATGTTTATCGGCTGGTTTCAAGTTGTAGAAGACTTAATGATGCCTTGGCTAGAGCTGCTGAGACCGATTCCAGCAGTGGCCTGGATTCCCCTGGCAATTTTGATTTTTCCGACGGCAGAAGCGGGAATGATTTACATCACGTTTATCGGCGCGTTTTTTCCAGTTTTAATTAGCACTATTCGAGCCGTCGAAAACATTCTGCACGACATCGTGCTGATCCGCGTTGGCCAGTGTTTAGGCGCTAAGCAATGGCATATTTTCAAAGATATTGTGATACCGGGCTCGCTGCCAGGGATTGCCAGCGGGCTGACAATTGGTAT
>JBAUIB010000113.1:0-20717 GCA_049680585.1 Phormidesmis sp.
TGTGATGATTCAACCAGTCTCGAACATTCCATACCTTTTGGGTATTGGAATGTTCGTTGCTCTCAGCGATCACGTAGCGCTGCCGCAGGCAGATCGTACTTCAAGAAAAACTTCGCACTGTCCAGTAGAAAAATAGCTGAGGAGGTACTGCCTGACGCCGCCCATTACTAGCCCCCACAGCCCAAAAATCAAGAGCCCGACAACAAACACATTCAAGGTTGAAAGACTCTTTTGAACCACTACCCGGTCCAATATAACCTGGGTAAAGAGAGGAGAGATCAGGCCAAAGCACTGAATCAGCAATGAGATTGCAATAATTTGTGCGATCAGACCGCGATAAGGGAGTAAGGCTCTCATATAGCGACCAAGAGAACCTTGCTTAATGTCAGTTTTTTGCAGTTGTAGGGTCGGTTCTAGCAGAAGGCCATAGCTGCTCCACTTTTGGGCAAAGGTTTGACGGCTCAGCCGCTGGTGACCCAAAGCCGGATCTGCGATGAGAACTTGCTTTGCTGTTATTTTGTAAACGACAACATAGTGATTGCCTTCCCAGTGAGCAATCCAGGGACCTTTTTGTTCGGCGATCGCGCCCAAACTAGCCCGCACAGGTCTCGCTTGAAAACCAAGCCCCTCAGCCGCTTTGGCCAAGCTCTTAAGGCTAGTGCCATCGCGACCAACACTCGCTTTTTCTCTCAAAACATTGAGGGGGAAACGCTTTCCCCAGTAGCGAGAAACCATAGAGAGGCAGGCCGCCCCACAGTCAGAAGAGCTTTGCTGCTCAACCCAGGGATATTGGCGCAAGGGATCTAGGAGAAATCGTTGCGGCGGCTTAGGGAAACGAGTCGGCGATGCAGGTGAAGAGGTTGCCAAGCTCTGATTGTCCGCCCGCTCGGATGGTTTAGACGATGTTTTAGATGATCGCCTAGAAGCTTGTGATGGGTCTGCTGAAGATAATAGCTGAGTACCGTTTTTAGTGTCTTTCAAGACAGTAGAGGGCGTTATCAACGCTGGCCTCACCATATCTAGATCGGGCGTAAAGGCTTTGGCGATCGCCCAAGCGCTTATAGGTAGCTGATAGATAATTGCATCGTTTTGCACCACCCAGCTACTATCAACAGTGTTACCAATCTGGTCAGTCGAATAGCCCCAGCTGTCCCCGAGCGCTGGTGAAGAATCACCAGCGATTTCTCCTGAGCGTAGCCAATAGCGCCCTGCATTGGCTGGAGTCTCGGACGCTAGATTTTTCCCTTTCGCCAGGGACACTGTTTGTAGCAAAGGCATCCACTGACTGAGTTGATGGCTTGGGTGCGATCGCAGTGAGCTGTGTATCTTAAAAAAGCTCAGTCGCTCTCTGACTTGAGCCTGCTTTAGCCAATCATTGCGAAGCTGTTGGCTAGAGTCAAACCCTTCAACCATAATCGTCAGAGGGATTTTGGCGACGCGAGTACCCTCACCCGATGCCACTGCCCGATAGGCAAAAGGACGATCTACTAAAATATGGTCTCCACCAAAGCAGCGATCAACCTCTAGCAGCTCAGCCGTAATCTCTCTATGGCCGTTATGCACCAGCAGCCGGACGTGCCCCTTACAAACAATCGCCACCGTTGGCAGATCGAGTGAGCTAGCGATCTGCTGCGGATCGTAAGCCAGGATTTGCTCGCCGAGGACATGTTCAGTAATCTCTATCGACTGGGTAATCGCCTGACGAAACTGAGCGGTCTGTGATGAAAACAAGTCTAAAGCCCGAGGGGGCAACTCTGATAATGAGCCCTGAATGACCTCACTAATGTCGGTATTTAGCTGAATCATGGAACCGTTATTTTATTGGTAAGTGGTAGAAGCACAGTCACAAAAAAGCCGCGTCAGTCCGGAAATGTACTGACGCTGAATCCTAAAAACTAAATATGAGGAAAATATGAGGAATGTTTAGTAAGTGGACAGAAACAGTTGCTTTTATATGGTATTGGAGCTTATATGAAGTTCTGATGAAGTAAGTAGTCAGTTGGCCGTATTCTTAGATAGAGATGTAGAAACTTAGAATGAGCTATCACGCCAAAGATTAAGATTGGCCTTGGCAAAACAGAGTGCTAACAAAATAGAGGAACCCTTCTGAAAGCACTCTAAAGCTCATAAACCTTGTGAAGCTAGCGCAGGCTACCAAAGTTTTCGGTGTCCAGCTTGTCCTCAAGCGTTTACGGACCCTGTCAATATGCGCTGTATATCGACATCAACTGACAGCAGTAAATATCAAAAGTATCCTTCAGATCCATACTGAAGGTATGAGCTTAGAGATATTTCTCGATTGACGAAGTACGCCTATCGCACTGTTATCAACGTGGTTAGAATCTCTATTCAAAGATCTCAGCCAGTTCACAACAGAGAAATCAAAAATGCCGATGCGGATGGTCAAAGCGATCCTGTTTAAGATTCTGGAGAAAACCGATCTTTGGACTGCTGAAATGTCTGTATAAACCTGACCATATAGGGCTCAAGAAATGACTGATGGCTCAACAGAGTTCGATCTGTCACCTCTGCCATCAGCATCTCATTCCACTTGAGGGTCATCTCCCAAGGCACGCCTACACGAGGCATCACCATCGTGCATGTCCTTAATAGTTCATCTTCGACTGGCGCTAAGCTACCCTGCATCACGCACAGCCACAAATATGCCTGAAACATGTTCAAATCTCGAATGCACGAATGTTTGACGCCAGGGTGATCGAGTCGTCCACGTCGCATGCTAGTTCTAGGAAACTGCTGCAAAAGATCCAGATAAACCCGCTGAGCGATCTCCTCGGATTTCGGCATCATGCGCTTCACCAGTTGGAATGCAGGCGAAGTATACTGATGGGTGCCGGCTGCCGCACAAACGCGCGACCACGGCAGTGCGACCTGCTCTTCTAAAAATTTGAAGTAGGGTTCAACACAAATTTTCTCAACAGTCGTCAAATTTTTCAGCAGCGCTACATTGCTAAAGTTGAGGTGAGTTGTGAGAAAGCCCATTTTCGCCCAATCGTCAGAGACCTGGTGGCGGTCTTGATACTCCAATAGCAGCGGCTCTATCAAACTAGACAGCTCTATGGTATCTTCAACACTTAAGCCAACTGGTGGGGAATTAGGGCTGGCTTCGGTCTCTTGCAATCCGTTGGTTGAAGCAGAGGGTGAGCGCTGATAAAACTCCATTAGAGTTGAGTAAATTTCGATAGCACACTGCACAATACGTTTAGACTCATCCGGGCGGGTCATCGATGAACCGTATTCATGCAGTTCACGCGTTTGCGTATCGGCAAACTCACAGTTCAGCTTGATGAGATCCCGATGTAGCTTCGCAGCGGTTTCGCGTCTACCCTCTGGCGAGGCTGTTTGAGCTAGCGCATCAAAAACGACAGGCTTTTGAATCACTAAGGCTTGTCCATGAAGGCGTGTTTGCGGCTTGTATCGATTTGCCCAGATTTGGACCAAGTCTCTGACGGTTAGATCAGACGAGAGATCTGAGAAGGCGAGTGTAGAAAGATCTGACAAAACAAGCATAGAAAATCTTTTCACTCCGTCGGTGAATTTGTTTAAAGGTCTTTAAAAGTAGAGAAAGATTAATAAAAGGTTAAGATGTTGAAAGGCGTGTTGCTTATACCAAACTTAGCGAACAAAGGTTGGACGGCTTACATTCACAAGTTCTTACAAAAATATTTCACAATACAATAAAGTATTTTGTAAATTTGATGATTTTATGGTGATCCACGGAACACCAGAGCAAGTTTTACGTCATCGCAAATTGATCAGGGTGGGATAGGTCACTCACGGATAGCTGCATGACCTATCCCACTACTGACTAACGGACAACTGAACTAACGGACAACTGAAAAATCAGCCTGTTTCCAGGCGATGTTAAGGCGGCGCTGAGCCTCTCGTGCGGCGGCTGTTTCATCCTGAGCTTCAAGGCTTTTGGCCAAGCCTTTGAGCGACCAGCCGTTTTCAGGGTATATAGCCAGATCTTCTCGGTAGATCTTTTCGGCTTCTGCCGGACGATTGGCCTGTAACAAGACATTACCCAGCATTTGTCTCACGGGCGAGTACCAGGATGCAGGCTCATCGTAGTTGAGCGCATCTTCTAAAGTGACACCTGTTTTGAGATGAGCGATCGCTCCTTCATAGTCTCCTTTCACGGCCAAAATCTCCCCCGACAGCGCCTCAGAGGCGATTTCTAACAGATCAGCCGTCGTGTTAATATCCCAGATTGTCACGCCTTCTAGATCAGGAGAAGCCTCGATCGCCCGCAAAGCCACCAGCGATTTTTCCGCCTCAGTCACTTTCCCGTTAGCTGCATAGGCCATCCCCCGCGCATAGTGCCAGACCCCGGTAGGGTACACCAGGTCAGCTTCAGGCGCAGAGGTGCTCAGAATCTCATCCCACTGCTCAAACTTCACTTGGGTGTATAGCGGAATCGAGAAGTAATGCTGCAATGTGCCATAGCCGGGTTTTCTCATCATTGAGTGATCGATCTGAGCTGTGTGGAGCGCCGCTTCTGTCGCCACCTTTTGCTCCCCATCCATCAGCGCGGCAAACCAGAGAAAGTGATGGTTATGCGGCATATAGCCGAGCTGGTACAGCCCTTGAGCATGGCACTGAGTGATGTAGTCTTGATCGGCCAATACTGCTTTTTGATTGGCGACAACCGCATCGTGATAGCGGCCTACTCGAATGTAGATGTGGCTAGGCATATGCACCAGATGGCCCGCCGCCGGAACCAAATCGCCCAGCCTGTCAGCCGCCGCAATGCCTAACTCAGGCCGCTGCTTTTCCACCGCATGGATGTATAGATGCAGCGCCCAAGCATGGTTAGGATTTTTGTCAATGACCGTTTCTAGCGTGTTGAGCACCTCGGTGGTTTCGGGCCGAGGCTCGCCATTTTCTAGCCAATAGTCCCACGGCATGGTGTCCATCAACGCTTCGGCGTACAGCGTCTGAGCATCGAGATCCTCTGGATAGGCTTTGGCGACCTTACCAGCCGCTTGGGCAAACGCACGATCTAGTGGGGAGCGATCATCGACAGGTTCGGCGCTGTATCGCTGGGCCATTGCATGGATATAAGCCTGCTCCACTTCAGTCAGGTTTTCAGTTGTGCTAAGGGCTTGGGCTGTTTGAATGGCGTCAAAGGCGGTTGGCACATCGCCTGTTTCCATCGCGGCATTGATATTGGGACCAAGGGCATAGGCCAGACCCCAGTGGCACATCGCACAGTCTGGATCGGCAACGGTCGCGGCCTGAAAAGAGCGGACGGCTTCGGCATGGTTGAAGCCGTAGGCGAGCACTAAGCCCTGATTGAAATATCGCTGGGCTAAGGGTTCTTGGGTCGTAACGGGATGGTTGTGATCGCCTAAATTTTCGAGTAGGGGTGCGCCCATCTCAGCTGGTGGGCGGACTGGCTGAGAATTTGGCAGGTGGGGCACAAGGCTGTAGAGGGCGATCGCCAGCACCACCCCCAGCGAAAATAGCCACAACAGTTGAGATCTCACTTTCATATCGTCCTCTCTGCCGCCAGGCAGTCTACAGGTACGATACGACCGTAAGATTCAACCGGGAACAAACAGGGAAGTTAAAAAAATAGAAATACAAAAAGTAAAGCTAATCAGGCAGGACGTAGCTCGGCACCTCTGCCAGGGTGACTTCATTGAGCTGGCGCACCTTAAGATCTTGATAAAAGTTCTCTTGTAGCAATTCTACTTTCGACTGAGAGGTGAGAAACAACAATCCCCAAAAGACGCCTACCTTCTCATGCTTATAGTCTGCTTCAGAAAGCTCACCTTTTATCGGCCCGCCGAGTATCTCAGGGCGAAAGCTCGCCCAGTGCATGAGCAGCCGCTCAAAGTCCATCCAGTTAACCGCGTCTTCAAAGACATCATCCCAGTGGTTTTCAAGAAACTGATTGAGCGCATCGGCAATTTCGTTGAGGTTTTCTTGGTGGGCGAGCTGAGAAATCGCTTGCACAGCCTCTCTTTTGGAATGGGGTTTGGGCCGCGGCGATCGCACCCGAGCCGGTTCACTCATCGCAGCGGCGATCGCCTCTAGCTGATCAATCAGTTCTGTCAGCGTTACCTGTCGTTTGGCCGGTGGCGGCGCAACTGCCCGACGATGAATATGCTTTTCTAAATTGCGAGGGAGCTCAGCCGCATCGGGATCGAGGTCATTGTCAAAAAAGTCGTCGCCTTCAAACGCTGGCTCGGGCTCTAGCTCGTGGCGGACCAGCGTATCGGCCTTGAGCAATACCAGCATAGAGGCATACAAAAAAGCCTGCCCCGACTCTGACAAACTCGACTCATAGGAGGAGCGGCCTTGTTCGGCTGGCTTTTTGACCACAGGCTGATCGTGCAGTGACTTCAAAAAGCGATCAATCACATCGATTACCTGCACATCCCAAGGATCGATTTCTCCCTTTTCAGCCAAGTCAATCAGGAAAGCGATCGCCCCTTGGGCCAGTGAACTAGACATAAAATAGCGATCCTTCTCAAAAGCGACGGCTCTAGCAGACTGCAAAGGGTACGCCGCGAGCTACTTAGCATAGGCATCATCGGTTTCTGAGACATTGGCCTGAGGCAGCATTGGCAGTTGCTCTAGCTCTACCTTGTAGCGCTCCACGTCTTCCTCTAGCTGCTGAATTTTGAGCTCTCTCTGCTCAATTTCAGGAATTTTTTGGGCAACCCCCTGCAGATGTACCCACAAGCTATAGACCCAGGCTAAGGTTGCACCAATGCCCGCCGCAATAATTAGCTCAACGCTCAGTGGCGCTTCAAAGTCGAGCCCGTTTACCACATGGATGACAGACGGCGTCGTATTTTCGATGCCAAAGAGAACGAGAGCCAGACAGATTACGAAAATCACTACGAAATTAACTTGCTTCATAGGTTTCGCCTCAGTTTAAAACGTCCACATAGATTTGTTCGCCAACACTATAGCCGCTAATGGTCGAAATGGCAGAAGTTTTTACCATCAGCAATGTTGAGGTACCGACCGTAAGCCTGCCAGACAAGCTACAACCTCAACTCTTGGAACTTGTGACTATTAAAATATGACTATAGTTACGTAGCGTGGCTCGTGTGGCTACAATAGTAGCAATGTATATTAAAGTTTCGGCCTTATGGAAATCGCCGCAGGTCAGTTTAAAGCTCAGTGTTTGAAACTGATGGATCGAGTTCAACAAACGAAAGAAGAAGTCGTTATTACTAAGTACGGTAAGCCCGTCGCTCGGCTTGTTCCTATTGAGCTAGCATCGGAGGACTCGATTGTTGGATGGATGAAGGGTTCAGTGACAATCACAGGTGATATCGTCGCTCCGTTAGATGAGTATTGGGAGGCAGATCATCTGTGAATAAGTATGTGAGTGAGCTGGTAAAGCGGAATCTGTTATTGGATACCCACGTCTGGCTATGGCTTTTAAATGGAGAGACGGAGCGACTATCTGAAGATTGTTTAGCTGAGATTGCGTCGGCTGAGCGATTGGGGGTATCTGCTATTTCGGTGTGGGAGGTCGGGATGTTAGAGGCGAAAGGCAGAATTCAGCTCCAAAAAACGTGTTTAGATTGGGTCCGCGAAGCCCTCACAGCGCCTAAACTAAGCTTACTACCATTGACACCAGAAATTGCTGTAGAGAGTTCTCGGTTACCTGGAACGATTCATGGTGATCCATCCGACAGAATCTTAGCGGCGACCAGTCGTCTCGTTTCTGCTAGCCTTGTCACTAAAGATCGTCAGCTACTAGCATATGGGCAGCAATCGTTTATTTCAGTAATAGAAGCATAGGCATTGTTGAACACAACCTGTCTGGTGTGAGGTCGAGTCATACCCACAACGGTTAATCTTGAAATTTGCGGTAGTAGGAGAATTGAGCGATCGCCAAAAGTTCGCGATCGCCTCGGCTATCCCCATAAGCATAGAGAATATTCTGGCTGCGATCTATCCAATCGGATAGCCGAGCGACTTTCTCCGGCCCGTAGCAGTTTTTGCCCGAAATGCGCCCCGTTAAAGCCCCCTGTTCAATTTCCAGCCGCGTCCCAATCACCTGATCAATCTTCATGAGATCGGCAAAGGGGCGCAAATATGCCTCTGGCGAAGCGCTGACTATTAGCGTTCGATGGCCCTGCTGCTGGTGCCAGCATAGGCGCTCTATTGCTTCTGGTCGCAAAAGCTGAGGCAGTGTCTGGTTGGCAAAGTGCTGAGCAAACGACTGTAGTCGGGCCGCTGGCATTCCCGCTAGAAAATAGGTGAGCATCGTTTCTTTGGCCTGCCAGTTGGGGATGAGTTTGAGGCTGTAGCGCACTAGCATCGGGCTCAAGCAAACCAAGCCAATGACAAACCGCCGCTGACCGGCGATCGCTCGCAAAAACGGCAGCAATGAATCTCGCTGAGTGAGCGTACCATCAAAATCAAAGATGGCCACGACGCTCGAGTCAGTTGGGTTAGGCACAGATGAAATCATGACAGCTCAGGCGCTAAAGAGGACTCTGAAGGAGAAAGTAGCGGTGTAGATACCTGGTCGCGCAGCCGGTAGAGACTTAGCAGCACAATCAGTGCGCCAAAAAATAGATAGGACTGAGCCAGATTGAGAATGGGAGTGTCGGCGAGCTTTTTAGCAATGTAGAAGTAGTGGCTAGCCAAAACATAGCTCAACGCCAGCAGCGGTAAACTTAAAGCATTCCAAACGCGGTGCTGAAAAAGCTGGGGCAATATCACCGCATAAATCGGGAGCAAAATACCGTAGTGATGCTCCCAGGCAATTGGAGAGGCCATTGTCGCCGTTAGCGACACCAGCGCAAAATCTAGGGCAGTGCCTTGCGATCGCTTGACCGGTGGACGCAGCGCAAACAGCAGCAGCAATACTGAGCTAGCCAGCGTACAGCCATAGATCCAGCCGTTAAAAGGTGCAAACGAATCGGCCGTCCACGTCAAATTGCTGCCATTAAACAGCAGCCGGTTCATCAGGCCATTGACAGACTGATTGGGATAATATGCCTCACCCCGCTTAGAGATAAAAGAGAGCACCTTTAAATAGTCTAAATTGTTCGCGATGCCAAACATACCGCAGGCGACCAGCCAACCCGCTGCCGTCACCGACACAAACGTCACGGCAAACCGCCACTGCCGTCGCAGCACTCCCCACAGCAAAATCACCGCATACTGAGGTTTTACCAGGCAGATCAGTCCGCCCAAGATACCTGCAATCTGTTTTTGCTCGCGCATCCAGCACCACAGCATCACCGCAAACAGCGCGTTAATCCAGGCTTGAATTTGGCCTAAGCTGTAAGCTCGAATCGCCGGATAAAAGCTCAGCCCTAGCAAAATGAGTAGCACCGCTCTAAGAATCTGCTCAAACTTACCAGGGGACGGAGCTGCTGTTTGTCGCTCTGAGATATTGAAGATTTTGACAGAGACAATGAGCAGAATCGCAAACGATAGCCAGGAGAGAACCGCTAAAACAGAATATAGCGCCTGAGGGTAGCTAGGGTTGAACGGTGAGAGCACCGCTTGCAGCGCATAGAACAGCAGCATAGAGGTCAGCGGATACTGAAACTTAGTATGCTGCTCGAAAAAGATCTCGGCGTACAGCGGCATTCTTGGCTCGGCTTTGAGTTGCTCAAAGGCGCTCCACATTGGCTCCCACGAGTCAAGATCTTGCCGTAGGGTGAAAAACTGCACTAGATGATAGAAAGGCAGCTCGCGCGCTTTGAGCGGAAGATGGAAAATAAAGTAATCGCTGAGCGCAACCAAGGCAGACGGCAGCACCCACAGGGTATTGACAACCAACAAAATTAGCAGGCCCTGAGTCAGCGGCGTTAGCTGCTGCCAAGTGTCAATAGCCGCTTTTGGCTTCAGTCGAGTTGGATTAGGCAGTGGGCGCATAGGTTATATCTTCCAAGTAGCAAGGCCAGCGGCACCATAGAGAAACCAATAGAGTCCCCATCAAAAATGAGAACTGGGTTTGATTACAAGACTCGTTTGCTCGACAGACTCTATGGAAGGCGGACCGTGATAAAAAGCGCTGGCGCGAGCAAATTGAGTCGTGTTGTTAAGGCCCATTGTGATCAACAGGGCAATGAGCAGCGCAATATACAGAGGCCGACTGTACGAGGATCGTTTCAAATTAAGCGCGCCTAAAGCCGCAATCCCCATCCAAAAGGGCAAAAAATGAAGTGAATAGAGAAAGGTTTCTCGGCCCGTATAAACCAGATGCAGCCCTAGCTGTCCGAGCAGCGAAATACCCAGCATTAGCCGCAGCTTCACGTGAGTTTTCATCGTCAAGAGCTGCCACAGGCCCAGGGCCAACAGCGCTAACCAAAGGCCAATAGCAAGCGCTCCCAAGCTGCTACCCGTTCCCGGTGAAGAGAACTGGATCGTCATTACGGGCACGCCCTTACTCGGCTGCGCAGCGATCTCAATAGCTGGCATCACCAGCGTATGGCATACAAAAGCGCGAATCACATTCCAAGGGCCACCCGCTTCTGAAGAGACAACATATTTCAGCTCGTTAGAGGGCACGACAAACGGCAAATAGCTACCAAACACAGCCCGCTGCACGCCTACCAAAGCCATCCCGATCAGCAGTGCCAAGCCGGTAACGCGAATGGCCTGCCGCCGACCGTAGATCAGCGCGATCGCCACAAGTCCGACAAACCAGTTTGTAATGGTGATGCTCCACGTCGCTAGGCTGATGAGTACGCCTGAGAGAACAGAAGGCGGGCGGGTTTGGGCGATCGCCACCCACCCCAACGCCCAAACAAAGCCCAGCGATCCCAAAGCAAAAGACTCCAGCACCGGGAGCCAAAAGAGCGCCGCCGCACTCACACTTGCGATCAAGCTGAGCAAAACGGCCTCAATTAGACGACAGCCCATCACCCGCAAAAAGCAAAAGAGACTGGCCAACCATAGCGCCGCAATTCCTGCAACTACTAGCCGAACGGCGATGATGGCATCGAAGTTAATCGCTCGCAGTAGATAAACCGGCAGGCACAGCGCAAACGACAGCAGCGGGTGCTTATAGGTACGCTTGTGCAGATCTATGTTGCGCTGATCGGCTAGCGTGCTGTAGTAAGCGGCTACGTCAGAATCGAACCAGCTATCGCCGTAGGGATCGATCACGAATAAATTCGGGCCGATGAGCTGAGCGCATCCGTAGGTGGCAACAGCGGCGAGGAGGGCCAGCGCAATACCCACCAGAAGATCGAGGCGATCGCACCGCAGATAGCGAGCCAAGCGCTCTAATCCTAATGCTTTATAAAGAGTCGGAAACGGCATGAATGCTTTGTTCATCTGAGCGATGAGATATCTCCAGGCACGCGAAAATCAAAAAAATCCATTAGAGCGTTCTACCGTAGGCGATCGCAAAAATGCCCGCAATCACCAACCCGATGCCACTCCAGTTCACAAAGGAGATTTTCTCTCTCAGTAAGACAGTACCCGCAACAGTCGTCGCCACCACCGTTAGGCCAATCACCACCGGGTAGGCCACCGACAAATTGAGCTTACTCAAAATAGAAATATAGACCAGCGTGCTCAGTCCATAGGCGGCGACGCCACCGATAAAATAGGCATTAAGAAGGCTTTCTCCGGCCCCATATTTAAACAAGATTTGAGCGATTGTGTTTAACCCCACCGTCGCCAAAATCAGCCCTGTGAAAAAAGGATTTGCCATAGATTTTGTTGCTCATTCCGGTGAATACATCCCGGTGAATAACGAATTGATCACTGAATGAGTCCGTGGCTCTCAAGCCAAAGAATAGAAAACGCGGTTGCGCCCCAAGCCGCTACCGTCATCAGTAAGGGTTTGTCGGTGAGCAACACTTCTTCGGGGCGCTCAGTCCGCTCTTTTGAAGCGATTTCAGCGGCACTTCCCTGCCAGTTTTCATGCGGATCGCTCAGCAGCTGATAGCGAAACACACCGTATAAAACAAATGGAAAGGTGAGCATCATCCAAGGCGTAGTAGCACCGTTTACCTCAACTCCCGCGCTCCATAGGGCGTAGCTGATCAAGGTGCCTGTCGTCGCAACATTCTCTAGACGCAATAGCAGTGAAAGAGAGTAGCGCTTGAGCACCGTCCGAGAGCTACCGCCTTGACGCAGCTCGGCTTTGCGCTTTTCAATCGCGAGAAACAGCGCCAGCATCGCCGTGCACACCAAAAACCACACCGATAGCTCAACTCTCGTGGCCACAGCACCCGCACAGGCCCTCAAAACAAAGCCACTGGCAATGGTGATGATATCTAGCAAGGCAGTCCGCTTTAGCCTGAGGTTGTAGGCAAGCTGTAGGATGGCGTAGCTGACTAAAACAAGGCCCAATCCAGGCGAATGATGAATCGCCAGCGCAATCGAGCCGCTCAATAGCGTCAGAGCTATCCCAATTGCAATCGGCACGGGCACTAGCCCAGCAGCAATCGGACGCTTGCACTTAACCGGATGACGCCGATCAGAGTCCACATCGGCAACATCATTGAGCAAATAAAAGCTGCTCGAAATCGCGCAAAATAAACAGAATGCAAGCAGGGCGTTGAGGACGGTGTCTACACTAAAAACAAAATTAAATAGAGGGGCCGCGAAAACAATTAAGTTTTTGGTCCAGTGATGAGGACGCAGGGCGCGAATGTAGGGAGAAATGCTGGCAATCACTAAGCTCTTTAAAGGCAGGGTTTTATACTTCACGTCAAGATTCACCCAGATAGCTACGGGCAACAATATCAGTAAAAACCCTTGCGAAATCCTGCATTCAAGCTACGTTCACACAAGATTCATGTATTGGGGGAACATACCAAAGCAGTCCGTAAAGCCCTCTTGACAAAAAGAACCCGCGTCAGCTACGCATCACGTAGCCGACACCGCGCACCGTCTGGATCAAGCGGCTTTCGTCTTCGGCCTCTAGCTTCAGGCGCAAGTAGCGAATATACACTTCAATAATGTTCGAGTCGCCCATGAAGTCGTAGCCCCAGACTTCTTCTAGAATGCGATCACGCGTCAGCACCTGTTTAGGATGCGAGATCAGATAGTCGAGTAGATCAAATTCTTTGGCCGTCAGTTCGATGGCGCGATCGCCCCTTTTCACCTCACGCGTCTTCCGGCTCAGCGTCAGATCGGCAAACTGAAATACCTCTGGATCTTCGGGCTGATTGCGCCGCAGATGCGCCCGCACCCGCGCCAGCAACTCTTCAATGCTAAAGGGCTTGACCACATAGTCATCTGCGCCCGCATCCAGTCCGGCTACTCGGTCCTCAATGCCATCTTTTGCGGTCAGCAAAATCACTGGCATCATCGCACCCGTTGCCCGCAGACGGCGGCAGACCTCTACCCCGCTCAGCCCTGGCATCATCCAGTCGAGCAGCACCAGATCGGGCTCGCTGTCACGAGCGGCCATCAGCCCGCTGAGGCCATCGTTGGCGACAGTCACCTCGTAGCCCTCATAGCTCAGCTCTAGCTGAACAAACTTAGCGAGCTTTTCTTCGTCTTCTACGACTAAAATGCGCGCGGCCCCTTCGGACATGGAATTAGCCTTCCTTCTAGATATACAGACGCATGAGATACCGGACGGATCGCTTAAGTTGGCAGACTCACGGTAAATACGCTGCCTTCTCCTAGCTTAGACTGAACCTTGAGGGTACCGTCCATGCCTTCGACTAAAGTCTTAACAATTGATAGGCCCAGTCCGGTGCCGCCCGTCACCCGTGAGCGATCTTCGTCTACGCGGTAAAAAGGGTCAAATATTTTGGTCAAATCGGCTAAAGGAATGCCGCGCCCTCGGTCTTTCACTTCTATATAAGCGCGATCGCCTATTCGCTTCAGCGATACCTGAATGGGCTGGTCACGCTCTGAATACTTCATTGCGTTATCGACTAAATTGATCAGCACTTGCTTTAGCCGATTGCGATCTACGCGGGCCTCTACAGGGTCTAGATGCGATTCGATGCGATCGCTCACGTACTGACTCATCTCTAGCACTTCACCGACCACTTCTTGCAGCGGCTCACACTCGATTTGAAAGCGCAGATGACCGCCATCGGCCCGTGCCAAATCCAACAGATCTTGCAGTAGGCGAATGGTTCTATCAGCTTCATCGGCCGCGATTTCTAAGCCTTCGCGCTGCGGGGCAGACAGGTTATCACTGCGACGCAGGGTACTTTGCAAATAGCCATGTACCAGCGTTAGCGGCGTGCGCAGCTCATGGGAGACATCGCTAACGAATCGCCGCTGCTGATCCCAGGCATCTGATAGGCGCGAAATCATCATGTTGCAGGCTTGGGCGAGCTCTTGCACTTCTGTTGGGGCGCGCTCAAACTCCAGGCGAGTACTTGCGAGGTTGTCGGTAGAGACATTCGCGGCTAAGCGGTTCATTTTACGAATGGGCCTGAGCGAGCGGCTGATATAGAGAGAGGTGGCGATCGCCCCCACACAAATAGCCAGCAGACTAGAGAGTGCCAGCGTCTGCGTGATCCGCGACAGGCTGCGCTGATCTTCAGTAATGTCATCCACTACATAGAGCCTACCGACAGGCTCTCCTTCAATGTCTAACAGGCTCGAACAGGTCACCAGCGTGCGATTGCGAAACGCCACCACATCTAGCCCCGACGTCCCGTTAATCTCAGCCATCAGCGCCTGAGAGAAGCCATCTTTTTGCCAGGAGCCCATTGAAAGCGTATCCGACTGAGCCAGCATTTTGCCATCGGGCGTGAGCACCCAGATTGCCACATCCGGCTGCTCGCGATAGTCAATGGCCATAGACAACGCCTCTGGCAATACCGTTGTCTTTTTGTAGAGGCCCACGTCATCGCCTAGCCGCTGAGCGACCAAGAGCGCATTGTCTTTATGATTTTCGACCAAGAGCTGATGCACTCGCCAGTTTATCCAGCCGGTAAAGCTGCCGATGCCTACCGCAGAAGCCAGGACCATACCCACGGTCAGGCGGAATTGAATGGAATTGGGATCGACAACAGATTTCATGAGCGGACTAGAGGAGTGGAGTGCTTTATTTTGACCATACGCCACCAAGCTGAGAAGACGCTGATAAATATCCAAGCTCAGCGATCGCCATACAGCCTCTGAAATATTCCCAGTGATATTCCCAGTCTTTGCCATCTGTTGAGTAATATCTCCAGCAGGCGTCAAACTCCCATCTATCTCTAAGCAAAAACTCAGCATCGACCTTTACGAATAGGTTAAATAGAAAGTATTAAGCCGCAATTGGTTACCTACCAACAAACCCTAAGCTTATACAAACTTAGCTTCATATCTTATGGCTCCAACTTCCAGCGCTCCGCTCA
Source organism: Phormidesmis sp. (assembly GCA_049680585.1). Lineage (GTDB taxonomy): Bacteria > Cyanobacteriota > Cyanobacteriia > Phormidesmidales > Phormidesmidaceae > Phormidesmis. Next base: position 15,288 of record JBAUIB010000113.1, read on the forward strand.
CTTATCCTTCAAACGCACACCAAACAGCAGACGAGCAACCTCAGTTAGCTTCCTCAATCACGTCTTTTGCCCAAACCCTGGGCGCACCCCTTAGCAAAAAGTCCATCAGCACACTGCAGATAAATCTAGGTCGTCGCTGCAATCTTGCTTGCGCGCACTGCCACGTAGAAGCTGGGCCACACCGCACCGAAGAGCTATCGGCTGAGGTGTGCCAGCAGCTAATCGAGATCATCAATCGCTTCGATCAAATCCAAACAGTTGATCTGACCGGTGGCGCACCTGAGATGAACTACGGCTTCCGGCCGCTGGTAGAAGCGGCTAGGGCAAAGGGTAAAGAAGTGATTGTCCGCTCTAACCTAACGATATTTTTTGAGCCGGGCTATGAAGATTTGCCAGCGTACTTTGCTGACCACAAGCTGCACGTGGTCGCCTCACTGCCTTGCTATTTAGAAGATAACGTCGATGCGATGCGCGGCAAAGGCGTCTATACAGAGTCGGTGCAGGCTATTCAAACGCTCAACGCGCTGGGGTACGGCGCAGATCCAGCGCTGGTGTTGGATCTGGTGTACAACCCACCGGTTCCCACCTCTACAGATTTTTCGCTCACGCCTCAGCAGGCTTCCCTCCAGGCAGACTACAGCGCTTACCTACACGAGCATTTTGGCATCACCTTCAATCATCTTTTCACCATTACTAATCTGCCAATTGGCCGCACCAAGTTTCATTTGCAGCACCGCCAGCTTCACCAGCCCTATCTCAAGTTTCTAGCGGCGCATCACAACGCCAGCACCGTAGAGCGTTTGATGTGCCGCAACGAACTGTCGGTGGACTATCTCGGCAATGTCTATGACTGTGACTTTAATCAGATGGAGGCGATCAGCGCGCGATCGCCCGATGGCACAGCCCTCACACTCAGCCATCTGTTGGCTGCGGGCTCTCTCGATGTGATCGAGCAGGTCATCACCCGGCCCTATTGCTATGGCTGCACGGCGGGTAGCGGCTCTAGCTGTGGCGGCTCACTGCTGTAACGACTGCTGTTAGTTAATCAAACCCATATCAGGAGCACGCTCATGAAGATTCACTCAAAGATCATGCGTCAGGGATTTAAGCTCATGTTGTTTTCGGCGTTAGGAGCTTTGCTGTTGGCCGCTGGCCCGGCATTAGCGCAAGAGGGCGCGAGTCAGGGATCTGGCCCGTTCGCCATTTTCGGACAGTTGCAGCAGCAGCTCGTCAACTTAGTAGAGTGGATTAATGGCTTAGGTGCGATCGCACCGCTCGTCTTCATCCTGGTCTACATTGTGATCACAGTTGCCTTCTTACCGGCCTCTGTGATCACGCTGGGAGCAGGGTTTGTCTTCGGCGTGGTTAAGGGCTCCATTCTGGTCTTTATTGGGGCGATGCTCGGGGCGACGGCGGCTTTTTTAATCGGACGGTTTGTCGCTCGCGACTGGATCGCTAAAAAAGTAGAGGGCAAATCCTTTTTTAAGGCATTGGACAATGCGATCGCCGAAGAAGGTCTCAAGCTTATCTTCTTGATTCGTCTATCTCCGGCCTTTCCTTTCAACCTGCTGAACTACGCCCTCGGCCTCACCAAGGTTTCTTTAAAGGACTACGTACTGGGCACTACCGGCATCATTCCCGGCACCATTATGTACGTCTACCTCGGCTCTCTAATTGGCGATATTGCCATGCTGGGCTCTGGCGAGGCACCGTCTAATCCTGTGATTAGCTGGATCATCAGAATCTTAATCTTCGTGACGGTGGTTGCGATTACACTCTACATTTCCAAAATTGCCCGCAAAGCGCTCAAAGCAGCCGTTCCTGAAGCTGAGCAGACCTCAACGGATATGGCCTAATGCCTGACACTGCGGGTTCATCTCCCTATGATACTTAGCCGAAAATTCTGCGGTTTTTTTATCGCGGCTGCCAGCCTTGCGATCGCGCTCCACGCGATTGGCTGGCAGTCTCTGATGGCCCTGTTTGACCGTCAAGTCCTAATTCAATTTTTCTCAAATACAGAGCGATCGCCCGTCAGTGGCATCAGTCTCTTCATTGTGGCTCACGTGATCGCCAATGCCGTGGGCGTCCCCGGAACCCTGCTGGTTATCGTGGGCGGCGCGGTCTATGGGCTGTGGTGGGGCACGGCTTGGTCAGTGATAGGGGCCACGTTAGGCGCGGTGGTTTCTTTTTGGCTGGCGCGCTATCTGCTGTATGACTGGTTCGAGCAGCGGTTTCACAGCCGGCCCGTGCTCAAACGGCTCAACCACGCCTTACGGCTCAACGCACTGTGGTGCGTCCTGACAATCCGGTTCTCGCCGATTTCTCCTTTTAATGTGGTGAATTTTGCCTTTGGGCTCACGCCAGTACCCGTTAGAGACTATGCGCTCGGTACGCTGATTGGCATTATTCCCGGTACCTTGGCTTACACTTGGCTAGGCGTCACCGGCTCAGATGCACTCGGCGGCGGCAGCTTGCTACCCTTGCTGTGCTGCCTCATGGTTCTCATGCTCCTATCAACTTTACCAATTGTGATACAGCGCTATCAAGCCTCGCGCTAGCCTAGAGCGAGCTATTCTAACAATCTGTGAGCAAGCAAGCACGAGACACTTTGCCAAGCAACACACTCCATAGAGATCACCGGAAAATCGTTCGGCTGGTAGTGGGCGCAATCTTGAGTTTTACGGTGGCGATCGCCCTCCCCTTTGTCGCCCCGCTAGCGCTGTTTCCCAGCAGCATGATCGGCAACCCGGAGTCAGCCGCTGTCGTCGTCGATGGCCAGCCCCTTTTTCGCGTTGCCGACACCGCCGCCACCGCGAGCGCAGCTGATAGAGCAAACACCATCAGCCGAGGACTGCAAGACTTTGTCCAAGCGCAGCAGCAGCCAATTATTGATGTAGAAGTCACCCAACCGGGCGAGCTGGCGACTGTCTGGCTGAAGTCAGCCGATTCAGACCCCAATGAGGCAGACTCACCCGAGAGAAGTTTTAACTTTACGGTCACTGCGGACGATACCAACGATACCCTCACCCCAGAAGCGCAGGCCGATTACTGGGCTGACACGTTGCGAGAGGCTTTCACCCAAGCCAAGGAACAAAGGCAGGATAACTATATCCAGCGCCATATGTGGAAGGTGGTAGCGGCGGCGATCGCGGCGGCCTTGGGCCATTGGCTATCCGGCATTCTCTGGCGTAAATACCTCCGTCACTTCCTCCAACTGGCGATGATGGAAGACGACGACGATCCGGGTAGCTTTACCCCCGTCAGCCTATTTCTGAATGCGACGCTCCTGCTATTACGTAGCGGCATCTGGATCGGGGCTTTGCTCTATGCGACGAATCTCTTCCCTGATACCCGGCAGTTTAGCTACCGGCTGATCTCTCAGCTCACCGACGCCTTTAGTGCCAAAACAATTCCGCTAGGCAACGCACCGCTCTCGATTCTCGATATTTTTCGAGTGCTGATTTTGGTTTTGCTGGTGACCATCGCTGCTCGGGTTGTTTCCAACCTGCTTAAGCAGAGGATATTACAGGAAACGGGCATCAACCGAGGGGTGCAAGAGGCGATCGCTATCCTGATGCGATATGGCTTCATCTTCATCGGCACGATCGTCGTCCTGCAAGTTTCAGGCATCAACCTCAGCTCCCTCACGCTGCTAGCTAGCGCTTTGGGTGTCGGTGCTGGCTTGGGCCTGCAAAATATCGTCAAAGATATTGGCAGCGGCCTCGTGCTTGTCTTCGAGCGGCCTGTACAAGTCGGCGAATTTGTCCAAATGGGCGATCATCTCGGGACCATCGAGCGTATCGGGGCTCGCTCTTCTGAGATTCGCACGCTCGATCAGGTTTCCATCATCGTGCCCAATTCTCAGTTTTTAGAAAATGAGGTGATCAACTGGAGCCATCGCAATCCGATTTCCCGCCTTCGTATCCCGGTCGATGTCGCCTATAAATCCGATCCTGTTCAGGTTAGAGAGGTGCTCCTGCGCGTCGGTCATCAGCATCCCGATGTGTTAGAAGCCCCGCCCACGCAGGTGCTATTTTCCAGCTTTGGCGAAAGCGCCCTCCAGTTTGAGCTGCTGGTATGGGTCTCTCAGCCCAGCCGCCAGTTTATTATCAAAAGCGATCTGCTCTTCATGCTGACCAAGGCGCTGCGCAAGGAAGACATCGAAATTCCTTTCCCGCAGCGGGATGTGCATGTCGTCTGGCAAGATATCCCCCGCCCTCAATCAGATCCCAGCGCCGAGAACGCCGCCCAGGGCGATCGCTCAAAGCCGTCAGGCAGCTGATCGAGGGTTTCACGGATGCCTTCAGACGGATGCCTTCAGAACTTGTTACGACGGTCAAGCCGGTAACTAACAGTTTTTTAAGGAGCACGTAATTGTGGTGAATTGTTAACGGGCTCAGCAATATTACACAGGTATCTACGTAATTTTTCGTCAGATAGCCTAATCGCAGTTTTCCTCAGTGTCAGCTGCGATTTTTGACCACGACTTATACCGGGGTGATACCTCACTATGCCAGCATTATTTCCTCTCATCGCAATTATCGCTGTTTTTGTCTTTATCAGCGTTCATGCTTCGACTAATCCGCCCAGGCGCGCACGCTATGACGACTATCGCTCGTCTGGCAGCAAAAGCAGAAGCAGCTACGGCAGCTACGGCAGGTCTAGTGGCGGCCATGATCGAGGTGGCTATTCGAGCGATCGCTCTTCGGACGGTCGCTCAGGTGGCAGAAATTCATCTGGAAGATATGACAGTGGCCGCTATTAAAAGAGCTTCTAGCATTTTCACAGGTAACCTCGATATCAGAACTAAACAAAGCCGAGCCATCCCAGCTTTACTGAGAAGTAGAGCTGGGATGGCTTTATAAATAGAGAGCCACCGACTCCGCTACGGGTCCGGTGCCGGTACTAGCCAATGGCTGAAAGGGTTCGTGCCCGTCTTTGGAAGATCGATAAATGACAATTTTAGCTATGTAAAATCTCCATGCAGAATTGACTCAAACGCATAGAACCGCAGGCGTCACGGAAAAGATTGGCGGTATTATCACAGAGACGCTGTGTATCATTTTCATCACTGAGTAGTAACCAGAACAGCGATCAAACAGGGTGCTCTGAGTCCTATCTACCGTCACAACCCTATGCCAGCACTGTTTCCGGTTCTTGCGATCGCCCTTATTTTTGTATTCATCAGCGCCCATTCCGCCGCCTTTCCGCCAAAGCCTAAGAAAAAAAAGACGCCCACAGCCGAACTAGCCGAAGCCTTCGAGAAAGTCATTAAGTCCACCTGTGACAAGTCCGGTGGTAAAGACGACTAGCCACCGTAAGGGATACGCGGCCAAATAACCAACGCGACAACGCGACCTGATTTGGCCGCGCGTCCCTCAGAGCCTGATGCCTTCAAATATTTAGGCCCTGCTGAGAATTTTCCCTGAA
>JBAUIB010000114.1:0-5665 GCA_049680585.1 Phormidesmis sp.
ATGGGATTCCTTTTAAAGAAGGCGATCGCTACTTCTACTACAAAAACGACGGGCTACAAAACCAATCGGTTCTCTACACGCTGCCCTCTCTAGACGCGCCACCCACCGTCTTGCTAGATCCCAACCAGCTCTCAGAAGACGGCACCGTCGCGCTTTCCGGCATTGCCATTAGCAAAAACGCACAGTATCTGGCCTATGGCCTCTCCATCGCTGGCTCAGACTGGATGGAATGGAAAGTGCGCGACATCGCCACCGGCAAAGACACAGACGATCTGATCCGATGGGTGAAGTTCTCCGGTGCTGCCTGGACCCATGATCATAAGGGCTTCTTCTACAGTCGCTACGATGAGCCCAAAGAAGATAGCAAGCTAGAAGATGTCAATCGCTACCAAAAGCTTTACTACCATGTCCTCGGCAGCGATCAATCAGAAGACACGCTAATCTACGAGCGGCCCGACGAGCCGGACTGGGGCTTTGGCGGCGGCGTCACAGAAGACGGTCAGTATCTGGTCATCTCGGTTTGGCTCGGCACCTCTCCTAAAAATCTGCTGTTTTATAAAGATCTCAACGATCCTGATAGCGACGTTATCGAACTCATTTCAGAATTTGAAGCGCAGTACAGCCTGATCGACAACGACGGCACGACCTTCTGGTTTCAAACTGATTTGGATGCGCCCAGGGGGGAAGTGATTGCCATTGATGTTGCTAAGCCTGATCGCGCTAATTGGCAGACCCTCATCCCTGAGTCAGCAGAAACCCTCGAATCAGTCGGTGTGCTCAACAATCAGTTTGTCGCTGACTATCTCAAAGATGCCTACACCCAGATTAAAATTTTCGATCTCGAAGGCAATTTCGTTCGTGATGTAGCACTTCCTGGCATTGGTTCGGCAGGCGGCTTTGATGGCGATCGCACTGATAGTGAAACCTTTTATAGCTTCACCAGCTTTACCACGCCCAACCGCATCTATCGCTACGACCTCACCACTGGCGAAAGCACCCTTTTCCGTGAGCCGACTATCCCATTCGATCCAGATGCTTACAAAACCCGTCAAGTCTTTTACCCCAGCGCTGACGGCACCAAAATCCCCATGTTCATCACCGCCAAAAAGGGACTCGATCTCAATGGCGAAAATCCAGTGCTGCTCTACGGCTATGGCGGCTTTAGCATTTCGCTGACGCCCAGCTTTTCAGTCAGCACTCTGGTCTGGCTAGAGATGGGCGGCGTGTATGCGGTCGCTAACCTGCGCGGCGGCGGTGAGTATGGCGAAAGCTGGCATCAGGCGGGGATGAAAACTGCAAAGCAAACGGTATTTGATGACTTTATTAGCGCGGCGCAGTGGTTGATTGATGAGCAGTATACAAAGGCTGAGAAGTTGGCGATCGCGGGTGGCAGCAATGGCGGTCTGCTCGTCGGCGCCTGCATGACTCAGCGACCCGATCTCTTCGGCGCAGCCCTTCCCGCTGTGGGCGTGATGGACATGCTGCGCTTCAACCAGTTCACCATTGGCTGGGCCTGGGAAGCAGACTACGGCTCCCCGCAAAATGAAGACGAGTTCAAAGCGCTCTACGCCTACTCGCCCTTGCACAATCTTAAGCCCGGCACCGAATATCCGCCCACCCTGATCACCACCGCCGATCACGATGATCGCGTCGTCCCTGCCCACAGCTTCAAGTTTGCCGCTGCGCTGCAAGCCGCACACGAAGGCGATAATCCTGTGCTCATCCGCATCGAAACCAAAGCCGGACATGGCGCAGGCAAGCCCACCACTAAGCAAATCGAAGAAGCCACCGATAAATGGGCGTTTTTAGCGCATGAGCTAGGGGTTGAGCTAGCGAACAATTGACTCTCAACACCATAGTTCTTTGTATCTGTTCTGAATCAGCTCCCAAGCTCACGTAAAATGCTAACCGGAGGACTCAGTATTTAGCCGCGCCTTTATCCAATAGCGCAGCTGAGCCCTTCTTTTGCTGTCTCATCGTTATCACTATAGGAGAACCTGTGGACCTATCCCGCATTCCCGCTCAGCCAAAGCCTGGTATTGTCAATGTCTTGATTGAGATCCCAGCTGGTAGCAAAAACAAGTACGAGTTTGACAAAGACCTCAATGCCTTTGCCCTAGATCGGGTTTTGTATTCTTCTGTACAATATCCCTACGACTATGGCTTTATCCCCAATACCCTGGCTGATGACGGCGATCCGCTCGATGGGATGGTCATCATGGATCAGCCGACTTTTCCAGGCTGTGTCATTCCAGCTCGTCCCATTGGCATGATGGAGATGATCGACGGCGGCGATCGCGATGAGAAAATTCTCTGTGTTCCCGCAGATGATCCTCGCTACGTCAACGTCAAGTCTTTAGACGACGTGGATGAGCACCGCCTAGCTGAAATCGCAGAATTTTTTAAAACTTACAAAAATCTCGAAAAGAAAGAAACTGAAATTCTCGGCTGGAAGAACCTCGACCAGGTACAGCCGCTAATTGACGAGTGCATCAAAGCCGTTCAATAGATTTTTGCCGCTAGTCTTCTAGCTGGGCCTTTCAACCGAGCCTTTAATTGGCCTTCTATCTACTCTCTACAAGCCCTGAGGTATGCGTCATACCTCAGGGCTTGTGGCATTTTAGAGCTTTTGTTAATCCCACACCTATCGTAGTCAAAAAGTAGTCAAAATCCTTGGAAACACTGAGATCTTCTAGCTGACCCCTCGGGCTCAATAGCGATAATAGGCCCGCTGTATACCGCCGCAGATAATCGCTCGTCATGACCCATTTAGCTTTGCCTGCTGACCATCCCCCTCAGAGCGCCGTTCAGCATGACAGCCTATCCGTTACATTTTGGGGTGTACGCGGCAGCGTCCCGACTCCCATCGCCGCCAACCAACGCTACGGCGGCAATACAGTCTGCGTAGAGGTCAGTGTCGGTGGCAGACGCATTATCTTTGACGGTGGCACCGGCTTAGTTGAGCTTGGACACCACCTACAGCAGCAGCAGACGCGTCACGACGCTCATATTTTCTTTACCCACACTCAGTGGGATCGCATTCAGGGCTTTCCCTTTTTTCAGCCTGCTTTTATGCCCGGCAATCGTTTCTCTATCTATGGCGGCACCGCTTTGAACGGCGCTTCTATCAAGCACTGCCTCACCGATCAAATGCTGCTGCCTCATTTTTCTATGCCGTTGCAGCATATGCTGGCTGATTTATCGTTTCATACGCTTACCGGAAAATCCAGTTTTGAGATTGACGATCTCTTAGTCGAAACGATACAAATCAACCCCATAACAGAGGCATTAGGCTATCGACTGAGTTGGCAGGACTACACGCTGGTATATGCCACAGATACGCCGACAGAACATGTAGACCCTGCCTTTCTTGAGTTTGTAGCACAAGCAGACATCCTCATCTACGATGGCACTTACTGCGACTTGACCTACCTACGTAGTTCGTCAGAGTCTACGATGGCCTTACAGCCTTGGCAGTTGGGCATTGATATCGTTCAAAAAGCTAACGTCAAGCAGCTGGTTATGCTGCATCACAGCCCCTTACAGAATGATGATGCGTTGGACCAGCTCCAGTGCGAAGTGAGCGATCGCTTTGCCAATGTTCAAATCGCCTATGAAGGAATGGTCGTGACACTGTAAAAATGCCGCGATAATGCATTGCTGATAACACTGCAACGTGACAGAACCTATGCGACTATGGGACTCTAGACCCTTAAGTTCTGTCCGACGTATTGTTATAAAAGGCCGTTGCTATGTCGTCAGATCCGCCTGAGCAGACACCCCCCGAGCAGACACCCGATCCCGATTCACCTCGCCGACCGTCTAGTCGCCTCTATCCCACACTACTCAAGGTGGGTGCTGGAGTAGGGACGGTGGCTGCTGTCGGTGGCGCAGTGATCGCAATCTGGGGTAATGTCATCCTCACAGAACGGGTATTGCCGCGGGTCAAAGTCGCGATTGATAAGGCGATTGAGCGGCCCGTCGAGCTAGGCGCAGTGGAGGGCTTTTCGCTGTGGAGCGTGCGGCTAGGCAAAACGGTGATGCCGCCCACGGAGACGGATGAGTCCTCGGCTACGGTGGATGCGATTGAAATTTCGATTGGGCTGCGATCGCTCATTTTTCAGCAAACGATCAAACCCAACATTGTGATCGTCCGCCCCGAGGTATCGCTCGTCCAAGGCGATGACGGGGCGTGGCTAGACCTGACCCTGCCAGAAGCCAGCGAAGAAGAGCGACGAATCAAGCTAGAAGTTCAGTCAATTGAAGTCGAAGATGCTCGCTTGAGCGCTTCTCCATTTGTCGAAACGGATACGGGCGCGCTCGTCCCCTTACAGCCGATAGAAGTAGAAAATACCGACGCCACTGTCGAATTTTTTGGCGACGAGGCAAAGGATGTCTCCTTTAAGCTGAGCGGCGAGGTGATCGCAGAAAGCGGAGATCCTGGCCGATTTACAATCAACGGCAACGGCAATCTCAACGAGCAGGCCGTAAAAGCCAACGCGCGGCTTCGAGGTCTGCCCACGACGGGCGCTAATTTGCTGTTGCCCGACTCGCTCGGCATCCTTTCAGGCAAGCTCAATGGCAATCTGACTCTAGCTGCCGCACTAGATGAAGACGGCGCCCTGGATCCGTCTGCGGTTGACATCACTGGCACCGCCCGATTTCGAGAGGGGGAGGTGTTAGTGAGCGCATTACCCACCCCGGTCCGTAACATCCGCAGCCGACTACGGTTTGGCGGACAGCAGGTCACCTTAGAAGACACCAGCCTCCAGCTAGATGACATCACGCTAGCGGCTTGGGGTGATGTGGACTGGGAAAACGGGTATGACCTATCCGCGAAGATTCCTGCGATTTCAGTCGCTGAGGTGCAGCGCCTAGCAGCGCTAGATCTGCCGGTGGCCGCAGAGGGCACGTTTCAACTAGACGCGCGGGTAACAGGTGAGCTAACTGATCCGAATGTACAAGGCCGTTTGGCTAGCGTGAGCCCCTTACTATTAGACAAGTTGAGTCTGGAGTCGGTAATTGCTGACTTTGCGCTCAGCCAAACGCGCTTTGATCTGATTGAGCTGCGGGCGCTGCCTGAGTTAGGGGGCGCGATTGTCGCCAGCGGTCAGGCGAATTTGACAGATTTGGAAAATCCGAGCTTTCAGCTGACGGGGCAGGCCGATTTGCCAGCGGATGCCTTTGCTCGCACCTATGATCTGCGCTTGCCAGCAGAGGTAGTGATTGGAAATCTCACTGCGGCGATCGCTGCAACAGGTGACCTGCGATCGCAGACAGCCTCTGCCCAGTGGCAGCTATCAGAAGGGACGTTTCCAGGGACAGGGGAGGTGACGCTAGCTGATCGCCTAGTGACGTTAGACAATACTCGCCTGCAAGTCGCGGATGGCACGGCTACTGCAGCCGCAATTTTGCAGCTAGAAGACGGCGCTTGGCAGGCCGATGTGGTCGCAGAAAATGTTTCTGTCGAGCAGCTAAGTGAGCAGTTGGCAGCTCAGTTTTCAAATCAGGCTCAAGGGCTTTTGAGCGCGAATATTGACGCGTCTGGAAATTTGAATGCGCTCGATTTAGAACAGGTTCAGTTGGGGGGAACAGCGGCGCTAGCAGATGCCCAGATTCGCCTGAGCGAAGCCAGTGCGCCTTTGCTAGAGCCTGGTGACTGGAC
>JBAUIB010000115.1:0-1631 GCA_049680585.1 Phormidesmis sp.
GGCTAGGGCAAACGTGGAGTCGGCCTGGGTTACCTGCCAGAAGGCGGTAGCGGCTGCCTGGATCTGATTGTTTTGCCGCTGGGCGAGCCCCAGATTGTAGTAAGCCGCTGCTGAGGCAGGATCGAGCGCGACTGAACGCTCAAAAGCCGCAATTGCAGCGTCAATATTGCCTTGACGAACCAGGCCGATGCCTTCTGCTAGGGCGCTATCAGCTGCGGTGGTGGCTTGCGCAATCAGTGGCGGTGGCGTCTGCTCAGCCAGATCTGTAGGGTTGGCGTCAGCTGGGGCGATCGCCTTTTCGGGTGCGGCGTGGGCAGGGTGGGGCAACAGGTTAAAATTGATGCCCGTAGAGGCGAGTAAAACGAGCCAGGCCTGGTAACGGGTGAGCCGTTTCATGATGATTACTTCCTGGGGCTGTCTCTACTGTATCGATAGAGTGACGACTATGAACGATCTTTTGTGCCAGTTGATACCGTTAGCAGCCGAGCGATCTCTTTCGTTAGACGGCAGGTTAGATAGCAGATACCGCAGTGACGCTGGCCAGATCAGTCGGGGCCAGGTTGTGATTGACCACTTCACCATCGCGAAACCAGATGACGCGATTGGTCAGGCGGGCAACTTCGGGCTCGTGGGTGACCATGACCACGGTAATGCCGCTCCGGTTCAACTGCGAAAAAATGTCAATCACATCTTGAGTGGTCTGCGTATCTAATGCGCCGGTGGGTTCGTCGGCTAGTATGAGCAGCGGCTGATTGACGATGGCACGGGCGATCGCCACTCGCTGCTGCTGCCCGCCCGAGAGCTGATTGGGTCGGTTGTGCGTGCGGTTGCCCAGGCCCACTTGCGCCAGTGCATCAGCGGCCCGTTTTTTGCGCTCAGCGCCAGGAATACCGGCATACATCATCGGCTGCTCTACGTTTTCTAGGGCGGTGAGATGGCTCAGCAAATGAAACTGCTGAAAGACAAAGCCAATTTTACGATTGCGAATGTGGGCGAGTTCGTCTTCGGCGAGCTGAGCCACATCTTGCCCGTCGAACAAATATTCGCCGCCAGTCGGCTGATCGAGGCAGCCGACCATGTTCATCGCTGTCGATTTGCCCGAACCCGACGGCCCCATGATTGAGCAGTACTCGCCGGGCTCAATGGTCATGTCTACATTCCACAGGGCGCGGACTTCGGTATTGCCGCTGCCGTAGATTTTGGTGATTTGGCGAAATTGGATGAGGGGGGGCATGGCTTTGGCTACGCTCAGCCAACGTGAGCGAGAAGGGGGAAGGTTGGATTTAGGCGCTGCGGAGGGCGACGATAGGGTCGAGTTTGGCGGCTTGGCGGGCGGGGACAACGCCGAAGAATAGGCCGATGCTGCCGGAGACGCCGACGGCCACCACCACTGCCGAAATTGATACGCCCGCTTCAAAAGGAGAGAATGCGGCAATCAGGAAAATGCCGCTTGCGCCGAGTGCCGTTCCGACTATGCCGCCAAGGGCTGAGAGAATGACCGCTTCGATTAAGAACTGGCTGAGGATGTCTCGCTGCGTAGCGCCGATCGCTTTGCGCAGGCCAATTTCCTGAGTGCGCTCGCGAACTGAGACCAGCATGATGTTCATAATGCCGATGCCGCCGACAAAAAG
>JBAUIB010000116.1:0-4589 GCA_049680585.1 Phormidesmis sp.
CGTCAACACAACACATTCATGTCAGTATTATCACGGATGCTAAACGACCCTCTATTCTCTATTGATAAAAACACGCTATCCTAAAACCAGCCCACTTAGAGATCTCACCTAGCAAGACCCGACCCAAAAGCACCGACCCAAAACACACTCTATAGAAAGCAGGCGCGCAGAAGCAGCCTTTCCCATTCCGCTTTGTTACCCCATACCGTCTTATGGCTCGCTACACAAATTGCTTTGTAACTGGCTCTTCTCAGGCAAATATCAAGCAGGTACTGGTCACTGTGCTAGAAGCCTGCAACCTCAGCTTGATTTACCAAGATCCGATTTTCATTGTGGCTAAAGAAAGGCCGGGACGGGTGTCGCTCTCTCAGTTGGCTACCGTAGAGCTTTTGATCAATCCCCCCACAGCAGGCAACAGTGGATCAAAGATAGATCTGGTGGTGAAAAACGAAGAGCTGCCGTTGCGTCGGCAAAACCACTGTCAGCAGCTATTTGAACAGGTCAACCAGGCAATCTTTGACGCCAGCTCTGACGCCAGCTCTCAGGTTAATTCTCAGGCCCCGACACCGCACCACATCAGCTGAAGCCGCCTGCGAAGTATCCTGACAAGGCTTTAGGTAAGTGCGATCGCGCCTAAGCCTGCTTTTTTCCCAACAGCAACCGCAAGGAAGAGTCTGGATGGACAAGAACGCGATAGGCTAGCAGGTGCAGCAGAGACGCGTTTGGGAGGCTTGCAGGTGATGTCGAAGATTGGTGAGCGTTGGCAGCAGCGAATCTCAAGAGACAAAGCGCAGACTGCTCACAGCCACGACCCCTCTGAACATGGTCATGCTGGAGGCGGTCATGCTGGGCACGAGCATCCCAACTATAAAAGTTTTTCTACCTACCGAGCTGAAGTCAGGCGGGTACTGTTGATTACACTGCTGTTAAATATTACAGTCGTCGCGCTCAAGCTAATAGTCGGCTGGTGGACTGGCTCTTTGAGCTTGCTAGCAGACGCTTTGCACAGCATTACCGACAGCGCTAACAATGTGTTGGGCTTAGTTACCAATCAGCTTGCCTCGCCTGTCCCTGATCGCGATCATCCCTACGGCCACCAAAAGTACGAAGCGGTCGGTGCGTTAGGAATTGCTGCATTTTTAGGAATTGCCTGCTTTGAAATTTTAAAGGGAGCTGGCGAGCGGCTGATTGTCGGCGGTGAGCTGGTGACGATGGGCGCAACGTCTCTATGGTTTTTGCTAGCGGTGCTCGGCATCAATATTTTCGTCGCCTTTTATGAGCGGAGCGTAGGGCGGCGCCTGGGCAGCAACATTTTGATTGCCGATGCGCAGCACACCATGAGCGACATCTGGATCACGATTGCGGTGCTCGGTGGCCTGATCGGTGTGTGGGTGGGCATTCAGTGGCTAGACGTGGTGCTGGCCTTTCCAGTGGCACTGCTGGTGATTCGCAGTGGTTGGGTCGTGCTCTCAGCAAATTTGCCTTGGCTGGTGGATGAAATGGCGATCGCCCCAGAAGCCATCCACGCCGAAGTCATGCAGGTACCTGGCGTCCTCAACTGCCACAACATTGCCTCGCGCGGACTGCTCGGCCGTCAGGTCTTTATCGATATGCACCTGATTGTAGAGCCCAAAGATGTGCTGAGCGCGCACGAGATCACCGAGCAGGTAGAGGAGCGGCTCGAAGGTGCCTTTGGCCCGGCGCGTGCGACCATTCACATAGAGCCCCACAGCTACGTTGAAAGAGAAATTAGCTTCGGCCCAGGCCATCACGAATAATCTGCCTGTCAATCACTCATTGCCCATCGTTATCCCATGAACCTCCCTACCTGGATCACCGTCTCTCGTCTGCTCGGTGTGCCGATTGTGCTCGTGGCGCTGCTCGATCCCACCGACGTACGCCGTTGGATTAGCGTCGTTGCCTTTGTGATCTTTGCGGGGACAGACTGGCTAGACGGCTATTTGGCCCGCAAGCTCAATCAGGTAACCGAACTCGGTAAGTTCTTAGATCCGCTGGTGGATAAGCTGCTGGTGATGGCCCCGCTAATGGCGCTGGTGGGTATGGGCGTGATTCCTGGCTGGGGCGTGTTTTTGATTTTGGCCCGCGAGCTGACGATTTCGGGCTGGCGGGTAAATCCGACGTTTCAAAAGGGAGCTGTTCCCGGTGCTGGGATTTGGGGTAAGGCGAAGACAGTTGTGCAGATTGTAGCGATCACTCTCCTCCTTGCTCCTCTCTCCGGCGATTGGCAGACTGCTGGAATCATTCTCTTCTGGGCTGCAGTCGCCCTCACCTGGATCTCAGGGCTGCTGTACCTTCTACCTACAAAACAGCCAGCGACTTGATAGGTGGCGCTAATACACCTCATCGTGGCTACCAACATCCAATAAAACAATCAATTCGTTGCCTGTTTCTGGCTCTTGTTCAATTGAAAAAAGAATGCGGCAGTCGTAGCCGCAAGAACAAGATTGCAGCCCATCAAGCTTGCCACTCAGCTTGTGACTCCCCAGCTTGGGCGCAAATACATCCGTCTCCATCTGAAGAAGGGTCTTTTCAATACGTTGCTGAAGACCAGCGTTCCGCTTTGTAAACTTTCGGAAGGATCGCTTGAACTTCGAGGTTAGAACCAGAGGTCTCATTCTTCTGGTTCATCTAGTGACCGACGCAGTTCTGCGATAACATCGTCTGCCGACTGAGGTCGAAACTTACCTGAGCGAAAACCAGCCAGCGTTTTCTGAGCGTCTGCGGCCATTTCTTCTCGGCGGCTTTCAATATAACGACCTTGCAGAATTTTGATCAGCATTTCCTGCTGCTCATGGGGCAACTGCAAAGCGGTTTCTAGAACCTGATTAAGCGTATACATAGAACGTCTCGGCCTCACGATTAAAGTGAGTCGCATACTAAACGAATTGTAGCGTTTGTCTTTGAAAGTTAGGCATGACAGATGAGCGACTAGTATCTGCCATCTTTCTGCGCTATTTTCTAGAAGCCGACTTGTGGTCTATAGGGTTGCATAAGCCTGAAGCAAATGAAACTAGCGAAGAAAATAGAGAAGACTTTTGAGACAGTCATTTGGAATTTTCGATTCTTCGTTTTGCTACCGGTTATTTTTAGTTTGCTGGGCGCGATTCGATTTTTTATGATTGGGACTTTGGATATCTGGGCGGGGCTTAGGCTCAAGTTTGATATCACTGATCCTGAAGGCGAAGTCACCAACCAAATTGTTTCTTATGTGATTGGAGGCGTTGACTACTATTTAATCGGAATTGTCCTGCTGATTTTTAGCTATGGCATTTACGAACTTTTTATTTCCAAAATCGATCTCAGATTTCACGACGATACGAACATTCTTCAAAGCGAGACTTTAGAGGAGCTGAAAGGTAAGCTAGTGCAGGTCATCGTAGTGGCCTTGATCGTCAGCCTGTTCAAAAAAATGCTGGGCATAGAGATCTCTCGCGCCAGCGACTTTGTCTACGTTTCACTGAGTATTTTTCTGATTTCTATTAGCAGCTATTTACTACAGCTGCACCACAAGCCCACCCAGCATGCGCGTGAAGGTGAGCAAGACACCGCTAGCGGGCAATCGGGACGTGCATAGAGTGATTCACTTCTCGTCTGTAGCAATGCTCAAGCCAAGCGTTCAATCAAATGATCGCCTACTCGCATTGCGTTCGCCATAATCGTCAAAGACGGATTGACCGCCGCGCTAGAAGGGAAAAAGCTGCCGTCTACCACATACAGGTTATCCACATCGTGGGCTTTGCAGTTAGTGTCGAGTACAGAGGTCGCAGGGTCTGTGCCAAACCGGCAGGTCCCGACCTGATGAGCGACTGCCCCCACTGGCAAAATCTTACTGAAATACCAAGACAGGGGTAGAGGACTGCCTTCGCTGTCCACTTCTTTCATCACCGAAATCCAGCGCTCGATCAGTCGCTTGAAAGCCTTCATATTATTGGGCTGATAGCGAACAGTTATTTTGCCATTCTTCAGCGTGATTCGATTGTTCGGATCAGGATAATCCTCTCCAGTGAGCCACCAGTCCACCGTGCGCTTGGCGGCGATGCGCAGCGCGGCCATTGGGGCTATTTTCGGCACATCTAGCGCCAGCATCCGCGAATTGACTTTGCCCAGTAGCTGCACATGCCCCATTGGATACTTAAAGCCGGGTTCGCCCCAGTAGTAATCGTTGATCGCCAGCGTCTTTTGAAATACGCTGTGGTTTTCTTTGAGCGTAAGGCCCACAATCGCTGCCGCTAGGTGCTTCATGAAGTTGCGGCCGACCTGATCGGAGCTGTTCGCTAGCCCTTGGGGATGCTGCTCATTAGCAGAATTTAGCAGCAGCACCGCAGAATTAACCGCGCCGCAAGCGACTACCACGATGTCGCCAGTAAAGGTTTGCGATTCGCCGCCGATCTCAGCTTCCACGCCTGTGATCTCTTTGCCCGATTCGCTGGTGTGCAGTCGGTTGACTTTGGCTTCTGTGATCAGCCGCACGTTGGCGTTGCCCATTGTCGGGCGAATGCAGTTCACATCCGCGTCAGACTTAGCATCGATAAAGCAGGGGAAGCCATCGCAGGTATTGCAGCGAATGC
>JBAUIB010000117.1:0-2997 GCA_049680585.1 Phormidesmis sp.
AAGAATTCATCAACCTCAGTGCGGGTAATCCGGTGATTCTGCCTGAGGTTGAGCAGCTCTGGCGCGACTGTACCGCTGATCTGCTAGCCAGCTCAGAATATGGCGAAGTCGTCTGCCGCTATGGGGCCAGCCAAGGCTACGAACCCTTCATTGAAGCGGTGCGCGACGATTTTAATCAGCGCTATGGCCTGTCCCTCAGCTCGCGAAATATTCTGATCACGCCCGGTAGCCAAAACCTCTACTTCTTAGCAGCCAATGCTCTCGGCGGCTACAACACGGATGGCCAACTCAAGGACATCGTGCTCCCGCTCAGCCCTGACTATACGGGCTATGGCGGCGTCACTCTCTACCCCGAGGCGGTCAAAGCCTACCGTCCATTTATCGAACTCGGCAGCGATCCTCACTCCTTTAAATACCGCCCCGATTTCGACCAGCTAGAAATCAATCGCAACACCGGCTTTGTGCTGTTCTCTCGCCCCTGCAACCCCACTGGGAACGTAATCACAGGCGATGAAGTGCAGAGCATTATCGACTTGGCCGCGCCTCACAACGTTCCGGTTTTTGTCGATTCTGCCTATGCCCCGCCGTTCCCAGCGCTGAATTTCACGGAGATGACGCCAGTCTTTGGCCCGAATGTCGTCCACTGCATCAGCCTGTCTAAGGCCGGTTTGCCCGGTGAGCGGGTGGGGATTGCGATTGGCGATGAGAAGATTATTCAAATTCTTGAAGCTTTTCAGACGAACCTTTGCATTCACTCTAGTCGCTATGGTCAGGCGATCGCTGCTAGAGCCATTCGCAGTGGAGCCCTCGCCAACATCGCCGAAACGGTGATTCGGCCCCACTATCAAAACAAGTTTGCCGTCCTAGAAGAGACGCTTAGCCAGCACATGCCCAACGCTGTGCCCTGGCGCTTGCACCGAGGCGAAGGCGCAATCTTTGCGTGGCTCTGGTTTGACCAGTTGCCCATGACTGACTGGGCGTTTTACAACGAGCTCAAACGCTATGGCGTGATTATTGTTCCGGGCAGTCCTTTCTTCCCAGGGCTGGATGGCGAAGACTGGCCTCACATGCGTCAGTGCTTCCGCATTAGCCTAACGGCCACAGAAGATCAGATCGTCACGGCGCTGAAGCATTTGGCGACGCTGACAGACAAGGTGTATTCGGCTCAGCCTGTGATGGCGACTGCATAGAGATGGCAGAAGTAAAAATGGCGGACGATAATTGGCTACTGATCGGACGGATTGTCGGGGCTCATGGCTTAGATGGATCTGTGAAAGTGAAGCCGGAGAGCGACTTTCCTGAGCGGTTTGTGGAGCCGGGCGATCGCTGGCTGCGAAAAAACGGAGCCGATCCTGTTCAAGTTCGTCTACTCAGTGGCCGCTTTATAGAAGGGAAAAACTACTATCTGGTGAAGCTTGCAGGTGTGAGCGATCGCGATCACTCAGAGGCTTTGCGGGGCGCTGAGCTGTTGGTTGAGGCGAGCGATCGCCTTTCACTAGAGCCCGGTGAGTTTCATGTGGCCGATCTAATTGGGCTAGCGGTTTTTGTGCAGAAGGGCGACAGCCGGCTAGGCACGGTTACCAACGTTTTCACCACTGGCCACGATCTGTTGGAGGTTACGCTAGTCGAGCAAAACAAGACCGCTTCAGAAAATGGTGAAACACCCTCTGAAGAAAAACAGATCGAAGCAGAACATGCTTCCATGCGCGCTAAAGCCGTGCAGAAGCTACGCCGACAAAAAAGAAAAAAGGACAAGAAAAAAGCGCCTAAAACCCTACTCGTTCCCTTTGTAGAAGAGATTGTTCCGGTGGTTAATATCTCTACAGGCCGCATCGAAATTACGCCCCCGCCTGGGCTCATCGAGCTCTAGCGTCACTGACTATAGCTTTACTGGCCGACTAGCTCTTTAAACCAGTCGTCGCTCCAGATATCTTCAAAGATTTCGTCGGCGAGTGCTTCTTGCTTATAGCTAGGCTCTAGGCGAACGGCCTGCTGGAGGTTTTCTAAGGCTAAGTCATTGTCGCGCTGGAGGGCGTAGCAAAGGGCGCGGTTGTAGTAGGCTTTGGCATAGTTGGGATTGGCGGCGATCGCCTTGTCAAAGCTTCTGAGGGCATCTCTGTCACGACCGAGCTTGAGCAAGACGTAGCCCCGGTTATCCCAGGCTTTGACCAGCTTAGGATTAAAGCGAATGGCCTTATCGAAAGAGGCGACGGCTTCTTCATAGCGGTCAAGTTCGCTCAGCGCCAGACCGCGATTGAGCCAAGCAACCGCGTCATTGGCCTGCAAAGCCACAGCCTTATCAAACGATTCGAAGGCTTTTTCGTGGGCTTGCAGAATACCGAACGCCACGCCCCGGTTGACCCAGGCTTCGTGGTAGTCAGGGTTGATATCGAGGGCCCGATCAAAAGCAGCGATCGCCTCTTCTCGTTTGCGCAATCGGCTCAGCACCATGCCCCGATTTAGCCAGGCTTTGGCGTCGGTTGGCTCGGCTTCGATGACGGTATCAAAGGCACTGAGCGCCTCTTCATAGCGCCGCTGTTCGCGCAGCAATAGCCCACTTTGATACCAGGCATCACTGTTGTCTGGCGTTAGCTTTGTCACTTCGCTGAGGGCAGCTAGGGCCTCTTCTTTTTTGCCCAGTTCGCTCAGCGCCCGGCTGCGGTTAAACCATAGCGCGGCATTGCTCGGCTGCACTTCCAGAGCGCGATCATAGGCGCTGAGCGCAGCATCGAACTGCTTGTTTTCTAGCTGCTGATCGCCTTCGGCAATGAATTCATCGGCGGTGAGAAACAGCTCAGGTCGGTTGTCCTTGAGCCTGCCTACCTGCTCAGAAAGATCGGCGATCTGAGTTTGGGCGCTGCTCATAAAGGAGCCTGCAACATACTCCGGTGTCACCCGGCCCAGCTCTTTCATGATCTGCTGTTTCTCATTTTCAGCTTCAGCGGTGAGCGCGCTGAGCTTAGTTTGAATCTCTTCTTTTACTTGAACAACTTCGGT
>JBAUIB010000118.1:0-5728 GCA_049680585.1 Phormidesmis sp.
GGGTGAGGGCTGCTGGGCTCGATGCTATTGAGGTTGGCGGTCGCTGCCGCTAGTCCCAAATCTTTGATCACCCAGCGAACAGCATGTTCGGCAAAGATGTCAACATCGTTCAAAGGCAGCTGAACCGGGTCTATCTCTTGGCGAGCAGTTACCTCTTGGGAAAAGGTCGATTCTGTTGTGATCAGGGTAGGGGTATCTGCTAGCGCTTGAGCAATGCTATCAGGGGCTATCCCGCTTAGGGCATAGTCGAGCTCGCGGCTCATCGCTTCAATCTGCAGATCCCCGATTTCAGCACCAAACAGAGCAATGCTGCTATTCGCCATGGCATCACCATAAGGGCTAGACGGGACAGGCGCTAGATCGATGGGGAGTGTCTGTCCTGGCATCAGCATCCGGGGTGCCAGAGTTGGCTTGAGCGCTGGGGTTAGAGTTGGCATCGCCGTTGAGCCAGAAACAGTTGAGCCAGAAATAGTTGAGCCAGGGGTGGGCTGGATACTCAGGATGGGCGATCGCCCGGCAATCGTCCGCTGACGTCTACGGACAGTGACAGCCGCGATCGCACCAGCGGTCACGACAATACCCAGCAACATTTTGCCAAGACTTCCATCTTCTAGCCGCTGCGAGAGTAGCTGCGCGAGCTCGAAGGTGGAGTCGTTGTCTAAGGAGTCACTCTGCCCGATCTGAGCGGCTGGCTGAGCATCGGCGGATTGTCTCGCATCGATGCGGACACGCTGTTCTTCATATTCGGTAACCAGCTGCTGCGCCACCGTGAGCTCGCGCTGTAGCGCTTCGTATTCGTCCAGATTATTGACTAGCTGGTTTTTGCGCCCTTGCAAACGCTGCTTAATCGAGCTGATCGTGCTTTGGCGCAGCTGCTGCACCTGATATTCGTGCGTGGACACCACCAGTTCTTGCATCGTGTTGAGCGCTGCGGGTGCCTGCGAAACAAATCGTGGGAGCTGGGCCGTATCTGAAGTATAGATGTAGCTGCTCAACGCTTCTTGCGCGGCTCTCTGGAGCACTTGCTGATGGTGCTTGTAATCTTTATAAATTGCATTGAGAGCGGTCGCATCAATATTGGCTTGGCTAAACTCCTTGAGCAAGTTTTCTTCTGAGCGCTGCAAACGGACCCACGCTGTTTGATACGTCGTATCTTGAGCAATTATCTGTTGGGCAAAGTTCGGATCAGCCCCTACCGTCGCCAGCCGCATTCTGAGCTGATCGATATAGCGTTGGGTTTGACCCATATTGCCGGTCAGCTGAATCTGCTGCTGGTCTATTTCGCTCAGGCGGCTGTTCAGCACCTTTTGATAAGCCGCCATATCTTGCTGAGCATGCTGCGCCTCGAACGCCCGTATCTTTGCTTGAATTTCCTGCACCTGGCGATGGGCAACCGGCAGCTTTGTATCAATGTGCTGTTGTCCCAAGCAATCAGCGCTCGCACAGGACTGCTGGCTGCGCGCCGTCTCATCGACCAGCTGAGCGACCAGCCCTTGAACGTTTTGAGCCGTATTTTGAGCTATGTTTTGACCGGTGTTTTGCGCTTGGGCCTGATAAGATAGCGTCCAATTACCGTCTGCATCTCTGTCAATTAAAGCGGCGGATGAGCCGGAATTGCTGGCAGCGGTGGTATTGCTGGCGGCGGTATTGCTGGCACGATTGGCGCCGCGACCGGTCTGAGTCACTTGGGGCGTAACTCGCTGTCGCTGGTTTGCAGCTTTTGTGGCGGCGTCTGTGGCAGCCTCTGGCCTGGCTTGACGCTGTGAAATGCCGATCTGGGAGCCTTCTGCGATGTCGTAGGCGGATGCGCTCTCACTCACTAAGGGCAGCACGATTCCAGCTGAAGCGACGGCAGCAGCCCCTGTAAACGCACCCGAACGACGCCAGTGATGAGTCGGCGGTAGGCTAGTCGGCTGAGCGGCAATAGAGCTAGAAGCAGCTTGGGCGTCCGAGTGAGGTTGCATGGAGGCCGAATCCAAATGGGGAACACGTCGTTGCGGCTGTCAGTAGCTAGCGATGCGCCGCTGGGTACACGTCGCTGGATACATCGCTAGTCCAAACACCTTTTGTTAGACACTTATACAGCGATCCGCAGCTAGCTCCGGGAATCCGCCCGTATGGATAATAGAACGATGCCACATCATTGACAGCGTAAGATCCTCGCGTGACAAAGGATGTGGCTCTTAAACACAAAGGTAACGTTTGAGCATGAGTTTTGATTTTGCGGCCTTGGCTGCTCTCTACCGGACAAAGCTGCTAGAAGATGTGATTCCGTTTTGGGAAAATCACTCGATTGACTCACAGCGAGGGGGATACTTTACCTGCCTAGCCAGCGATGGCAGTATCTATGACACTGACAAATTTATTTGGCTACAGGCCCGGCAAGTGTGGACGTTTTCGATGCTCTACAACCAGCTAGAAAAGAGAGAAAGCTGGCTGACGGTGGCTAAAGGCGGGGCAGATTTTTTGGCGCGGCATGGGCGAGATGAGACCGGAAACTGGTATTTTTCACTGAACCAAGCCGGTCAGCCACTGATCCAGCCTTACAACATTTTTTCAGATTGCTTTGCGGCGATGGCGTTCAGTCAGTATGCGCTGGCCTGCGCTAATCAGGGCGATCAGCAAACCGCTCAGGCGTACAGTGCTAAAGCGATCGCCCGTCAGGCTTACGGCAACGTGCTGCGCCGCCAGGAAAATCCGAAGGGGCCATACAACAAGGCGTATCCAGGCACGCGATCGCTCAAGTCTCTAGCCGTACCAATGATTCTGGCCAACCTATCGCTAGAAACGGACTGGCTGCTGACAGGCGATCAGCTCAATGCCGTGCTCTTGCAGACCGTCAGCGAGGTGATGGGTGACTTTTTAGATCGCGATCGCCTGCTGCTCTACGAACATGTTGCGCCCGACGGTACGCCTGTAGACTGCTATGAAGGGCGGCTGATCAACCCTGGACATGGCATTGAGGCTATGTGGTTTATGATGGCGATCGCCCAGAGCCACCCTCATCTCTCATTTGCCATTGGTGAAAACAGCTCAGCGCAACCCAGTACGACTCTAAATAGCGCAGCGCTCATCAATCAAGCCTGTGATGTCATTCTCAGCATTCTCGACTTCGCCTGGGACGAGCGCTATGGGGGCCTCTATTATTTTATGGACGCCAAAGGCCATCCACCGCAGCAGCTAGAGTGGGACCAAAAGCTCTGGTGGGTGCATTTAGAAACCCTGGTGGCATTGGCAATGGCCTACCGCTTAACCGGACGCGACGCCTGCTGGCGCTGGTATCAGAAGGTCCATGACTACGCCTGGGGGCACTTTAGCGATCCAGGGCAAGGGGAGTGGTATGGCTACCTCAACCGCCAAGGAGAGGTTTTGCTGCCGCTCAAAGGTGGCAAGTGGAAGGGCTGCTTTCATGTGCCCAGGGCGCTGTATCTGTGCTGGCAACAGTTTGAGAAACTACAGCTTGAAGGGCTACAGTCTAAAAGGCCGCAAAACCAGACCGCCCCGCCATCAAATCTCTAATCGTCAAATAACCCTCACATTCCTGACGCGCCTGCCAACGCACCATGCTAAAAATCTCAAACAGTGTATCTATCCCCGACAGTGAGATTGAGATGAGCGCTGTCCGCTCGCAAGGCGCTGGCGGGCAGAATGTGAATAAGGTAGCCACGGCGGTGCATTTGCGTTTCGACATCGCGGCCTCATCCTTGCCGGATTTTTACAAGCGGCGGTTGCTGGCGCTGCGCGATAAAAGGCTGACTAAAGACGGCGTAATCGTGATCAAGTCACAGCAGCATCGCTCACAAGAACGCAACCGAGAAGCCGCGACCGATCGCCTCCAGCAAATGATCAAAGCGATAACCGTCGTACCAAAGAAGCGGCGCATGACCAAGCCCACAAAGGGATCGCAGCGGCGCAGGCTCGACCGTAAAACCCAGCGATCGCAGCTCAAGGCGCTACGCAAACCCGTCGATTTAGAATAAGCAAGACTAGGGAAATGTAGGGAGAGAATCATCCCCAGATTTGATATTCGCTAGCCGAACGTGGGAAGCTGTAGGCTTGCATATAGCGGTGTGCGGATGCATTCGTACACCGCGAGTCACTTGGCCCGTTGTCATGTAAGGCTTTTGCCAGAAAAAATGTATTCAAGCCAAGTGACAAACGCTATATAGCGTTATCCGATTGCTGATGTAGTAGGCACCACAAACAATCAACAGTGTGGGACCCAAACTATAAATAGGAGCAGGACTCTTTCCTATGACCAGTGTGTTATCTAGCCTTCAGTCCGTTGATTCATCCCTTAATTCACCAGCATCGAAGCCGGACCTTGTCCCTCATCTAGAGCTCAAATCGCTGAATCAAACCTTTGATCAGGCGAACGCGAGCGAGCTAATTGAATGGGGATATCAGACGTTTTCTCAAAAGCTGGTAATGAGCACTAGCTTTGGCATTCAGTCGGCAGTCATGCTGAATTTGGTGACCCGCGTAGTTCCTGATATACCGGTCATTTGGGTCGATACAGGCTATTTACCAGCAGAAACCTATCGCTTTGCTGAGCAGTTGAGTGATCGCCTCTCCCTCAACCTAAAGGTATATCAGTCGCCGCTGAGTCCGGCTCACATGGAAGCGCTCTATGGCAGGCTCTGGGAAGAGGGCACGCTCGAAGCCTTTAACCAATACGACAGCATTCGGAAGGTAGAGCCGATGCAGCGGGCGCTAGAAGAGTTGGGCGCGATCGCCTGGCTCAGCGGACTACGAGCCAAGCAAACCGATCATCGCAAAACGCTTGATCGAATTGGGGTGCAAGACAATTGCTACAAGTTACTGCCCATTTTGCACTGGAGTAGTAAAGACGTCTACGACTACTTGCAGGCGAATGATTTACCCTATCACCCATTTTTTGAACAGGGCTATGTCAGTGTCGGTGACTGGCACTCGAGCCGGCCGCTAACAGCAGACGATACCGACGGGCGCGCCACCCGCTTCAACGGCCTCAAGCAAGAATGCGGCATCCACATTCCGCAGACACCCGAAGAGGCAGAAAGTCTGAATTCCAGCTCGCTGTAGAAAGCTCGCCATAGAAAACCGACCGAAATAACAAACCTGTTGACTTGAGATCGCCGTCGTGGAAGGTCCGAAATTTTCGACTGAGAATGAGCGTTTGCTGGAGATTGCCGCCCAGTTTGCTAGGCAGGGCCCTGTGCGATCAGCCGTGCCACTAGGCAATGGCAATATCAACAGCACCTTTCTAGTGACAGCTGCCGGCGGTGAGCAATTTGTCCTACAGCGCATTAACGCTCAGGTATTTCACCAGCCTGAGCAGGTAATTCACAATATCGTCGCACTCAACGAGCACCTGTCTCATCAGTCTGCTGAGCGCTCACGCCGCTGGGAAACGCCTCACATTTTACCGACCCATCAGGGTCAGCACTACTGGATTGATGCAGCAGGCGAGTACTGGCGGGCCATTAGCTTCATCGCAGGTGCCCATGTCCTAGAAAGGGTTGAAAGCGTAGCCCAAGCCAAAGAAGTCGGCTTTGCCTTAGCGATGTTTCACCGCCTAATCGCGACACTGAGCGCCGATAAGCTGACCGACACGCTCAAAGGATTTCATATCACGCCGCTGTATCTGGCGGCCTATGAGACGGTGCGGCGTGATTGGCAGAGGGATAAAGGGGTGGATAGTTGGGCGCGATCGCTCTCCCCTACACTTGCCGAACATGTACACGAC
>JBAUIB010000119.1:0-45741 GCA_049680585.1 Phormidesmis sp.
TGGCGAAAGCTAGTGGCAGACACAGCTTTCAGCTCGACCAGGTTTATTGCATTGATGAAACGGGCGGTAACTGGATCACCGAACGCGGCGAAGATGACATCTATCTGGGCGGCGTGGCTATCAGCACGACTGGTGCTACCAAAATTCCTTATTTCAAAGTAGGTGGCTTCGACGATAGAGACAAGAAAACCTATCGCCCCAGTCGTCAGTTTACGGCGTTCTCTCAGAGCGCTCCTTCTGCGGTCATTTTGGTACTGGTAGAGAAAGATTCTGGTAAACAAATGCAGGGCTTCCTAGATGATCTGGTAAAGCAAAACCAGACAATGCTGGTGAAAGCTGCTAACCAAGCGAAGAAGAACGTAGGTGCAGGCGCTGGTGAAAGCGATTTGGAATCTGAAATCTGGGCGATGGTGATCAAAGAAGGCTTGAAGCTAGCCAAAGATGTGTTCGTTTCCTGGTACAAGTCAGCGCGTAAAGATGACATTTTTGAGCCGAAGCTGGTTGCTTATAGCCGCAGCTCTGCTGTTCAGGTAGTTCGCTTCAAAGGTCACAATGCGACTTACGACATTTCCTATCACTGGGCTAGCTAGCGATACGGTGACCATTTGAAGACAAACCGGTTTGCAAAGGCAGAGGAGCGCTCAATCGTATTCTCTGCCTTTTTTATTGACAGTCTACGTTGAGCTTTCGTCTGGGGAATTTTCTTTCCGACTTCTTCCCCTTCTCTTGCCACAGTGATGGCATACACCCGCAGAAAAGTCTCCATTTTTTGAACGATGAAACTAATTCTGCTCTCTTTGAATAATGGGAGAAGCCTTATGGAAGCTGTTACGCGCCGCGCTGTATCTACAGGAGCTATAAATGCCACCGCGAAAAATACCGTTGTGAAAAATGCTCCCGTCAACGTGCAAGTCAATCGGTTAAAAAAGCCTACTCTTATGCTCGGCTCGACCCATACTGATGTCACAGAGCTGCAAGCGCTCTTAGGCCAGTATGTGACCCCTTTGGTGACGGGTGGTCTCTTCGAGAGCCGGACGGACTACGCGGTCAGGCTTTTTCAGTACCGAATGTTTCTCAAAGAAGATGGCAGAGTGGGTCCGCAAACCTGGTTCGCACTCTATACAGGCACTCCGGTCAACATGCCAACGCTGCAGCTAGGCAGCGCCCATCCAGCGGTCAAGCTCGTGCAGGAGACTTTGCGCGTGGCCAGCTTCGGTCCTGCTGTGGTCGATGGGCGGTTTGGCGATCGCACTCAGCGCAGCGTGACGCAGTTTCAAGCGCATATGGGAATTACAGCAGATGCAGTGGTTGGCCCAAGCACCTGGCATGCCCTCAGCAAAGCGCGATTAGAAAATCCGATTAAGCCAATTCGCCGAATCAGGCTACATAGCGCCCATACGCGACATCAGTGGCGCATCAATGATATTGCCATCGCAACGGCTGAGCGCAGCGAGACAGGTGATGTCATGGTAGCAACCGCCGGTAATGACACCACCGTCCGGCTTTGGCGCGCGAATGGCGACCCAGTGGACCCGGCGTATGTGGGCGATCGCGGTCGAGTCAGTAGCGTTGCCTTTCATCCGAGTCGGCCACAGTTTATCAGCGCTACCTTTGGCGGTACGATTCGCGTGACTAGCTTCTCTCTCCAGACGCTCGCTGTTTTCCCGGCGCGCGGCGGCGGTGTTGAAGCCCTGGCGGTAGATCCGGCTGGTCAATACATCGCCACTGCCACAGGCGATAATGCCGTTCGACTGTTCAACTTCAGAGGCGATCTGCTCCGAGAACTTGTTCAGCTCAGTGATTCCAATACTGGCTCTCGCTTTGGAAGCGTGCGATCTGTTGCGATTAGTGCTCAAGGTCAGCTAGCGATCGCCAGTCGCAGCAGCGGCGTCAGCCTATGGGATCACCCGCTCGCTCCGCAAAGCGCCAGGTTCAGTCCTGTGCTCAGCTTACCGTTTACACCCAGTGCCAACCTGGTACAGTTCAATCCCAGCGGCTACAAGCTCGCCGTGACTAACGGCCGACAGCTAAAAATCTACAGCAATCAGCGCCATCTCCTCTCAGCAGAGTCCTATCCAGATGTGATTAATGCCCTCTCGTTCAGCGACTCGGGGCGCTACTTAGCACTGGGTTGTCAGAACAACAAGGTTTATATTCTCGATTTGCTTGCGAACAACGGCGCTGGCAAAATTGTGTTTGAACTAGAGGGACACGACGCGCCCATTAGTGCGGTGCGCTTCGGCAGCTCACCTGAAAACTATTTCTACAGCGCAGATGTTAGTGGTCGGTTAATAGCATGGAGGATCGCGAAATATGAGCTAGCGGGCATGTCCATTGCTGAAAATGACAACAGCATGCCGTCGCCTTTTTAGACACTTCATTAACCCTACATGGAATCTTCACTAGCTTCATGAAGATTAGTGCGGCTAATACTTGAATTTACCAAAAACTTACTTACTATGAACTGAAAAGCGCCAGTGCTGTAGAGATTAACAAGTTTCACAAGTCAGCTTTAAAACCGGATAAATTTTAGGAAGATACCGCCATGAATACGTTTGGCTGCCCTGCCCCTATGCTAATTGGTCGTTTCGTTGCAGGAGCGGCTGCGCTCTCTTTTCTGCTGCCGCTGGAGGCCGTGGCCAAAGACTACACAGGGCTCAACATTTTTGGCGATAGCTTAGTAGATGCTGGCAATTTGTTTAATCTCACGGGCCTACCGCCCTCTCCGCCTTACGATCAAAAGCTCTCCAATGGACCTATCTGGGTAGAAGCGCTCGCAAGCGAATTGCAGCTTTCTCCGACTCTGTTTACAGCCATTTCTCCAGGCATTTTCGACGGCACCATCGCTGCTCCTGTTGACGGTATAAACTTTGCCTTTGGGGGTGCGCTGAGTTCGGATGTTAATGTCGGTGGACCACCGTTACCAGGGCTGCAGCAGCAGATTGAAGCGTTTGGGGCAGTGAGTGCGATCGCCCCGCCCGATGCCGACACGCTGCATATCTTATTAGCGGGCGGCAACGACTACAACGAGGCAATTTTCAAGTCCTCACCCGTCCCATTTGAGCTGCTGCCTGATCAGATAACCGACAATTTGGTGAATGCTGCCGCCGCGATGATTGGTGCAGGCGCTCAAGAACTACTCATCGCAAACTTACCTGATGTCGGTGCAGCACCCTTCGCCGATTTTCTCGATCAGATCAATCCGCAAAGCTCTTCACTCCTAACAGACTTCTCACAACAGCATAATCAGCTCTTGGCGCAAAAGCTCGCCGCGCTCGAAGCGGCCTCTGGTGCTCACATTACGCAGCTCGATCTAGAGAGCCTATTTTCAGCAGTTACCAATAACCCCGCAGAGTTTGGCTTTAGCAATATTGACGATGCCTGCCTGACCAATTTTCAGCCGGGGTTTGTGTTTGAAGGCATCTGCGATAACCCAGATGAGTTTCTATTTTGGGACAATGTCCATCCGACAACGGCTACTCACAGCCTCATTGCTCAGCTCGCTCTCGATACGCTAGCTGACAAAAAGCTAAAGGGTGATGAGCCCACATCGGGCGGCGCTCAAGAAGTTCCAGAACCCGCTAATGCATTGGGTCTGATGCTTGTAGGTGGGGGTGCGATCGCCCTTTCACGCACCCGTCGCACCGCTAAGACAGTCCGCTAAGCAGTCCGCTAAGACAATCCGCTAAAACAGGCGGTTGATGCCTGCTTGTGTGGCGGGCGATCGCACCGCAGCTTACTCGCTCAGCTGAATCCGTTTAGTCAGGATTGCCATGACTTCATTGGATCTGTTGGTTGAGATGGGCGGGCTCCAGTCGTTAGGCTCGGCGTAACTGAGACTGTGCAAATGGTGAATGGTAGCGCGGACGGCACCCAGCGAGCCAAAGACCAGATGACGCACGCTTTCGCGATCGCCATTCGTCGGTTTGCTAGTCGCTCCATTGGCTGGCGGTGGCGGACAGTTTTCATCCACGCTCTTGCCTAAGCTTTCTTCAACAGCTTGAGCAACAGAATCTGTGGACGCTTGAGCGCCCGTAATGCAAGGGATAGTCATGAGATCTGGTCTCCGGGTATAGATTTGGGTAGGAAACCAGAACTCAAATCGTCCTTAGCTCGCCCGCAGAAGCTGTGGTGAAAATCGCGGCAGCTAAGGTACGCTTATCCTTAGCCCACGGGATTCTCTGGCAATCCTCTGGGTCAGCCGTCGGTACGGTGTTGATCGCACCTGCCGATGGCGCTGAAGACAAATTGAGTCCTGTAGGAACAGAATTGTGATTGGCATCACAACCATAGTTACTGAAGATAGGCTGATTTTGAGCTGACGTCAAGCGATCGCTTCAAAACCAATAGCCCAAAAACCTCACCTTTCAGACATCTAGGTGCAGCACCTGAAAAGAGACGATAAATAAACTTCAAGCAGATGCAACCTAAAACGTAGGGATGGTTATACTGAAAGACTTCGCCTATTTACCCATACAGGGATCTCATGCTGCGGACGTAATTTCACTTATATTTACCCCTGAAAGGAGCTTAGGCTGAAATATTTTCACCTAAGATTCTGTATTAGAACCTTAGGTGGGAACTTTCCTTCTGATTAATAGTTAGGCGGCTCAGATCCCGGTTAGGACAGTGCCCATATAAAATGTGTTGGCGTTAAGATAATTAAGTCTTGGATCAATTACTAAATGAGTGTACAAGTAGTCGTTATGGATAAACCACAACGCAATCGAATAACGGCAATTATCAAAAATCGTAATCAGCAATATTTAAGCTCTTTAACAAATACAGATTATTACTCAAGATTTCAACAAAAGTTTAATAAGTTGACTCATAAAACTCGATCTCTAACACGTAAAGAGTATAGTTCTACAAACTCTTTATCAGAAGTTTCACATTTAGGTCGACTCATAACAGGATTTATGGAGGACATGAGGCAGAAAAAAGCACCTGCCTTTGATTTTCTCGAATACAAGAACGTGCTTAATGAATATTTGATCAATTGCTTAGAGTCTAAGCGAAAAGGTAATTATGATGGTCAATGTGCTTCCTATGGGGAGACATTATTTGTCCTGTATCTAGATCTGTTCATTACTGCAACCATCAGCGAGGTAAATAGAGAACTACAAGCTAATCCACCATTTCTTATTAATCCTAAAACTTCAGCGGCTTTGGAAATAGATGTCTTCTTTGAAACCTTTAAACTAGCTTTTGAGTTTCAAGGAGAACACCATTACACTGATTCAAAAACTCAAGAAAAAGATTTATTTAAGCTGACCGAATGCCAAAGCAAGGGGATTGTTCTAATTCCTGTCAATATTTCACAGTTGAACAGCAAGGTGCTTCAAGCTCTTATTATTAACTCGGTTAAAGATTTCTTGGGAATTCATGATCTCTTTACCTCGAAGAAAGACACTTTCAAGCCAACGGCTGCTCTTAAATCAAAGCAATTACTGAACTTTTGCAAAATTACCGAAAGGTTACACACTTCAACCGTTGTATTTGACACTTCTGCTGCTTGGCTTGACAGTAAGGCTGCAAAGTATATAAACAATATTCAGGTCAGAAGCCCAATATCCAGTTCAGTACCTGCACCTAGACAAATGCCACCAATGGGAGATTTTGATATTGTAACTCTATATAGAGGATTGAAACATATCTCAGTTTTTCGCAAAACGTTTCGCAAAGCTACGAGATAGTTTGTATGAGAAGCAATCACTAGCACATACCGCCTCCTATTAATCCGGCAATAAAATAGGCTGCATATCAGACGGCGGCATAAGCAATGTCGGGATGGTGAAAATAGTTTCTCACCCTGGCTGGTAAGTTCTGTATCTGTCTTAGACTAGACGAGACTCTATACTTCAGTTCCTCCAGGTTGCGAGTCGGTGGTTTATCATGCATCTGCTGCTTAACGTCGTTATTGAGATATTCCACGGGATTGAGCTGCGGTGAATAGGGCAGCAGATAGAACACTTCAATTTGAGCTGAGTGTGCTTCGAGCCATTGCTGCACCAGCTTTCTGAAATGAACCGGATGACGGTCTGCGATGAGAAAAACTTTGTGATCGGATGGGCGTATCAGCCATTCGAGAAACCGCAGATAGACCTCGCCTATGAAGCTGCTGGTGTATAGCATGAAGCGAACCTTGCCTTGCGGTGAGAGGGTCGCAATGTAGTTGACGCGCACTCGCTGGCGCGCACTCGTGTGAATCTCAGGCGTCTGCCCGATCAGTGAATAGCCCCGTCAGCCCTGTTCATCGGAGCGCAGCCCGGACTCATCTTCCCAATGAATCGTCGCACCTTCTGCTTTAGCCCGTTTTTCGATTGCCGGATACTCATTAGCTAGCCATCGTTCAACCGCAACCGGGTCTTGCTCATAGGCTCGCTTCAGCGGTCGCTGAGGACTATAGCCCCAACGCTTGAGATAGTCACCCACCGTACGAATCGGCATTTTTACATCGCAGAGTTGCTCAATGACTGCTTGCACTGCTCTGCGTGTCCACAGCGCACTGTCGATGCCATAGTCTTCTGGCTCGTCGTGTAATGCGCTTTCGACTTCACTTTGAGCAGCGGCGCTGAGGGTTTGACCTTCGCCCAACTGGCGGCCTCGCCGTTGTTGGCTGAGCGGCCTTTGTCCCTGAGCTTTTATACTGACCCCACCACTTGCCAACGGTGCTGCGATTGACCCCTAAGTATTCGCTTATGTCACACACCCGTTTACCTTGCTCTCGCAGCCGTATCGCCTGCTGGCGAAGATAATTTTGCGCCTCTATCGAGAGGTGTCTGCCATCTGGCTTTTCCATCTCCTTATCCCTATTGTTCTCTCCCCTCCATTATATCGCTTCTATTTATTCGCCGGAGTAATAACAACCCCAACGCAGCGGACGGACGAAAGCCGCTGTTGCTGAGTTCAAGGCTACGTGCTGCCGCTAGCTGGGAACGTTAGCTGCCTAAGTTCTTGCTCATAGAAGTGTTTATCAGCTATTCATGGGTAAACTGACATCAAAATAATTCTAGGGCATCACCATGAGGTTACTGACGGAGTAAGCGATGGTAACTGATTTTCTGCTTGGCGTGATTTCGTGGTTTCGTAAACTATGGGATCGCTTAGACGAAAAAACGAAGCGTAAGACTATCGATACGGTTATCAAAGCATTCGAGGAACTACTTCGTGCTTTTTATAGAGAATGGAAAGATAAACGAGAGCACTGAGGAATTGCAATGAGTAGCTTTGAAGAGTTTATGGATAGAGCGGAGGATTCATCGACCAAGGCTTTATCAGCTTCTAATACTTCACTGTCAGCTATCGAAACCGCTCTGACCGTAGCCGTTAGTAACCTTTTGACACCAGTAAGCGTTCCAATTGACAAAAAACAGGAATTTTCGGAGAAGGTTTCTAGCGTAGTAAGCGACGAAGGGTTTATCTCTAAGTTTAGCGACCGTATTGGTGTACCATCAGAGCGTGAAACAGAGGATGATTTTGTAGAGCGCAGTAGTAGTGTGTTGAGACAGATGCTCCACACTCAATTTGGCCTTAAGGATTAGTGGCCTCTCGCAGCAGCTCATAACCTGAAAATTCTTCATTGGAGAAATTTAGTTAGGGCGATATCTAATGATCCCTATCCCAATCTGATCGGATACAACTTTTAGAATGTTTTAATCGACTCGGTTAAAATAATAGTGTTAGCTACTTATAGCCGTTTTAGCTATGTTCAGTACAACAGTGACAGATACCGGACAAATTACCTTGCCTGAAGAAATTCGGGAGCATCTCAGGCTGGTTAGTGGTAGTCGAGTCGAGTTTGTCATTGATGAAGACGGTCAAGTCAAAATTTTCCCTCTCAATGTTGCCGTAGAAACGTTATCCGGCATCCTCCATCGACCCGGTATGCAACGAGCCTCCCTTGAGGACATGGAAATAGCCATCTTCGAGGGTACGAATGATTGGACTTGATACCAACATCCTTGCTCGATATCTCACCAGAGACGATGAGCAGCAATGGCAACAAGCCGTTACCGTGATTCAACGTAATCAACCTTGCTTCATCACCAATATCGTTCTGTGTGAGGTAGTTTGGGTGCTCAAAGGGGCAATCTACGGCTTTCGTAAAGCTGATATCATCAATGTCCTAGAGGCGATATTGCACAGTGCAGCCTTTGAGTTTGAAAATCGTTCAACAGTTGACCAAGCCTTACAGCGATATAAGCAAGGCAAGGCTGATTTTTCTGATTATCTGATCGGGGCTGTCTCTTGGCAGGCAGGCTGCACAGAGACCTGGAGTTTTGATGGCAAGCTGAAAAATGAAAGAGGTTTTCAGTGTCTGGAGTAGTGCCGACAGGTAACCCTGCGTGGCAGCGGACAGATTCCTGCGCAAAACTCCGACCACTGAAGAGTTTACACCTTCTCTTACAAATCTTTACGGGTGATTAGGTGGACAGACCTCTTGCCTTATAGTACTCTTGTTCTATATGGGGTTGGCATGTTATATCTGCTCGGACGCTCTATGCGTTGCGTGGGTGTTCTCTCCGTGCTATTAGCTCCAAGGAAACAAGACGATATCAAGCTAAATCATGTCTTTCAGGAGATGGTGATGAAATACATTGAAGGCTTTGTAGCTGCAGTACCTACAACAAACAAGGAAGCATATATCCAGCATGCCCGTGAAGCTGCCGTAGTATTCAAAGAGCATGGGGCAACTCGGTTAGTTGAATGTTGGGGAGATGATGTCCCGCCTGGAGAAAAAACATCATTCTCGATGGCAGTGCAATGTGAGGACAATGAAACCGTTGTCTTTTCTTGGATATCATGGCCCTCACGAGAAGCAAGAGACGCTGGTATGAAAAAAGTCACGAATGACTCTCGCCTGAATAACGAGAATAATCCCATGCCTTTCGATGGAAGCCGCTTGATTTTCGGTGGCTTTCAAATGGTTGTAGATGAATAAAAGAGTCGAGCGGGCACAGTTTTCTGTACATCAGGCAACTGCGCTGTCAGCCTCACCAAGCTTTAGGAAAAATAACAACATTGAGGAAAAAATCATGGTAAGCAATCCTGTAGCCTGGTTTGAAATCTATGTCGATGATTTGGATAGGGCCAAGCAGTTTTATGAATCTGTACTTGGCATGAACCTGGATGTACTGAGCGATCCGAATGATGACAGTATCGAAATGCTGTCATTTCCCTCGGATATGGAGAAGTATGGTGCTAGCGGTGCCCTCGTCAAGATGGAAGGCGTTACAGCGGGTGGGAATAGTACTTTGATTTATTTTGCATGTGAAGATTGTGCAGTCGAAGAATCTAAAGTCGAAGCAGCAGGAGGCCGTATCCAAAAGCCTAAAATGTCTATTGGCGAATATGGCTTTATTTCTCTTGCTGTAGATTCTGAAGGCAACATGTTTGGCTTGCATTCAGCGAAGTAGTGTCAAAGGCGAATTCAAGACAATCATGAGTCCTAATCTCAATGGGAAGCGACATGACAAAGATAGCAAAGAACAGGGTTTGCCTTTGGTATGACGGGAGCGCCGAGGCGGCAGCACGATTTTACGCTGCTACCTTTCCAGACTCTTCGGTTGACGCTGTGCAATGTGCGCCGGGGGACTTTCCGTCTGGGAAGGAAGGAGACGTGTTGACCGTCTCGTTCACCGTAATGGGTATTTCGTGTCTCGGTCTCAACGGCGGATCTGCGTTTAAGCATAACGAGGCGTTCTCGTTTCAGGTCGCAACCGCTGACCAGTCCGAAACGGACCGCTACTGGAATGCAATCGTTGGTAATGGCGGCCAAGAGAGTGACTGTGGCTGGTGCAAGGACAAATGGGGATTGTCGTGGCAGATCACGCCGCTGGCGCTGACAGAAGCGATCGCTGATCCCGACCCTGCTGCTGCTAAGCGCGCGTTCAATGCAATGATGACGATGGGAAAGATTGACGTCGCTATGATCGAAGCGGCACGCCGTGGCTGAGATACTAGCGGTCTAACACTGCGCTGCAACGGACGGGTAAAAGCGCCCGGCTGTGATGCAAAGCTTATCCGCCGTCGTTGAGTTTTACCGTTAGACATACAGGACGTGACTGTGTTCATCAGTGAATAAGAAATGAGTGGCAGCAATGCTACGCTCGTGTGTTGAACAGCCGTGTATGGGTGTGTTCCTAGAATTTCAGGGGTATCCGTGGCCGTTATACCCTTGCAAAAAACGGGTTTCAACATTCTGGGCTGATAGGGGTTTTGAAAACAGATATCCCTGGCCAAATTGACAGCCTAGTTGCTGCAAGAGTTGCAGTTGCTGCGGCGTTTCAATACCTTCTGCGATCGTATCTAATCCGAGCTGCTGACCCAAACTAATAATAGTATTGACAACCTTATAGTTTCGATCTTTTAGCTTCATCTGACTTACAAAAGAACGGTCAATCTTGAGACTATGAGCTGGCAAGCGATGGAGATAGCTTAAAGAAGAGTAGCCTGTGCCAAAATCGTCAATGCTAATTCGAATCTGTCTCGCAGTCAGCTGCATTAACAAATCAATAATTTGCTCAATGTCTTTGATCAAGAGACTTTCCGTGATTTCTAATATGACGGAATTTCCGCTTAATCCAGTGTTTTCTAAAATCTCATCAATTTCTTGAATTAAGTTAACTTTATACAAATTTTGGGCAGAAAGATTTATGCTGATTTTGAGAGAAGAAAATTGAGGAAACTGCTTGTGCCAATCCGCTAGTTGCTGGCAGGCTTGGTGGATTACCCGGCTATCAATATATTGAATAAATCCAGTTTCTTCAGCGATTGGAATAAACTCATCAGGGGTAATTAAGTCTCGGGTTGGATGCTGCCAGCGGACTAACGCTTCAACCCCAATGAGCTGATGATTCGACAACTTGACGATAGGCTGATAGTGAATCGTAAATTCATGCTGGTCAATCGCCTTGCGCAAATCGGTTTCTAATGTAAGGCGATTGAGAAATTCTGTGTGCATCGACACATCGAAAAAGCGATAGGAATTGCGCCCGCGGCTTTTCGCCTCATACATGGCAATGTCGGCATCACGAATTAAGTCTGTAGCTTGCTGATAGTCTTTCTTACTGAGAACAATACCGATACTCATGCTTGTGAAAATTTGATGGCCATTGAGCGGCAAGGGTACTTGACAGTCAGCCAGAATACGGTCAGCGATTTGAGTAACTTCTGCGGTGCTGGTGATGTCTTCTAACAGGACTAAAAATTCGTCTCCTCCCAATCGCGCCACGAGATCAGCCTGACGCAAATGAGTCTGTAAACGTTGAGCGATCGCAACTAAGAGTTGGTCACCGACCATATGCCCTAGACTGTCATTAATGACCTTGAATCGATCTAGATCCACAAATAAAATGGCATAACGATAGTTGTCACGGCGCTGAGCACGCTGCATGGCGAGTTCAAGACGCTTTAGTAACAAGGTTCGGTTGGGCAAATTCGTTAGCGGATCGTGCAGCGCATTGTGGCTAATCAGGGCTTGAGCTTGTTTGAGCTCGCTGATATCGCGGCAAACACTAATTAATAATCCATCCTCTGTGAGCGTTAGAGAAACGCCTTGAGTAAAGGTAGAACCATTTTTGCGAGTTGCGATCGCCTCTCCCCGCCAACCTTGTCCCTGGGTCAATTGAGGAAAAATCTCTCGTTCAAATCGCCTAACTTGATCCGGAGAATACAAGCGTTTCCAGCTTTTGCCTATTAGCTCATTGGCCTGGTCATAGCCGAATAAATTGAGATGAGCTTGGTTCACATATCGGTGAACGCCATTTTGCAAAATACTAATGCCGTCAATCGCTGCTTCTATTGCTGCGAACTGCTGACCAATCACCATTTCAGCCCGCTGTCGTTCTAGTTCGGCAGCGGCACGGGCGGCAAACACTCGTAAGATCTGCTCCGAATGTTCAGGATCGGCTATGGGCTGACGGGCAAAGATACAGAGCGTTCCTAGGGCTTCTCCTTGGCGATTCTGTAGCGCCACACCCATGTAGCTTTCCACACCCATAGGTGGCAGGCTAGAGTTTTGAGGGAAGCAAGCGATCACATCACGCCTACAGTGGTATGCACCCTGACGAAGCGTAACGGCACAGGCAGTACCCTCGACATCAACAATATCATTCGGTAGATACTGACCATCTTCCCAGGCAGAGAGAAAGCGCAATTGGTCGCCCCCCACAAGTTCGGTAACAAAGGCATGGGAAGCGTTGAGGGCGGCGGCAATATAACGAACCAAGGCCGCGAAAAAGTCTGGACCGGTTAAGGCTGCCGTGCCTTCGATTAGGTTTTGCAAGGCGTTTTCTGCTCGCTGGCGCTCTAGTTCTGCGACCGCTCGGCTACCGAAGACATCAAGAATCTGCTTTGCCCGTTCAGGATCTTGCAAAGGTCGCCGATCTAAAATGCATAAACTCCCTAACGCTTGACCCTGGCGATCGCGTAGAGTAACCCCCAGATAGCTTTCCATGCCATTGGCTCGCATGGGATCATTAGGAAAGCGATCAGACAGTCCAGAGGGACAGTAATACGAGCAATCGTCAGTTAATTCACTGCACGCCGTTTCCAGTAAATCGTAGGTCAAATCAGGCTGTAGTTCGCCATCAACCACAAATGCTAAGGTTTGCAGCTCCTTGTCCACAAATTGAGTCACTGCGGCAACAGGAACATCGAGGGCCGTGCTAATGTGGGAAACCAGCGCTGGGAAGAAGTCCTGACCAATGGTAGCAGCTGTCCCAGCAACCAGGTTTTGTAGGGCCAGCTCAGTTTGCTTGAGATCAGTGATATCAAGGGTTGTCCCAAATATGCGAATTGTCCGGCCCTGCTCATCTTGTTCTATCTCAGCTCGACACTCATGATGGCTGATCGACCCATCGGATCGAGTCCGGCTATATTCAATCGTGTAAGGCATTCCTTCTCGGATTGCCCGCTCAACATATTGCTGCATACGTAAACGAGCCTCAATCGGGAGCATTTGCAGGTACCGCTCATAGGAAGGTGCCGCTGCTGCGGGCTCTAACCCATAGATGCGGAACATTTCTGGCGACCACGTAATGGTTTGGCTGGCGATATCAAACTCCCAGTTGCCAACGTGAGCCACCTGTTGCGCCTTGAGCAAGGTCGCTTCGCTTTGGCGAAGTCGAGTATCTGCCTGTTGGCGTTCAATCGCAATTCCCGCAATATGAGCCATCTGTTTAATCACTCTGAGCTCATGGGTCTGCGGCGATCGCACCTGTTTGTAGTACACTGCAAATGTGCCTAAAACGTCGCCTCCCCGAGCGGTAATCGGGCTCGACCAACAAGCTTTGAGCCCGTGCCTTAAAGCTAAGTCTTTGTAACGCTCCCACAGAGGATCCGTGGCAATATCTGCCACAATAACGGTCTGATTCCGAAAGGCAGCCGTACCGCAAGACCCCTCCCTTTCGCCAATTAACAGATTATCAGCGGCTTGGTTAAAAGCAGCGGGTAAGCTAGGAGCTGCGCCGTGACGGAGCCGATTATTTTTGTCAAGCAGTAAAACCGAGCAGAGTGCTCCATTCAGGTCACGTTCTACCGTGTGAATCAGGGCATGCAGCAC
This sequence comes from Phormidesmis sp., assembly GCA_049680585.1. Classification (GTDB taxonomy): domain Bacteria; phylum Cyanobacteriota; class Cyanobacteriia; order Phormidesmidales; family Phormidesmidaceae; genus Phormidesmis. The sequence continues at coordinate 13,568 of JBAUIB010000119.1, forward strand.
TTCTGATAAGGGTTGACCTTGGGCAATTTTTGCCAGCAGCGCATTTTGGGTGGCCAGCTGGATTTCCGCAAATTTGCGATCGCTAATATCTGTATGGGTACCCAACAGCCTCGTTGGCCGTCCGGTTTCATCCCATTCAACAAACTGACCAACCGAGAGAATCCATTTCCAGTTTCCCTGCTGAGTTTTCAGGCGAAACTCAGTCTTGTACTGAGGGGCTTGACCGGCTTCGTAGGCACGATACGCCTGATGAGCTTGCTTGCGATCATCTGGGTGTACGCGCGATCGCCAGGTCACATCGGTTTCGCGGAACGTGGCCGGATCATAGCCCAGCATCAAGGCATACTCTGGGCTGACAATGGCTTCCCCTGTTTGCAGATCCACATCAAAAAAGCCCTGCTGGGTGGCGCTCAGGGCGAGTCGCAACCTTTCTTCGCTCTCCTGAAGGGCTTGGGTGCGTTCTTCAACTTGCCGTTCCAGTTCGCAGTTGTAGTCGGCGAGTAACCGTTCGGCTTGTTTACGGGCAGTGATATCAGCTGAGATGCCAACCGTTCCAGCAAACTGGCCTTGAGCATCCCAAAAGGGTGTTTTTGTCGTCTCTAACCAGCCCCAATGACCCTCTCCCCATTGCACTCTTTCTTCAACAACTTTACGCTGCCCAGAAGCCAAAACCTGAACATCTTCTTCTCGATAAGCGCGGGCAAGCTCTGCTGGTGAATAGTCATAGTCCGTCTTGCCAACCATGTCGGCAGCGGAACAATTCAGCATCTGGGCTAACGGTTCATTCACCGCAATAAATTGACTGCCCGAATCTTTGATCCAGGCAATATGAGGAATATTGTTTAGCAGCGCTTCCAGATGATTTTGCTTGAGGACGAGCGCCTGTTCTGCGGCTTTGCGATCGCTAACATCGACGACAACGCCATCCCAAGCAACATTACCACACTCTAGGCTTTCTGGTTGAGCAAACAGCTGCACCCAGCGGAGTCCCTTTTTCGGCAGGTTCAAGCGGTGCTCGCTCCGAAGCGGCTCTAATGCCTTAGCAGATATCTGGAGGGCATCTTTTAGCCTAGAAACATCATCAGGGTGGATCCTCTGCCACAGACGGGCAACCTCTTGAAAAGCTGACTCAGGCTCAATTTCAAAGAGTTCACGAATCTGGGCGTTGACATAAGTCAACTCGTCACTGCCATCGACATGGAGAACGTAGCGAAAGATCATCCCTGGTATATTTTCAGTGATGCGCCGAAAGCGAGCTTGGCTATTTTGCAGCGCAACTGTAGCCCGTTGACGTTCAGCCTCTAGCCGTTTTTTCTCGCTAATATCCTGGATCAAGCCCACACTGTAGATGGCCTCACCGCCTTCTGGCTTGATCAAATAGGCTGTGGTCTCCGCCCAAAATAGGGTTCCATCTTTACGCACATAGCGCTTTTCCAGGTTGATGCTGTCAATTTCACCCTTGAGCAATTGCTTTAAAAACTTTACAGAAGTCGGGAGATCGTCTGGGTAAGTAACATCTCTCAACGTCATTTCGGCTAGCTCAGCGCTGGTGTAGCCCACCATCTTACAGAAACAATCATTAGCTCGAACACATGTTTTCGTTTTTAAATCCAGTTCAATAAAGCCTACGGTAGCTTGCGTAAAGGTGGCTTGGGCGCGGGCTTCGCTCAGCTGTAGCGCCGATTCAGTGCGCTTGCGATCGCTAATGTCAATAACAACTCCGTCCCAAGCTGTATCGCCATTCTCCAAGCGCTCTGGCTGAGCAAATAATTGCACCCACCGGATTCCCTTTTTGGGGAGGCTTAGGCGGTACTCGCTCCGAATCGATTCTAATGTCTCGGTAGATAGCTTAATGTCCTCTCTTAACCTGTGAACATCGTCAGCATGAACCCTCTCCCACAGACGGGCCGGTTCTTGGCGCACTAGCTCCAGTTCAACTTCATGTAGCTCACGAACCTGAGAACTGACATAGGTAAACTTCTCACGACCATCAGCATGGAGGACATAGCGACAGATCATCCCCAGCACATTTTCAGTGATGCGCCGGAAGCGGGCTTGGCTATTTTGCAGCGCAACTGCAGCCTGTTGACGTTCATTCTCTATCTGTTTTTTCTCGCTAATGTCCATCAGCCCCACACTGTAAAATCATTACCGCTTTCCAGCTAAAATCCTGTGCTATGGCGAGATGCATCCTAGTTATACAATAAGCACGATTGCTTATTTTTGCATAACGGCGTCAGCGCTAAGCTTCGGGCAGCTTATACCCTTCTGGGTAAGCTTATGCAGAGCCAGAACTCGGTCGTTGTTTGTCTGCGCAATCAATGGCACAACGCGAGGCTACCAGGGGATTATCGCCATCTAACACTGCATGGCAATGGACGATCAAAAGCTACTGGTGCCAAGTTTAAAGCGATCTGCCGCCACTGCACGGCATCGTTAGCCAGCAAACTGAGAGCAGTCAAAAGCTGTAGCGTCTTGGGATAGCTTAAGCCAAGGTTAAGTTGTTCAGCAGCTAAAATCAAGGTTATGAAGCTGTACTTTATGAATGCCTCTGCTGCTCGATGGAATACCAATATTACGAATTTCAGGCGATTGATCGCCCACTTACAAAAGCTGAACAAGACTATGTGCAAAGTTTATCGAGTCGGGTAAGACCTACTGCTACGAGAGCTGTTTTTACCTATAGCTATGCAGATTTTCGCGGCAGTCCGTTGTCAGTTCTGGAGAAATGTTTTGATGCCATGCTTTACATGGCGAATTGGGGCAGCTATCAATTGGCGTTTCGTTTCCCAAAATCGGCGGTCAATGTCCCCGCGCTGGAGTCTTACTGTGTTGACAACATCATTGAGGTTTCCACAGCAGCAAAGTATGTAACCCTCAATATCGAGATTCACGCAGAGGAAGGCGGTGGGTGGATTGAGGAGAACAATAATTGGCTGAGTGCGTTGATACCGTTACGACAGGCCATTCTTCAAGGAGATTATCGGGTTTTATATCTAGCCTGGCTGCAGGCAGCAGCGGTTTCTGCCTACTTAGAGGAGGATGTGCAAGAGCCCCCTGTTCCACCCAACTTGCAAAAATTCAACGCTCCACTCCAATCATTTGTTGACTGGTTAGAAATAGATTTGGATTTAATTGCAGTGGCAGCACAGGTGAGTCAAACGCAAAAAGAACTCAAAGAACCTTTCAAAGATTGGGTTAATGCACTCTCGGACAAAGAGAAAACAAAACTGCTCGTGGAAATTGTTACAGGAGACTCGGCGATCGCAAGCCAGCTCCAGGCACGGTTACGTCAGAAGTTTGCTCAATCCCCTGAACTCCCCTCTGTATCTAATGTTAATCGGCGACACTTTTCAGAGTTAAGAGCCCTCGCTGAAACACAACGTTTGGAGTGTCAGTCAAAAGAGAAAGCGGCAGCCAAAGCTAAACGCCATCGGTATTTGGAATCCTTAAAGCCTCAGCAAGCGCAGATTTGGGAAACAGTCAAAGATCTGATCGCTCGCAAGCAGGCGCAGCCCTATAAGCAGGCAATCCAACACCTGATTGACTTGCGGGATTTAGCGGAGTTAGAGGGTAATTCATCTGTTTTTCAGTCTAGAATTCGACAAATGCAAGCAGATTATTCGAGCCGTTCGGGTCTGTTAAGGCGGATGCGTGAAGCTAGACTTCTGAGAGAGAAGAACTAGCCAATGACTCTTACAGTAGGCCATCTACAGCCGTTGGTCATTGCCGTTCTTCAAGCAGCCAAAACTGTCCGACTTGTGGGAGATCGCCTTCTCACGCACCCGCCGCACCGCTAAGGCAGCCGGTTAAACGCTATGCAATAGCTGGATGAAAACAGCTTCGCAACCCTCTTGTGAGAGCCACAGGAATTACCGACGTGTGCGTTTCACCTGGGATTATCGCTGATGCTACGCTCAGCGGTAAATCACATTGACTGCTGAGCCGCTTGGCCATTCTTTGCGCATTTGTGATCATCTTAAACTGTGCCAGTATCGGGATTTCTGGTGCTTCTTCTAGTTCACCCGCCGCCAGAAAGATATGCTTCTGCGACTGTTCTTGAGGCTGCGTTGCCTTCATATCAAACATCATTTCGTTGTCCCACCACAGCGCTGGGCTAACGGCAATGTAGTTCTTAAAAGCGTCCGGTTCGCTGAGCAGGGCGTAAGTGACGAAGAGTCCGCCCAAGGAAGATCCGAAGATGGTTGAGTGAGCGATCGCACCTTCAATCCGAGACGCCAAAAACGGCTTAACCTCCGCCTGCAAAAACCGCAGGAATTTTTCGGCCCCACCCATTGGCGGATCTACCTGAAAGGCTTGTGCACTGGCTGGCAAAGACGATGCCATTGCCGTAAGCCCTGCATCTGCGGAAGGCGTAAAGTCGCGGTTGCGAAGTGCACTTTGCGCAAGTCCGTTTTCGGTTGGGTAGGCAATCCCCACCACCACAATCGGCGGCAGCTCGCCATAGAGCTTGTGCATAAGGCGGGTCATCTCAACGGCGGTGCCAAAGCAAAGGTTAGCATCCAGTACAAAGAGCACCTCAGGAGGCTGCGGTGGGGCAGGCATAAATCCCGCCTGTGGCTTAGCGATCCAAAGCTCAAAGTCGTCTCCAATAATCTCTGAGCGCAGGCTATGAATCTCGGTGTCGGGAATAGAGACTTGGGTAGCCATTGTGTTTTCTCCGGATGTTAGGACAGAAGTTGCATCGTTGAGCTGGGAAAAAGGCCCAACAGATGACTGTCAGGCCCTTGGAAGTAAGAAGCCATTGTAAAAAGTGTCTGACTTACTTGGACTCCGAACGATCTAGCAGGCGATCGCGCTGAGTCATCAGCGGCGTGGTTGATAGCTTATCGCCTACTTTGTTGCGTCGGCTAGCTTCTTCAATGCGCAGCTGGTGAAGACTGAAAGGTTTTTCGCTCTCAGCATCCTTGTTGCGGATGTCGAGCTCTGCAATGCGTAGCTTTTGGAAATCAGAAAACTGCTGGATGTTAGCCGCTTGGCCCATCGGTGCAGTGGCACCCGCTGCTAGCAATACAGAAAATATGGAAAGAACAAAGCGTCTCATGGAATTACCTCACTTTTGTAGATAGTTGCGAAAATTAGACTGTGTTGAAAAAACGGTTACTTTGAGTAGGATGATCTCTCTAGCACTTGGCGGCGCTGTTCCATCAAGGAAGTCGTCGATAGCTTGTCGCCCACTTTGTTGCGCTGATCAAACTGCGCGGTCCGCAGCTTGTGAACATTGAAAGTTTTCTCGTTTGCGGCACTTTTGTTGCGAGCATCCAGCTCACTCAAGCGTAGCTCCTGAAGACTGAAGGACGGATCAACTTTAGTGTCAAAAGCCTGTGCCATCGGTGCGCTCGCACTAGCGGCAACCAAAATAGACAGAGTGGAAAGAACAAAGCGCTTCATGGAATTACCTCGGGATATGTTTTTATTGTTTGCTTGATGAAAAGCGATTATTCAGTAGCAGTGGCCTGCTCTCTTTCGCTTTCATGATTTGAATATAAGAACCAATCGGGAAGGAGCCGGGAACTAAAAAAAGAATCTAATTCGCTACAATTCTCACAGCCCGATAAACTGGTGACACGCTGCAATGTTTAAAAAGGAGAGTCTCGGTGCGTATTCTTCTGATTGAAGACGATGAAATATTGAGCGATGTATTAGTCAAGGCGCTAGAGCAACAGCGCTATGTCGTCGATACGGTAGACGACGGTCGATTTGGCTTGGAATATGCCGAAGGCGGCGTCTACGATCTGCTGCTGGTAGATGTGGGCCTGCCCCGACTAGATGGCATCAGTCTCTGTCAGCAGCTGCGCAATAGCGGCTACAGTACGCCGATTTTGCTAATGACGGCGCACGACGCTCCTGACGAAAAAATTCGTGGCCTAGACGCGGGAGCCGATGACTATTTGACCAAGCCCTTCAATATCGAGGAGCTTCAGGCCCGCCTGCGAGCGCTAATCCGGCGGGGTGAAGTCTCTCCTACCACAGTGCTAGAAATGGGGCAGCTGCAGCTAGATCCTGTTAGCTGCGAGGTGACCTACGCCGATACGCCACTCAAGCTGACCCCCAAGGAATACAGCCTCCTAGAGCTGTTTTTGCGCAATCCGACTCGTGTCTTTAGCCGGGGGCAAATCATTGAGCACCTGTGGACCTTTGACGACCCGCCGCTAGAAGACAGCGTCAAAGCCCATGTCAAAGGACTGCGCCGTCGGCTGAAAAAAGCAGGAGCCGGTGGCTGGATTGAAAATGTGTACGGCCTCGGCTACAAACTCAGCCCTAAGATAGACTATGAGGCGATCGCTCAGCAAAACGCGACTGACACCCAAGCGATCCAACCGCACACAGCACCTGCCGAGCCTGCTGAGACTGCTGCCGCATCCGTTGAGCAAACGTCTGTAGAAAAACAGTTTGATCAGGCTATGGATGCCCTTTGGCAGCAGCACTACACTACGATGCGCGATCGCCTCACCTGCTTACAAACTGCCGAACGCGCCCTACAGCAAGGCTCTCTCCCTGACGATCTCCGTCAATCTGCCAGCCAAGCCGCCCACAAGCTAGCAGGCGTCCTCGGCATGTTTGGCAAAGACGAGGGTACTCAAGTCGCTAGAGAGTTAGAATCGCTGCTTTCTCAGTCTGATTCTTCAGCCGGGGCGATCGCTCCTCCACTCCAGCAGCTCACCGCTATCTTAAATCTTCCAGCAGAATTCCCTGGCAATCCCCCCACAGCCTCCAAAGCCACCCTTGACCCAGCTCCCCCACCGGTCGGTCCTCATTCTTCTGCCACCTCGCTTCCCCGCGTTCCCGCTTCCCCTAACAAAATCCTCGCCATCGACGACGACCCCATCCTCCTTGCCTCCCTCCCGCCCCTGCTCGAACCCTGGGGTATGAGCGTCACCACCCTCTCCGACCCCACCCAGTTTTGGGACACGCTCAGCGCCGCCACTCCCGATCTGCTCATCCTCGATATCGAAATGCCCCACCGCAGCGGCATCGATCTCTGCCAGTCCGTGCGTAATGACCCTCGTGACGATGGCAAATGGCAAAGTCTACCCATCCTTTTCCTCACCGCCCGCCAAAACGCCGCAGGCCAAGTATTCGCCGTAGGTGCAGACGACTATGTCGTCAAACCTGTCCTCGGCCCAGAGCTGATTACCCGCATTACTAATCGCATCGAACGCACCCAATTTCTCAAAACCCTCTGGAGCCGCGATCCGCAAACCGGACTTGCCAATCAAGCCCAGTCTCAGCGAGATCTTCAGCAGCGCATCCAAACCGAAGAAAGCTTTACTTTTGTGCTGCTCAAGCTCGTGAACTTGGCCCAGGTAAACTTGGACTATGGGCACAGCACGGGTCATCAAGTGCTTAAGGCTTGGGGTGACGAGCTCAGCGCACTGCTGCCACACGCCTTGCTTGGCTATTGGGGCAACGGTGACTTTGTGATTGGGCTACCGGCCGTCACTCTTCCAGCCGCCAGTGACGCCCTTCAAACTGTACAAAAAGCCTTTCGTCAGCGGGTTTTCACAGCCTCGCCGCCACCCTTAGAAAGGGTAAGTACGAACACTCGTTTTCAAGCGCAGTATGCGATGGGACTGGCGAGTTTTCCTGAAGAGAGTAAAACACTAGTTGGCCTGTATCAGGCGGCCTATAGCCAGCTAAAGCCCTGATAAACGCGGTGCAAAAATATACAGCCGTTGATTCAACAGCTTGTTCTAGCATGGTTACAAACTATTAGAAAAAGCTTTCAAAAGTGGAAAAACTAGCCGTTCTTGGATATTTTTAAAGTCAATTAATACCGTTGTTTGTGAAAATTCTGTGGTGACTATTCTGGCGGCTGCCAACGCGTGGGCACAAAAGCTAATAGACAAAAGAATAGGTAAAAGACGCCTGAGGACGCTTGGCTACAGGCTGCTCGTGGTGGTTGCCATGATGAGTGCGATCGCCTGCTCCTCAGCCGTCAATACTAACTCAACAACTCCTGCCACGACCGATACCCCCGCTACAGAATCTTTGATGGTGCTCTGGGACAAAGGCTATGTGGTTGAAGAAGACGAAGCCATCGAAAAAGTTGTTGAGGATTGGGAAGCTCAAGGTGGACTCCCCGTCAAACTCTCTTTTTATAATTCGGGTGAAACCGCGCCCAAGACGCTGCGAGTTAGTCAGTCAGGCTCTCCGCCCGATGTGTTATTCGCCGCGAAATCAGTCTATCCGGTTTCTGATTGGGAGGGCAAGCTAGCTGATGTGACAGATGTGGTTGCCCCTCTAGCCGATAGCTATACAGAAGGCGCACTACAAGCCGCCAAAATCTACGGCAGTGAAAAGATAAGTAGTGAAAAGGCAGGTGACGAAAAGGGAGGCGATCGCTACTACGCCGTCCCGCTCAATCAATCTACAACCCATATCTACTACTGGAAAGATCTCCTCGCCGAAGCAGGCTATCAGCCCACAGATATTCCGACAGAATGGACCGAATTTTGGTCATTCTGGAAAACGGTGCAGGACAAGGTAATAGTGTCCCACCCTGATTTGCGCAGCATCGGCTTGCCTTATTCGGTTCCGGCATTGGACACCTATCATGTTTTTGAGCATGTGCTTGTGGCGCACGACATTGAACTGTTAGACCAGCGCGGCGACCTGCGCTTAGAAGATCCCGAAGTGAAAGCCGGTATTGTCAAATCGCTTGAATGGTACCTGCAATTTTACACCGAGGGCTACGTGCCAGAGGATGCTGTCAACTGGTTAGATCCTGATAACAATCGTAATTTGCTGAATCGCAATGTGGTAATGACACCCAACCCTACGATGTCGATTCCTGCCGCAGTCCGCAACGACCCCGATATTTACTTCAACAAGCTCGCGACGATGGAGCTACCAAACAAGCTAAGCGGCGAGCCTTTGCCTCACTTTGTCGATATCAGGCTAGCAGTCATCTTTAAAGGCGCACCTCACCAGCAGGCCGCCAAGGACTTCTTGAGCTATCTTACCGGGCCAGAGATACTCAGCAGGTTTCTCAAAACTTCTTACGGACGCTTTATGCCCCCAGCGATTAGCCAAATCGAGTCCGATAGCTTTTGGCAAGATACGAGCGATCCCCATATCTCGACGGTCGTCCAAACGGTGCTCGACGGTCAAACGCAGCCCTCCTACAATGCGCTAAACCCTGCTTACGGCGTGGTAATGGAAGAAAATGTCTGGGGTCAGGCTATTCATACGATGGCAGTGGAAGGGCAATCTGCTGAAGCGGCGGCTGACAAAGCAATCGAACGCATCCAGACCATTTTCCGTGAGTATTCATGAGCCGTCAGCAGCCTAGCTTTACTGCCCGCATCGCCCGCTCTTTTTTATTGCTAGCGCTGCTGACGGTGAGTATGGTCGGGACTGTCGCTTATGTCCAAGGACGAAAAGCCCTAGAGACCGCGGTTTTCAGTCGCCTGAAAATGACGGCTACTCTCAAAGAGAAAGAGATTACTCGCTGGCTGGAGTCCTGCGAAGAAGATTTTTTACTGATTGCCGAGTTTCCGACTGTAAAGCGCGATATTCAACAGCTGCTAGATAACCCTTCTGGCTCTGAAGCGCACCGAAGCGCCTATCGACGGCTGTCAGCCTATTTTGATGAAATCTCTGAAAAAAAGCCTAAGTTTACACAGCTGTCTGTGCAGAACCGGGCCAATCAAATTATTCTCTCGACCGATCCGACGCTAGAGGGTAAATATGAAATATCAACCAATCTTACAGAGTTAGAAGAGGTGGTGGCTGGCGACACGTTTGCGCCCATTTTTTATGTCGCGCCCAATAGCGGTAAGCCTGCGATTACCTATGCTCGCAAGGTTTACAGTACTTCGGGCGATCGCCAGGGCATGATCCTCGCTAATCTCAACCTCAAACGCATTGACGATATTATCTCCGAAGGGGTTAATCCGCAGAGCACTGGCGAAACCTACCTGGTTGGGCGATTGGCGAACAAAACAGCGTTTATCTCCCGTGAAGACGATCCTTCTACGACGCTTCCAGATGGGCCCAAAAGTAAAGGAATTGATACTACCTTGACAGGAAAAGACTATGAGGGTGAATACGACAACTATCTAGGTCAGCGGGTGATTGGTGTTTCTCGTTGGCTGGCTGGTCAAGATCTTGCCTTACTAGCTGAAATGCCTACAGCCGAAGCCTTTAAGCCAGCAAGACGATTGGCCGCCAAGATTATGCTCGTGGGTTTAGGCGCGGCTGGCATTTTGTTCCTCGGTGTCAGCCGCTTAGCCCGCCAGCTCAGTCTTTCTCGTAAACAAATCGAGAGTTACAGCCGCCAGCTAGAGAAAACAGCCGCCGAAGCCAACACTGCAAACCTGGCTAAGAGCGAGTTTTTAGCCAGCATGAGCCATGAACTGCGTACGCCGCTCAATGCAATTTTAGGGTTTACCCAGATCATGCAGCGCGAGAGCAGCCGCTTCTCTCCTCAAAATGAGTATTTAGGCATTATCAGCCGCAGTGGCGAGCACCTGCTAAATTTGATCAACGATGTTCTCTCAATGGCAAAAATAGAAGCCGGTAGAACAACCTTTGAGCCAGTGAGTTTTGATTTGCGCTATCTGCTGCTGACGCTAGAAGAAATGCTGCGTATGAGAGCCGAAGCCAAGGCGCTACAGCTCTTTGTTCAGGTAGGCGAAACCGTTCCTCAGTTTATCAAAACAGACGAGGTGAAGCTGCGCCAAGTCCTGGTAAATCTTGTTGGAAACGCGATCAAATTCACATCCTCAGGAAGTGTGACACTTTCTGTCTCTATCGCCGATTCTATTGATGCAGATCTCACAGCGACAGAGTCGGAGCTAGAGTCAGAGCCAAAGCCAAAGAAAGAACAAAACCTTTGGCTCAGGCGAATTTCGTTTCAAGTTAAAGACACCGGTCCCGGCATCCCGGCTGATGAATTAGCCTATCTCTTCGATCCGTTTTATCAGGCATCAAAAACTAGAAAGGTTCAGCAGGGAACAGGACTCGGCTTAGCCATCTCTCAGCGCTTTGTCGAACTGATGGGGGGAAAGATCACCGTACACAGCGCGGCAGGTGAAGGATCTACCTTCTCCTTTGCAATTCAAACGACGCCGCCTGATCCAGAGGAGTTGCCTTCGATACCCATTGGTGAAGTGGTCGGTATCGCACCCGATCAGCCTGCCTACCGAATTCTGATAGCAGAAGATGTCTTTTCTTCTCGGCAGCTGTTGGTTGATCTGCTCTCTCGTGTGGGCTTTCAGGTACAGGCCATCGCGAACGGGGCGGATGCGATCGCCGCCTATCAAGATTGGCACCCTCACCTGATCTGGATGGACATGAGAATGCCGGTTATGGATGGTTACGACGCCACTCGTCAGATTAGAGCGATAGAAGCGGCGGCGGCGATCGCACCCGATGCGAAAACAACCATCATCGCCCTGACCGCAAGTGCCTTTGAAGAAGAGCGAGCGGCCATGCTTGCCAGTGGCTGCGATGATCTTGTTCTCAAGCCTTTTCGCACCCACCTTATTTTCGAGAAAATGGCAGAGTATTTAGGTGTGCAATACCTCTACAGAAACGCTGCCAGCAAACATGAGAACAGCCGTGCTGCAGACAATGGACTTAGCGATGGTGCCAGCGATCGTCCAACCCTTCCAGAGCAAACGCTTTCCCAGTCATTACAGCCAGAAGATTTGGCCGTTATGTCACCTCGTTGGATCGCACGGTTCCATCAGGCAGCTGTCGAGGTCGATGCGGAAGCGCTTCACCAGCTCATTAGCCAAATTCCAGCTGAGCATCGCCACTTAGCTGAAGCCCTCTCTACTTTTACTCGAAATTTCTGCTTTGATGAACTCATCGCCCTGACACAAATCCATGCTTGATGATACCTCCTCCTCACAACCGAGCGCTTCTACCTCCCTACCGGCTGCAAAAGCAGACATCTTAGTGATCGACGATACGCCCGAAAATTTGCACCTGCTCTCAACAATGCTAAATGAGCGGGGTTACAAGGTCCGCAGCGTGACCAAGGGGGCCACAGGGTTACGCGGGGCGATCGCAGCCCCGCCCGATCTGATCTTGCTGGATATCAACATGCCGCAAATGAACGGCTATGAAGTGTGCGAGCAGCTCAAAATCAACGAAATTACTCGCGATATTCCCGTTATTTTTATCAGCGCGCTAGGCGATGTGCTCGATAAAGTCAAAGCGTTTGATGTCGGCGGCGTGGATTTTATTACCAAACCTTTTCAGATAGAAGAAGTCCTCGCGCGGATTCAAACGCACCTCACCCTACACCGCCTCCAGCAACAGCAGCAAAGTCAAAATCTTCGACTCAAGCAAGAAATCGCTGATCGCCGCCGCGCTGAGGAAACCTTTGAAAAGTCGTTCCTTGCCAGTCCGAGTCCCATTGCTATTACAACACTGCGAGATGGAACTTTCCTAACCGTCAACCCGAGCTTTTTACGGATGATTGGCTACACTCAGCCCGAGGTAATTGGGCGAACGGCATTGGATCTCTCACTGTGGCGATCGCCCAATCTCTATCGTCAGGCGATCGCCCAAGTCGCTCAAGGCACACCAGTTTACAGCCAAGAGCTAAACTGCCAAACCCGCAAAGGGGAACAGCGCACTGTACTGATCTCCGTTGAACGTATTACCTTGCGCGGTGAGCCCTGCGCGTTGAACATTATTAATGACATCACCGAGCGCAAACGCTTAGAAAACGAATTTGTCTCGGTTGTCAGTCATGAGCTACGCACTCCCATGCACTCTCTTATTGGCGCGCTCGATCTGCTCAGCACGGGCGAACTCGGTGAGCTGAGCGCTCAAGGACAACAAATTCTCTCAGTCGCGACCAGTAACGCCGAAAGGCTGATTCGTCTCGTGAATGACATTCTCGATCTAGAGCGGCTCAAATCAGGGAAGATGATTCTCAGCAAATCCGACTGCAATATTGAGGTGCTCTGTCATCAGGCGGTTGAGTCTATGCAAGTCATGGCCGATGAGGCAGAGGTGAGTCTACAGTTAGAGGCAGCAGATTTGCCTGTCAATGTGGATTGCGATCGCATTTTGCAGATCCTCACCAATCTCCTCAGCAATGCCATCAAGTTCTCTCATCCCGGCGGCAGCGTCTGGCTCTCAGCTCAGCTAAAAGAGGCGACCCCAACTCCTCAAATCCATATCACCGTGCAAGATCAAGGTCGGGGCATTCCACCCGATCAGCTAGAGACCATTTTTGAGCGCTTTCAGCAGGTAGATGCCTCTGACTCTCGTAAAAAAGGCGGCACAGGTCTAGGGCTCGCTATTTGCCGCCAGCTTTTAGAACAACACAATGGCCGAATTTGGGCTGAGAGTCTCCTGCATAAAGGCAGCACATTTCATATTTTGCTGCCTGCTCAGTAAAGCGCTCTGACCAGCCTTTTGTGTCCCAAATCTCTTATCTTTTCGGTTCAAACCTTTTTGTTCAAAACCTTCTTCACTTCAAACCTTTCCAACTTCAAGTCTCTTTACGCCTAACTGCTATGTCGAAAACTATTTTGATTGTCGATGATGAAGATGATGCGCGATCAATCGCTGTATTGGCGCTGCAAATGAAAACGGATTGGACATTATTACAGGCCAGCTCAGGTCAGCAGGCACTCGCGATCGCCGAGCAGCAGCAACCCGATCTAATCTTGCTCGATATGATGATGCCCGACATGGATGGTCGCGCCACCCTCACTCAGCTCAAAGCTAATCCTAAAACTCAGGCGCTGCCAGTCATCCTAGTCACGGCTAAAGTGCAGCCCCTAGCTCAAACCGGCATCGCCCCTGATAGTGTCATCACCGTATTTGCCAAGCCCTTTCGCCCGCTAGCACTCGCCGAGCAAATCCGCGCCGTCCTATCCTGGCCATAGTGCAAACAATCGTAGCTGCAGAGCGATGCTGATAACCCTGCATAAACAGCAGCTTTCATAAAAAATGGCTCTGGCGGGATTTGAACCTGCGACCTTGGGCTTATGAGTCCCCTGCTCTAACCACTGAGCTACAGAGCCTTGACGTGTTACCTTAAAACGTTGTGATCAGAAGTATCAGTTGCAACTAGGTAACACAGCTAAACAAATCTAACACGAAATCAAATCCCTTAAGAAGCGCTGACCAAAATAAAGCCTTCTATTTCTACTGCCGATGACAACGCTCTTCACACAGCAAAGCTGCTAACGGATTCAAAGATTCAGCGCAAAGCTCGAAAGCATTACTCGACTCTTTACTCAGTTAGCAGCTCAAAAAATTGCCTTCAGCTTTGGCTAGCCCTTTATCGGCTAGGCAAATAAGCAACCGGATTCACGGTGCCACCTTCGTGGTGAACTTCGAAATGCAGGTGAGGACCCGTGCTATAGCCCGTACTGCCCATCTCTGCAATTTGCTGACCTTGTCTGACCGTCTGACCAGCACTCACGTTTAAACGATTGTTATGAGCATAGCGAGTCATACTGCCATCAGGATGACGAATCTCCACCAGATTGCCATAGCCGCCGGAGTTCCAGCCAGCTTGCTCGACCACACCGTGCGCCGCCGCTACAATAGGCGTTCCTACAGGGGCTGCTACGTCTACACCCCGGTGCATTCTACCCCAGCGCCAGCCGTATCCTGAAGTAACGGTACCTTGAGTCGGCCAAATGTAACCATTGAAGTAGTCGGGCGCTTCAGGTAAGTATTCGCTAGCCTCAGGCAATATCGGCATATCAGGCGATACCACCTGACCTGTAGAAGATCGCTGGGCTGGCACATAAGCATCTGGGCTCAGCGGCGCAGCTGCCAAAAGCTCAGCAGAACTCATTTCAGCAGAAGTGTTAGTCGCTGGCTGATCAGAAAGCGCCACCCGCTCTGATAAGAGACTGGGTCTAGCGTCTGCCTCATCCGACTTCGCCAATACCGCGCTGTCAGCTTCAACTTCGCTAATCTCCGCTTCGGAGGTCTGTACTGAGTGAGTCCGAACGTCTTGAACGTCTCCCAGTAGGCTAGCAACATAAGGATCGACGCTTTGTACATCTTCTGAGACGTCCTCTGATGCAGCGCTGACGCTGATCAGATCTTCCTCGCTGACCTGTTCGCCACCGACGCTTATCGCTTCTTCAGGGGAGGCGTTGTGCAGTTCATCTAAGAGCTTGGCAGCATCTGGACGCGTTGCGGTACTGCGCAAATGAGCTAATCGCTCGCTCATAGAGTGGGTTTGCTGAAGATCAGCATTGCCTTCAGCAGCAGTATCTGCTCGTTTGGTCAGCAATGGCTCTGTAGTCGCAGTTGGCTGCACTACTGAAGCTTCGGACGGAACTTGTAAAGTGACGCCAGCCAAAATGACATCTGGATTCGATATCCCATTTTTGCGGCTGAGCTCCTCCGTCGTAATGCCCAAAGAAGTGGCAATGCTGCCCAGCGTATCGCCAGTTTGAACTTGATAGCCGTTGTCGAGCGAAGTCGTTGACAGGGCAGTTACAACAGGCGCAGTCGCTGTCCGATTGGGTGAAGTCTCTGCAACTTCAATTGCGATAGAAGCGACCGGCTCTACTCGGACCCCAGAACGTGACTGGGCATGGCTCTGCGATCGCACTTCCTGACGAGCTTCTGGGTTGAAGGCTTCTGCTCTGGAGGCTGCTGAGCTAGATGCCTGCAAGTTTTGAAGATCAGGCCCTTGAGCGAGGCTAACGGATTCATCAGTAGTTGGCTGACTAGCGATCGCTCCGTCTTCAGCCACCAGCTCAGCAGAGCGAGCCTCAGCAGTGATACCCGCGATCAGCTGAGCTGCATCGGTACTAGCAACCGGTACGCTCAGAGAATCCGCAGCCTCTTCAGGAACCCTTAAAACCTGACCGACGCGAATAGAAGTCTCTGGACGAAGCTCATTCGCAGCCTTGAGATCGCGAAGCCCAACCCCATGTCGCTGAGCGATTTGCCACAGGCTTTCACCTGACTCAACTGTGTGATAACCAGCAGCCTGCTGACTGGAGGGCTGTTGTGAAGATTCAGCCGTCGCCGCCGAAATTCTGGAATCGCTTGAAAAAGCTTGGGTTGTCTCAGGTGGGGTTGGCGCAGAAGCCGAGGCTTCAGATTGAGAAATCATTACCCCGGATGCACCCATTGAGAGGGCTATGCTTAGCATGGCAGCTGACTTGAGGCTACTGCTAGAGGCATTACTCTCATTTCCTTCTGGAATACATGAATGACCTGGGTCAGACACAGCTTCCTGTGAAATTGCTTGTTTCAAGGAATAATCCTCCTAATGATTCAGCGTTTAACCGTTAGTGCAAGACCATCTAATACAGATAAGGTCGCAGTAAATGTCGATTGATCGTGTAACGACCTTCAATCTACAGCAAAGCTGCTATTGATAGCGCTAAGAGCTTTCCGGTCAGCCGTAGGAATTTCCTACCAGCGACACGCTCAAGCAAGTGAACAGTTTTGATTGGTGTTCTCCAACCTTAGGCAAGTTTACACGACTCAATGCTGATTTCAATCACTACTTCCGTGACTTACTCTGAATGCCCAAAACTTTACGCAATCTAAACTTTGTCTATATTTTGGGGGATTGTCAGAGATCGTCGGTTATTGGCACAATCTAAATTGCTTGGGATGATGGGCTTTTTAGAAGACTAGTCAGTGGTCAGTCTGTTTTTTGGCACATTGCTAGCCAGCCTTCCTTTTTCAGGCTCTCTCAAGGGCTTGAAAATCGGGCAGATGTTCCGAGACCCTAGCCAAACTCCTTTCTGTCAGAGCGTTTCAAAGGTTCTCTGGGAAAAATAACGAAGAATAGTTTTCTCTTAACGACGAGTAATCAAGAAAGCCTCTGCTCATATGAAATACTTATCATAGAAAGTTTATTCCTTACAGAAAAACTACCAGATCTTAATTTTTTTTAGAGAGCACCCTTGAACTTACGATACGAGCTTGAGACGTCTTGGCTCACTCACGGATGAAGCGTTGGCAGGTTTGTTCACTCTTGTGGGTCCAAGTTCATCAGCTTTATTCATCAGCTTCTTAAAGTGAGGCGTTAAATCCCGAGTCAGTTCATCTTGGCTTATCCGTGTTTAGTATATCTGGAGGTCTACGGAAACCTCGGTGATGCAACGCGAGAGATAGCGTGATGCCGATCAATGTCGTTTGCCGAGAGGCGTTACCCGTGTTTGCAGTTACACCCGTCTCCTCTATAGCCTGCCATTGGCTATAGATAGATTACCCAAATCAATTTTTTTCAATCAGCTAGATCGGAAATTTCTGATTGCTCGAGCTGGCCGATCTGTCTTAGCGATTCAAACAACCCGACAGCGGCACTGACTGAAAGGTTTAAGCTGCGGACATGACCTTTGCGCATGGGAATTGTGGTCACCTGGTGGCATCGCTCGAGTGCTTCGGCAGAAAGTCCTTGGCTCTCTTTGCCGAAGAGTAGCCAATCATTGTGCTGATAGACAATATGGGTATAGCTGCGATCGCCCCTTGCACTGAAGCCAATCAGCCTGCCGCCTTTTGCCTGAGCATGCTGCCAAAAATCTTCAAGGCAGTCGTGAAGGTGAAGATCGACGTGGGGCCAATAGTCTAGTCCGGCGCGTTTGAGGTATTTGTCGCTGAGCTCAAAGCCCAAGGGCATCACCAGGTGTAGAGGGGTGCCAGTGGCAGCGCAGGTTCGAGCAATGTTCCCGGTATTCGGAGGGATTTCAGGATTGACGAGAACAATTCTGGGCATAGGTGTATCTGGGCGCGGATAGCGAAAAAGGCGGCTGCCAGGTTTTGGGCGCTCTAGTTGTTTGGCGTTTTAGGTTTTTGGCGCTTTAGGCGGCGACTGGCTGGCAAATGCTTTGAGCTAGTAGGGTTTCCTGCTGATGCATTTGAGCGATCGCCTCTTGCATTACCTCGGCTAGGCTAGTGCGCTCTGCTTGGTGTAGCCACTGCTGGGCCTGATTGCCATCGCGCAAAATTTGCTGAATGGGGTTCAGAAAACAGGCAATCCCAGCGCGATGGGCAATTGGGTAGACCTCGCTATAGAGCTGCTGAATCCAGTCGCGAGCGATGATGGGTTGACCGCTTTGCCAGTGACGCAGCTCGGCATCAAGGCTGTTTTTGGCCACTGCTTTTTCGTTGTCTAGAGCGATCGCTAATAGATCTTCGCTGCGGTTATGGGCACTGATCTGGCTGTTGGTCAGCGGATCGAGCGCTGGGGTGTTGAGCATTTGCTGTAGCCGCGCCTCCAGTAAGGCCGTTACCGCTAACAGATGCAGTGGATCGGTGACCAAGTCACAAATTCGTAGCTCTAATCGATTGAGATTGTAGGGGCGGCGATCGCCATTGGGCCGCACAGAACTCCAAAGATGCCGCACGCTTTGCATGGTGTCAGCAGCCAGCTGCTCCTCAACCCAGCGAATATGATGCAAATGACTTTCAAAAAGCGGCACATGCGCCGGCGTCTGTGGGAAAAGATGCCAGCGAGTAGAGTGAAACCCAGTCATGCGGCCATCAAAGAATGGCGAAGAAGCCGTCAATGCCAAATATAAAGGCGCTTCTAGCCGGATTAGGCGACAGGCCCGCATAAGCTGCTCCGGATCGCTCATGCCCACGTTGATATGAATACTCGCGGTCACTACATCAGTTCCATAGGTCTGCTCAATGTAGGTGTGATAGGGGTTTTTGGGATCGGAACGGTGAAATGCATCTGCGCCGCCGAGCGGTAGGGTACTCCCCGGAATAATCGTGTAGTCGCCGAGCGTTTTGAGGTAGTTTCGTAGCCTCACGCGAGGTTTGAGCAGTTCACACAGCAGATGCTCGTACCGGCAAAAGGGCGCGGTGGTGTACTCCACGTTGCGTTTATCAGGCTCTCGGACAAATCCTTCTAGCTCAGCTACGATCTGATCGGAAAACCCAACCACTTCTCCAGTGGGGGTGCCGGTGTACATTTCGACTTCAAAACCTTTAGATAACAGCACGCGCGAGGGGTCCTTGGCGAAATCAGCAGTATGGGGAGGCTACTTTTTTTAAAAAACCTCTCCTATATATAGGAGGTATTTATAACTGTGTTTAAAATAACTTTTCTGACGCCACAATTCAGATACCGTATCGATTGCTTGTTAATTGAACATACAACCGCTAAAGCAGTATAGGCTGTCAGCGTCTTACCCTTTCTACCTCTATAGTTTAGTGTCGGATGTTGGGTGGTGGACGTTGATTGCTGGCGTTTTAGGACTAGGTATTGGTATTGGCCAAGTTGCTTTTTGCTGACAAAAATAAGGCGTCGGGAGAAAAGCCCCCTGACGCCTTATGTCATCGCTATTTTTCGACTATTGATATTAGACGATTGACATTATGCGGATGAAAGGACTTGAACCTTCACGTCACGAGGACACTAGAACCTAAATCTAGCGCGTCTACCAATTCCGCCACATCCGCATCGGATAATAATAGTATCAAGAAATGTAGGGCAGATGTGGCTTTCTCAAAAGTATTTGCTACAGGTCTTTGGGCTGTCGGCGACGATGAGCCCATAGAGCGCTTATGATGAGAGGAACAAAGGCGAGGCAAGTCGCGCTTAATGACTTGCCGCAATAAGCATAAACGGCGATGGTGTAGCTAAGGCGATAGATATCTTCAGATGAGGAGAAACCGATCGGATGGGTAAGGTAGTTGGCATTGACCTCGGCACAACCAACTCGGTCGTGGCGGTGATGGAAGGCGGTAAGCCGGTTGTCATTGCCAATGCAGAGGGCATGAGAACGACACCGTCAGTGGTGGCCTTTAGTAAAGAAGGCGAAAAGCTGATTGGCCAAATGGCCCGTCGCCAGTCTGTGCTGAATCCTCAAAATACGTTTTACGCGATCAAGCGCTTTGTTGGGCGGCGCTACGATGAGCTGTCGCCTGATTCTAAGCGGGTGCCCTATACCGTGCGGCGCGATGAGTCAGGCAATATAAAAGTCCGCTGTCCTCGGCTAGACAAAGACTTTGCGCCAGAGGAAGTCTCGGCGATGATTTTGCGCAAGCTGGCTGAAGAGGCCGCGCAGTACCTAGGTCAGCCAGTGACGGGTGCGGTGATTACGGTGCCTGCCTACTTTAACGATTCACAGCGGCAGGCCACCCGCGATGCGGGGCGAATTGCGGGGCTGGAGGTCAAGCGGATTATCAACGAGCCAACGGCGGCGTCTTTGGCTTATGGCTTGGATCAACAGTACAACCAAACAATTTTGGTTTTTGACTTAGGGGGTGGCACCTTTGATGTCTCGGTGCTGGATGTGGGCGATGGTGTGTTTGAGGTGCGCTCTACTAGCGGCGACACACAGCTCGGCGGGCTGAATTTTGACAAACAAATTGTCGATTGGCTGGCTGAGGACTTTTTAGAGACAGAAGGAGTTGATTTGCGGCGCGATCGCCAATCTCTACAGCGACTTAGCGAAGCCGCTGAAAAAGCCAAAATCGAACTCTCTGGCCTGCCAGTCACTGAAATCAACTTGCCCTTTATCACGGCCACTGCAGATGGCCCCAAGCATATTGAGACGAAGCTAGAGCGATCGCACTTTGAATCACTCTGTAGCGATCTGGTCAGTCGGCTGCGCGGCCCGCTCAAGCAGGCGCTCGCTGATGCCAATGTCACCCCCTCTCAAATAGACGAGGTCGTCCTAGTCGGTGGTGCGAGCCGGATGCCGATGGTGCAAGATTTGGTGCGCTCCGTTATGAACCGAGAGCCCAACCGCAACGTGAACCCCGATGAAGTGGTTGCCGTCGGCGCGGCAATTCAAGCTGGCATCTTAACGCAAGAAATCAAAGACATTTTGCTGCTGGATGTGTCGCCGCTGTCACTCGGGGTCGAGACGATTGGCGGCGTGATGAAGAAGCTGATTCCTCGCAATACGACCATTCCCGTCCGGCGCTCTGATACCTTCTCTACCTCTGAAAATAATCAGACCGTGGTGGAAGTACATATTTTGCAGGGCGAGCGAGAGATGGCACAGGACAACAAGTCGCTGGGCCGCTTTAAGCTGATGGGTATTCCTCCGGCGCCGCGCGGTATTCCGCAGGTGCAGGTTTCGTTTGATATCGATGCCAACGGCATTTTGCAGGTATCAGCGCTCGATAAGACGACGGGTCGCCAGCAAAGCATTACCGTCCAGGAAGCTTCAAATTTATCTGAAGCGGACATTCAAGATATGATTCGCGCCGCTGAGTCAAATGCGGCCACTGATCGCCTATTGCGTGAGCGGATCGAGAAACGGAATCGGGCAGAAGCGCTGACCTTTAAAGCAGAGCGAGTGTTGCGAGAGGTGGCAATTGACTTTGGGATGCAGTTTGCGCGCGATCGGCGGCGCCGGATTGAGGGCTTAGTTCAAGAGCTCAGAGCCGCCCTCGAGCAGTCCGATGAGCGAGGCATTGACATTGCTCAGTCCGATCTGCAAAACGAAGTGTACGAGCTAAACCGTGAGGCATATCTCTACGATATGGACGAAGACGGCGATGGTATCTTGAGCCAAATCGGTGGTACGTTGAAGCGCGCCTTTGCGGGTGAAGATGACGATTATTACCGTACTGGCGACTATGGCAGTGCCTATAGCGACGGCTATGGCAACAGTTGGGACCGCCAGGCCCAATGGGATTCACCGAGCTGGAATCGCGGCAACGCGAGCAAGGGTAGTAGCTGGGATGATTGGGACGATGACTGGGAAAGCCCGCGCAACTTGCCGCCGAACCCATCGGCGAGTCCGCCGCCAGAGCGAGGCTATAGCCAGCGCCCAGCGCCAGATCCGGGCTATCCGCCCAGTCGCGATCCCGCTGACGACGGCTATCGGCCGCAGCCGTCGCCTCGCAGCTATGGCGATCCCTACGCCCCAGCCCCCCGCTACGATCAAGGCAGTGCAGGCCAAAACGACTACAGACAGGACGACTATAGACAGAACGACTATAGACAGAACGACTACAACAGACAAGACGACTATAGACAAGACGACTATAGTCCCAGTAGCAACAGGCCAAATGACTATAGCCAGGAAAGCTATAGGCCAAATGATGACAGACCCAACAGCTATAGGCAAGATGACGATAGGCAAGACAATTATGGCCAGCAAGGGTACAACCCATCAGGCTACCGTCCAAACGATTCCCCAAACGATTTCTATGATCGAGAGGCTGAGGAGCGCGCAGCCTATGAGCGGGGTGCGTATGATCGGCCCAGCCCTCAGAATAATGACAGCCTATACAATGACAGCCCATACGACGCTCCCCGTCAGGACAACCGACCCGATGAACGCAGCAGCAGTGATCGCAGCGACTATGACAGGGAGCGTCCGCGACCCGCTAAGGACAGCTGGCGCAATGATGACGAGTGGTTCTAAGTAAGGAGACATGCAAAATTTTCGGGACTACTACGAAATTCTGGGAATTTCCAAAGATGCCACTGCCGATGAAATCAAGCGGGCCTATCGGTCGTTGGCCAGGCAGTATCATCCGGATCTAAATCCTGGGGACAAGTCTGCCGAAGAAAAATTCAAGCTGCTCAGCGAAGCCTACGATGTACTCTTTGATGTGGATAAGCGATCGCAATACGAAGACTACTGCCGCTATTGGAACCAAAAGGGCGCTAAAGGCTGGGGCAAATTCGGTAAGCGCAGTGGCCGAGGATCTACCGCAGAGACTGAATACAGCGCATTCGAAGATTTCGATAATTTTGTTGAGCAGCTGCTAAAGCGCCATCAGACAGGTGAGATCCTAAACGACTCGTGGCAGGCGTCGCCAGAACCGGCTAATCAAGTGCGGCGCTCTGCGGGCGATCGCTCAGATAATGATCGTCGCTCAACAGCAACAGCCAATGGCCGTGCTACTCGGACGAGCCCAGCGCCCCAGAGCCAGTCAGTCCGGCAGCCAGCACCGCAACCTGAGCGAGCCAAACCCAACCCACGAACGCAACGCTACCAACGACAGCCAGCTTCGCCATCACGACGCGATGCTGAAGCCGATCTGACGGTGCCGCTGGAGAAAGCCTATGCAGGTGGGCGAGAACGGGTTCGCCTGGAGGACGGGCGATCGCTGGAAGTCAATATGCCACCGGGCATGGTTACGGGCCAGCGCATTCGCTTAAAAGGTCAGGGGATTGACGGCGGTAATCTATACCTACGCATTGAGGTGGAGCCACATGCCTATTTCACCTTGCAAGAAAGTGATGTGTATTGCCGCTTGCCGGTGACGCCCAGCGAGGCTGTACTGGGTGACACGGTCGCCGTGCCGACCTTAGCTGGACCGGTGACGATGATGATTCCACCTGGCATTCAGTCTGGGCAGCGCTTGAAATTGACCGGCAAAGGCTATCCTATCGGCCAGGGGCTTTACGGCGATCAAATTGTGGAGATTGAAGTCGTGGTGCCTACCGTATTAGACGATGAAGAAAAAGCCTTATACCAAGAGCTCCGCGAAATCGAACGATTTGACCCGCGCGTGGGTTTACCGCTATAGCCCAGTTTTTGCCGTAAGCGAAGGATGTTTTCATGCAATCTCTCACCGTCGATATGCCGCAGACTCTGCGAGCCAAGCTGCAAGAATATCAAAATGAGCAGGACATCGATCAGCCCACCGAGGCAATTTTGGCCATTCTAGAGGCGTATTTGCAAACCTGGAGCCCCGCCAAAGCACCCGCCACTCTACCGGCTATGTACGACGCTGAAGACGGCCCCTGCGAAGTGCTAACTTCCTTTTTGGAACCATCTTCGGCTGAACATCCAGCTTAGACGGCAGGACTAACGCCACCAGGCTAAGCCCCAAAATAGGCCGGTTCCTTGCCAGGCACCCACTTGATATTGCAGCCGATGCTGGGCTTTTGCGCTTCCGGCACGGGCTCGCCAGCGATAACTTTATCAAGGGCGGCTCTAAGATCTGCGCCATTGACGGGTTGATCATTGCCCGGTCGGCTGTCATCTAGCTGGCCGCGATAGACCAGCGCAAAGTCGCTGTCGAAGAGAAAAAAGTCTGGCGTACAGGCGGCTGTATAGCGTTTGGCGACTTCCTGCGTAGCATCGTAGGCATAGGGAAAGTTGAACTGGGCTCTGCTGACCTGCTGGCGCATATGATCTGGATCGTCTTGAGGATGACTCTCAATGCTGTTGGCACTAATCGCCAGGATGCCTACGCCCTTGGGTACATAGTCTTGACCAATACGACCGAGCTCAGCTTCGACATGCTTTACAAATGGGCAGTGCTGACAGATAAACATCACCAGCAGACCTTTCTTACCTTGAAAGGTCTCAAGCGATAGCGTATTTCCTGAAACGACATCCTCGAAGGTAAAGGCCGGTGCAGATGTCCCTAACGGCAGCATGGTGGATTCAGTTCTGACCATTTTATTAGCCTCCCGCGCTCATAGCAGCCATCACCAACACTGAAAGTAGCAGGCCGGGGCTGAGCAAAAGAATGAGCAAGAAAAAATCGTGGAGTTCCATATGCGATGTGGTTACACAAAAAGCAGTTGTACAAAAGATCGATGTCACGGTCTACTGGGATGTCGCCTGTTTTGGGTTCAGCAGAACCGGCACCGTCTCTATAATGGCGAATTACAAGCGAGAATATGTTGATTTTTCTAGAGGAAAGCTAACGATTTTCTGAAAATCCACGTACCTGGATTTTGAGATTTGGCGTATCCTTACATTGAATTTGCATTGAATTTGATTGATGGAAGCGCGTCTCATGGACAGCAAGTTAAAGTACCAGGATCCATCTAGCGAGAGTCAGCAACTGAAATGGCCCGTTTGGATAGCTGAAGCAGTGGCTCGGCAGTTCTACTCTCAGCAGCTCTCCTCTATAGGATTAGCGGCGGTTGCTGCTGTGGTGGCTATCGGCACTCAGTCTATGCCTGCTCAAGCGGATGAGCTGAGGGAGTGGGGGTATGATTCGCAGACGCGATCGCTCAATTTCGTCCTTCCAAATTCCGTAACACCCTCCGTTTCAGTGCTTTCGCCTGATCGTTTGCTACTTGAGCTGCCAGATACTCAGGTGGGAGACGTGACCAGTCAGCGTGTCGGCGATGGCGTGGTCGAGACGATTACCGTAGAGCAGAGCACAGCTGAAACCGTTTGGATGGTGATTGAGTTTGTCCCCGGCACGGTTCTGGCAGATGCTCAAAATGTCACTGTGCTCAGCGCCGATCCAGCCGGACAAATAGCGCCTAGTGGGGACAGTGATCAGAGCTCGCAGCAGTGGCAGATCCGCCCCGCTTTACTCGCTAGTGACCCCACCGCCAATTTGCCAGCAACCGTCGCTGACACTGATCTCAATCCAGCGACTACCAGCACAGATTCTGCGGCGGCGAGCCTACGCCTTCCGGCTGTCGATGTCGCTCAGTCGCCTGAGTTTTCTGAACTACCCGTGCTTGAGCCCTCCATGCCGCTCAATCAGTCTGTCAGCGTTCCTCCCTTAGATGCCTCGCCTATCGCGCCGCCGACCGAGCTGCCGCCTATAGAAGCTGATCGCTCAGTTGCGGAGATTACGATTCCAGCAGAGCCCGTTCCAGTAGAGGTTGCTCCAGTAGAGGTTGCTCCAGCAGATGCCACTTCAGCAGATGAGATGCCAATGGATTTGCCTGTCGTAGGTGAGGCCGCGGTGGAAAATGCTGAGCTGCCCTCAGTCGAACCTCCTCTAGTAGAGCCGCCTTTTATCGGGGAAATTGGTAGCGATCCGACCGCTTTGAGCGTGCCTGAGATCGACGTGACCGAAGCTGACGTAGCCGCTACTGAAGAGAATGGCAGCGCAGAGACCGCAGAAACAACTGTAGAAACCGCTGCGGCTGTCTCTCCTGACGAGTCTGATGGTGATGAACCACAGGATGATATTTCTGCTGAGATTGTGAGGCCAGCAAATGTAGACCGCTGGCCCGATCCAGTGCCCTTTGGTCAGCCTTTGCCATAGGCTCAAGCTATGAGCTTTGTGGGATAGAGCGGCGGTTATAGCGATACCCAGTGCATTTGGGTATCGCGAGTCACTTTACCGGTTGCTACATAAAGCCTTTAGCCGACTTGCTGTACCTCAGTAAAGTGACCAAAGCTATAGTGTCGTCAGCGTATGGAGAGTTTGATGGGTGAATAGGCGTTGTGTACAGGTAGCGGCACAATAGTAAGGTGACAATTATCTATTCACCTTCAAATTTCACTAATTGATATTCGTGCTGTGAAAACTATTCGTGATCGCGATTTTAAAAGCCATCATCTTACCCTCAAAAATCTACTGACGGACACCCTCACCGTCTTTTGGGGCGACTGGCTAGACTTGAGAGTGCGCATTCCTCAGGTCGCTGCTTCAGGTCTGGTGTCCCCACTCATCTACATTTTGGCATTTGGTCTAGGACTTGGCAGCTCTCTAGATAGGGTTAGCACGCCCACCGCTGGCGATAATTACTTAGAATTTATCCTGCCTGGAATGGTAGCTCTTTCCTCAATGGTGATTAGCTTTGGCGGCACCACGTTTTCGATCTGTGGTGAGCGCCTATTTTCTAAAACGTTCGAAGAAATGCTGCTGTATCCCATTCATCCCCTATCGCTGCATCTGGGCAAAATGCTGGCAGGTATTGTCCGTGGGCTGATGACAGCTTCGGCTGTGATCCTAGTAGCCATCCTGTTTACCGGCAAAGTCTGGAGCTTTCTCAACCCCCTGTTTTTACTGCTGGTTATTTTGAACTGCGCGGTGTTTGCCGGACTGGGCGTAATTGTTGGGCTCAACGTCAAGTCGCTAGAAAGCGTAGGGCTATTCAACAATTTTTTGATTGTGCCAATGTCTTTTTTAGGCGGCACCTTTTTTGATCCGGCAACGCTACCGGCAGCGCTCAAACCTATCGTGTACGCGCTACCGCTGACCTACACAACCCTTGGCCTAAGGGCCGTAGCCTACAAGCCGATGGCAGAGTTTCCGTGGTACAGCATCCCCGTTCTGCTAGGCTTCGCTGTCTTAATGTCTTATTGCGGGGCCTATCAGTTTTCCCATCAGCAGGATTAGTACACCGCCTTCAGCTGCCTTCAGCCCAAAGCGGTATGGCTAGAAAATGGCTGAATTCCAACGATGACCGCATGCTAGAGCCACCTACCTAATCGCTTCCATAAAGGGTCGCCAGTTTTGAATGGACTCTAGAATGGTGCGGTAGCCGAGCGCATTGGGATGAAGGCCATCGATGCAGAGGCGATCGCCCACCCATTCATCATCTTGCTGAGACCACTGCTCCAATAGATCTAAATAGGGAATCTGATGAGCCTCACAGCGCTGTCGGGTGACCGCGTGATAGCGAGCTTGCTCAGCGCGGCTGAAATAGAGAATATCGGCAAAGGGCATGGCAGCTTCGTTAATCGGTACCATCCCGACGAAGAAAACTGGGCAAAGCTGAGCGGCCCTGGCTAAAAGCTGATCCATCGTGCGCTCAAAGCTTGCTAAATCGGTAACAGGCCGACCCGTGGGGCGACCAGCCTTAGCAGAGT
Source organism: Phormidesmis sp. (assembly GCA_049680585.1). Lineage (GTDB taxonomy): Bacteria > Cyanobacteriota > Cyanobacteriia > Phormidesmidales > Phormidesmidaceae > Phormidesmis. The sequence goes on from JBAUIB010000119.1 coordinate 41,002, forward strand.
CATTAATGCCCACCGAAAGCACCAAAACGTCAGGGGTGCGGTGGCGCAGTTCGCCGCGATCGCAAAACTCTTGCTCTAGGCGCTTGGCAACTTGAGTCACCCCATCGCCTCGCACGCCCAGGTTATAAAAAATAGGTCCTGGCTGCTGCGGGTCCATCCATCTCAACCGCAGCCGATCAACCCAACCACCGCCCTCGACATCGCCATAGCCGTAAATCAGACTATCGCCGATGGCGATCACTTTCTTCGGGTAAGCCCGGACTGAGGCTCTTCCTCCCTTCGACTGAACCGCTGAAGTGTTAGAAAGCGTCGCCGTCATAATGCTTTGGGTAAAACTTAATCAGGAATAGCACAAAACCCAGTGACTTCGCAAATCTTTACATTGCTGTTTAGGTGAGATGTAGATTGCCATTCAGATGAGATCTAGAAGCGGGTTGTCTGACAGGTACCCGTCTGATAGATACCCGGTGCTGGCTATGCCAAATGCCGAGAGACTTTATCGGCGATCGCGCCTGTCCAGTGATCGACCATCTGCGCATTCACCGCTTCTACCATGACGCGGATCAGCGGCTCAGTGCCCGAAGCGCGAACCAAGACGCGGCCTTGATCACCCATTGCTGATTCTGCCTGAGCGATCGCCTGCTGGAGTGGATCGCAGGTATGCCAGTTGCGACGCACGGCAGGATCGGCTACCCGCACATTCTCTAACCGTTGAGGATAGGTCTCAAAGCTCTGAGCAACTAACTCGCTCAGAGAACAACCTGCTTGCTTCAGCAGGTCTGCTAGGTGCAGCGCCGTGAGGATGCCGTCGCCTGTGAGACTGTAGTGATGGCACAAAATGTGGCCGGACTGCTCACCGCCCAGCATTGCCCCCTGACTCACCATCTCAGCGTAGACATGCTGATCGCCCACTGGCGTGCGGACCAAGGTACCTCCCTGCTTTTGCCAGGCTCGCTCGAAGCCCAAGTTGGCCATCACCGTCGAAATAATAGTGTCGTTGGGTAGCTTGTCAGCTTGCTTAAGGGTTTGGCCCCAAAAGTACAGAATGTAGTCGCCGTCAATTACGCGCCCCTGGCAGTCAACAGCCATCACCCGATCCGCGTCGCCGTCAAAAGCAAAGCCAATGTCGGCATTGAGTTCAGCAACAGCGGTTTTGATCTCGCTGAGATGGGTAGAGCCGCAGTGGACGTTGATGCGATCGCCATCCGGCAATCCGTTCAAAATCACCACCTCTGCGCCCGTCGCTTCAAACACTTGCTTAGCGACACGAGTAGCGGCCCCCCAAGCCAGATCTAGTACAATTCGCAGGCCGCTCAGGTCCGGATGCGGCTGGAAGGGCTGATGGAGAAAGTCTACATAGCGCTCAACTAGATCAGGCCGCTGGTAAGTGCGACCCCACTGAATACGGTCAGAAATAGTGCCAGTTTCAATTGCAACAGCCTTAGGGGCGTCGGTGGCGTCGGTCTCAGGCAACCCCTGTCCGCGCAGCGCTGCTTCTATCTGCTGTTGAATCGTGCTAGAGAGCTTAGTGCCATCAGCGCCGAAAAACTTAATGCCGTTGTCGGCGGGGGGATTGTGGCTAGCTGAAATCATAATGCCGCCAGCATTGCCCTGTGCAAGATGGGCAACCGCTGCTGTCGGACAAAGCCCCATATTCCAGACTTCGAGGCCAGCTGTGGCCAGACCTGCAGCTAGGCTAGAAGCCAGCATATCGCTAGAGTTACGAGAGTCTTGCCCAAGAATGACCGGGCCGTTTTCACCATGAGCGCGGAGGACTTGCCCGGCCCAAAAGCCAACCTGAGTTGCGAGTGGGGCGGTGAGGAGTGTTCCGGCTTGGCCGCGGATGCCGTCGGTGCCGAATAGGGGCGTAGTCGGTAACGGCTCTACAGCGCATCTGGTAGCGGGAATGGGCGTAAAACTATTGCTGCCAGTTTTCCTTTCTCTGTCTCTAGCTTCGCTATGACCATCTATAATCGGAGAACTCACCATCTATTCACTCCCTACACTACGTAAATTAGATTGCGTCTGAAAAACAGTGTCTTCAGCGGATACTCACACACCTGACTATCAGTGAGGAGGATATCACCTCAGACTGAAGAATGTTGGTTAATGTGCCAATTCCTGCAAAGTCATCTGTAGAAATCTTGACCGCCTCACTGATATCTATGTCTACGCCGGATTACTTGCCAGAGCAGCTAAAAACAGGCGTCTGCGAGTTTAACCAGGGTGATTTTTATGCCTGCCACGACACGCTAGAAGCGGCTTGGATGGAAGCTGAAAATGCTGAAAAGCCTTTTTATCAGGGAATTCTACAAATAGCCGTTGCGTTTTATCACTTGGGTAATCTCAACTGGCGCGGTGGGGCGATTTTGCTGGGTGAGGGCATTAGCCGTCTGCGGAAATTTGAACCTAGCCATCAGGGGATTGCCGTGGAAGCGTTGGTGGATGACTCTGTAGAATGGCTGGGCTTAGTTCAAGCAGCAGGGCCTGATGGACTGGCTGAGATAATGAGTGATTTGCCGCGATCGCTGCCCCAAATTACCTGGGCCTCAGCGTCACTCTCGCCATCCGCTACTGAAACCGGGCCTCGCACTGATTAGACTCTGTTGATTCTGTGCCGTTATCCCAAATTTTGATGCTAACAACTAACCTGGATATAGAGCTGCTGTATTCAGTGTCTCTAAACAGGGTCAATCGCATCCCTAAACGCACAGTCACTGTTCTGACAATTGACAAAGCGGCCTGGCCCTTCCGGTTCGGCTAAAACAACGTTTTTAATTGAGATATGAGCGCAGCATCCGCTTCCTTTTTTTGATAAATCATCTGCAGAACTCCAAACATGCTGTACCGGCGCGCCTACTCTTCAATCAGCCCCTCTCTGAAAATACGTCCAACAATGCCGATTTTGAAACTGTTTGGCGCTTCTTTGGCCGCTTTACTTGTGCCGCTTGCCCTACAAGGACTTTTGCCTAAGGCCCTTTCTGAGGCCGAGGCCCAGTCGGGTGGGGCTATTCAGCTTAAAGCCAGTCGGGTGGAGGCCAACTCCAACACGGGCGTCGTTACCGCAATTGGCAACGTCCGCATTGACTATCCTAGTCGGCAGATTGTAGCCACCTCAGCGCAAGCTCTGTACTACAGCCGCGAGCAGCGAATTGTGCTCAGTGGCAATGTCGATGTGCTGCAAGAAGGCAATACGCTCCAGGCTGAAACGGTGACCTATCTGATCGCAGAAGGTCGATTTGTGGCGACTCCTGGTGCGGATAGCCAGGTGCAGGCCGTTTACCTGCTGCCGGAAGATCCGAATCCGGCCCCCAGCATAGAGCCAGCGCCGCCAGCCCCCTTGAGCATTCCGGCCCCGCCTGATGAGCTGCCTGCTGAACTGGGCTCGATCAGCAATCCCTGACGGTGTCTGTATTGTGGTCCATAGTCCGGCGTATACCCTAGTGCAATAGTCATGGCGTCCTCTCTGATAAAATCTGAGCCAGTCAGCTCGAGTCCTGGGGTTTGGCCTTTGAAGAAGCTTGTGCTTGAGAATGTCCAAAAAACATACGGTAAGCGCACGGTTGTTAAAGGCGTCAACCTATCGGTGTCGCAGGGCGAAATCGTCGGTCTACTCGGTCCCAATGGCGCGGGTAAGACCACCACTTTCTACATGGCGACAGGGCTGATCAAACCCGATGTCGGCAGGGTAGCGCTCAATGGCCAAGATATTACCGACGTGCCAATGTATAAGCGAGCCCGGCAGGGCATCGGCTACTTGGCCCAAGAAGCCAGTATCTTTCGCAACTTGAGCGTGCAGGATAATTTGCGTTTGGTGATGGAGCAAACGGGGGTGCCTGTTTATGAGCGCGATGAGCGTCTCCAAAACTTGCTGAAAGAGTTTCGACTGGAAAAGGTACAAAATTCGCTTGGCATTCAAGTTTCCGGGGGGGAAAGGCGGCGGACGGAGCTAGCACGCGCTTTGGCGGCGGGCACTCAGGGGCCGGATTTTTTGTTTTTAGATGAGCCGTTCGCGGGGGTTGATCCGATCGCTGTTTCAGAAATTCAAACGATTGTGGCGGAACTGCGCGATCGCAACATGGGTGTTCTCATCACTGATCACAACGTTCGCGAGACGCTGCAAATTATCGATAGAGCCTACATCATGAGTGAAGGCCAAATCCTCGCAGCGGGCAGCGCCAGTGACCTCTCCGACAATCCCTTAGTGCGGCAATACTACCTGGGCGAGAGCTTCCGCCTCTAGACGATGACCTCCCGTTCTTACCCGAGCTTTACTCAGAAAATTGCCCGCTGGCTGCCTAGCATCCCGCTGATGGATCGCTATATCGCCCGTGAACTGACCCTGCCATTTTTATTCGGGGTGGGTGCTTTTTCATCAATTGGAGTATCGGTCGGGGCGCTGTTTGAACTGATTCGCAAGGTGACTGAGTTTGGCTTGCCAGCTAGCCTAGTGCTAGAAATTTTTCTGCTGAGTCTGCCTGAATTCGTGGTGCTAGCCTTTCCCATGTCTACCTTGCTGGCAACCATGATGACCTTCAGCCGGCTCTCTAGCGATAGCGAGCTGATCGCGCTGCGCGGCTGCGGGGTGAGCGTCAAGCGGATCGTGATTCCAGCCGTTGTGCTGTGTCTGCTGATTACCGCTCTGAGCTTTATGGTCAATGAGGTAGTGGCCCCGGTGAGTACAGAGCGAGCGAAGGTGCTGCTGGCACGGGCGCTGGATGAAGAGAAGCCGCCGTTTAA
>JBAUIB010000120.1:0-4038 GCA_049680585.1 Phormidesmis sp.
CCGCGCTGGCGGGTGAGCAGGTGAGCTATGAGAGTGATTTGGCCTTTAAAGATGGTCGCCTGCATGCGGTGAGTGTGGCCTATATTCCCCATGTTGAAACCGATGGCGATGGTAAGGCTCAGGTGAAAGGCTTTTTTGCGCTGACGATGGATATTAGCGATCGCAAAGCCATTGAGCGCATGAAAGATGAATTTATCGCGGTAGTCAGCCACGAGCTGAGAACGCCGCTCACCTCTATTCATACCTCTCTAAAACTGTTGGCCTCGGGCCGACTGGGTGAGTTGTCTGAAGATGGCCAGCAGATGCTAGAGGTCGCCGATGAGAATACGGACCGACTGGCGCGGCTGGTAAACAATGTGCTCGATCTTCAGCGGATAGAGTCGGGTGAAGTCAATATGGATGCTCAGCACTACAGCGCGGCAGATGTAATTGAAGAAGCGGCTGAAGCCATGCAGACGGTGGCCCAGCAGCACCAAATCGAGATCCAAGTCAAGCTTGAAGCAGGTTCGGCAGCGATCGCGATCTGGATCGATCCAGACTACATCATGCAAACGCTGACAAATCTGATGGGAAACGCGATCAAATTTTCTTCGCCTGGTGATGTAGTGAGTGTGAGCGTCCGGGGCGATCAGCCAAACAATAGCGCGCTTTTTTGCGTTCAAGACTATGGTCAGGGCATCCCGAGCGAAAATCTAGACAGCATATTTGAACGGTTTCAGCAGGTTGATTCTTCCGACTCTCGAAAAAAAGGCGGGACCGGATTGGGCTTAACCATCTGCCGCAAAATCGTAGAGCAGCACGGCGGTAAAATCTGGGCGCAAAGCCAGTTGGGCGCAGGCAGCCGCTTTTATTTTACGGTGCCGCTTTCTCCCAACAAAATCACCTGAGCCTCTGCTTATCCCAAGCTTGTTTTTCATCCCTCGCTTTTAAAAGATCATGCCGCAACCCAGACATATTTTGATCGTGGACGATGAAGTCTCCATCCAAAAAGTCGTCAGCCTTAGTCTTAAAATGGAGGCCAATTGGAACATTACCACTGCCTCTTCTGGCAAAGAAGGCATCCACCAAGCCGAAATCCACCAGCCAGACGCCATTTTACTCGACGTGATGATGCCCGAAATGGACGGGATTGACACCTTTGCAGCCTTAGAGAACAACCCTAAAACCCAGGCCATTCCAGTTATTTTACTTACGGCGAAAACGCGAGCTTCTGAAAAACGACTGTTTCAAGAAATTGGCGTGGCGGGTGTGATTACTAAGCCCTTTCCCCCCCTAGCGCTAGCCAGTCAAATTGCTAAGCTGCTGGACTGGTCGGTGTAGTCAATCATGGGGGCAGGTTGAAAGCAGTATTCGGCGTCGCACGAGGTTTAAAAGAGAGAGCGCATTGAGAATTTTACTGATTGATGATGATAATGCACTAGCGGCGGTGCTGAGTCAGCAGCTCGCGGCCCAAAACTATGTTGTCGATAGAGTCGCCGACGGTGAAACGGGCTGGGCCTATGCCTCTACGTTTGACTACGACCTGATTATTTTAGACTGGATGCTGCCTCAGCTAGACGGTATTCGGCTGTGTCAGCGGCTGCGGCATCAGGGCTATAGCGTGCCGATTTTGCTACTCACCGCCAAAGATGAGCAAACTGACAAGGTCAAAGGGCTCGAAGCGGGCGCGGATGACTATGTGGTAAAACCCTTTGATATTAAAGAATTGCTGGCGCGGGTGCGGGTGTTGCTGAGGCGATCGCCCGCGACTGAATCTGCGCCCGTACTGAGCTGGGGCGATCTGTGCCTCGATCCGGTGAGCTGTGAGGTGCATTACCAGACCCGACCCGTCTCGCTAACCGCCAAAGAATACTCCCTACTAGAACTGTTTTTGCGGCACAGCAATCAGGTCTTTAGCGCCACCGTTTTGTTAGATCGGATCTGGTCGTCAGAAGAGTTTCCCAGCGAAGCCACCGCGCGCTCTCACATCCGCGGCCTGCGGCAAAAGCTCAAAGCCGTCGGGGCCGCTAGCAACTTGATTGAAACGGTGCATGGATTGGGCTATCGCCTCAAGTCTGAAGGGCTAGGCGGCGAGAATGGATCGGCGCTAGCGACTCACCGCGAGGCCCGCTATTTAGAAGGGCTCACCCAAGCCTGGAGCGCTCACAAGGGTGAAAGCCTAGAGCGATGGCAGACGCTAGTCAAACTCTCTCGGGCGCTGATCGCGTCGTCTTCCGGGTCATGTTCAGAAGGCTCTCGGATGAAGGGACTGAGCGAACAGCAACAGGCCCAGGCTCAGCAGATTGCCCATAGCCTAGCCGGAACGTTAGGCACCTTTGGCCTGATGGAAGGCTATCGGCTCTCTCTGCAGGTAGAACAGCTTTTGCTACAGTCAGGAACGGCCCTTTCTGGGGCGCAAGTCTCTCAGCTGCATACGCTGGTGACGGCCTTGGGGCACGCGTTGGACGAATCTCCTAAATTAGTGTGTCCGGTAGAGGAGTCTGTGCGATCGCCTGTGCTGCTGATGGTCGATGTCAATGAAATGCCCTACATCCAGCAGCTGATGGCCTTAGCAGTGGCCCAAGGACTAGAAACCCAGATGATGGCTTCGATTGAAAGCGCCTCTAGAGCGTTGTCTTTGGGATCGCCGCGCTTGGGGGGTGCCTCTGATCTGTTGACTCAACTGCCCGATTTGGTGCTGATCAATCTGGTGGCCGGCGAAACCCACTCAATTCTAGATGAATCAACGCTGCAAATGCTGTTGCAGTTTATTGCCAATCTGACGCAGCGCTGGCCTCAGCTACCGGTGCTGATCATTACGGACCAGGGTGATTTTGGTAACCGGCTGGATTTGGTGCGCCGGGGCGGGGCGATGATTTTGGAGTATCCGGTGGTGCCCTCGGTGGTGTTAGACGCGATTACGCAGGTGATTCAGTCTAGCTACCGCCTCAGCAAAATTATGATCGTAGATGACGATGCGCATCATCTGAAGCAAGTGATGCAGCTGCTGCACCCATGGGAGTTTCAAATTACGCCTTTGACGAATCCGCAGCGCTTTTGGACGCTGTTTAGTCAGGTGTTGCCGGATCTGGTGGTGCTAGATGTTGAAATGCCGCATATTAATGGCTTTGAGCTCTGTCAGGTGCTGCGCAGCCATGTGCGCTGGCAGCATTTGCCGATAGTTTTTTTGAGTGTTCATAGCGATCGCGCCAAGCAAGAACAAGCCTTTGCCCTCGGCGCGGACGACTACATTACCAAGCCCATTCAGGCCAAGGCACTCGCCTCCAGGCTACTCAATCGACTACAGCGGCATCAAGCTGGGCTCTTTCATTCTAAGGAGGTGTTGGAGAGCATCTAGAAAACGGTTCAAAGCCCTCTCCTATTACGTCGTAATGCAGTCGTTTTAGCAAAAAATTAGAAAGCTATACGCCAGACAACTTAAGGTGGTGGATGACGACCTAGTAGTTTCTCCTCTTGCTCTAATTGCCAGAATGACCGCACGGTTAAGTTTTAATGCATCGACAGTAGCGCGGCCCACTGGGGTTAATCCAAGAATTTCTAACCCTGCCCAAACAAAGTGCCTCGTCCAGATCTGTCTACGGGGATTAAAAATCGTTACGCTTCGTCCTGTCTTAACGTCTTTGACTTTTTGCCGTGCACCTTTGTAGAGCGAGCAAGCCACACAGGCAAGCGCTAAATTCTCCTCTGTTGTTGGGCCACCTGCTGCTACAGGAACCACATGGTCAATATGAAAGGTAGCTGCCTGACCAAGCTGCGACAGACCGCAGTACTCACAACGATTTCCTGCCCGTTGAATAACCAATTGGCGTAAAGGTTTGGAAACCATCGCCGTTTACTTCTGATTGACGATTCTCTGAGATCGCAAGCTCAGCAAGGACAAAAACTCAGCTACTTCAACTAAGCCCTCAGCCTCTTGCCTTTCTGAGAGCGTCAGTGCCTTTCCCTCATCCTGGCAATCTAGCAGGTATTGAAGGCGAGCTTGAACAGCATCGGGTAGCTGAAAACTTGTGAGCTCTATGGGTATTTCAACAACTTCAG
>JBAUIB010000121.1:0-2046 GCA_049680585.1 Phormidesmis sp.
CACAAGCTCTAAGCGCCCATACATTAAATGCTATTTTAATGAGCTTGAAAGAATTGCTAACTCAGAATGGAATAACACCGAAATTCTCAAAGCTGTACATTACGAGCTAGGGTTTCGTTCTCGAAAAAAAGCTCAAGTCTTACGCAGTCGTCTTTCCGCGCGACTAACTCAATTAGGAGCCGATTGAGTTAGGTGTAGCAGCTCGAATCCTGCGTGCGATCGCCACCCGCTCAATGCAAAAGCCCCAGCACTTGCCAGGGCTTAACAGACGTTTTGAAATCGGCGCTACTTACGCGGCCTTTGCTTCAGCAGGCTCAAGCTCGTGAATAACCTTTTTCTCAGCTAGCTTCTGAATAGTGCTGTAGACAGCCATGACTGAGAGCTTCGCAGCGGCGCTAATCTCGCGTATGGATAAAGTCGTATCACCCATCGCTTCAACGACTTGACGTTCTGCCTTTGAGAGCTGAGCGCTGTCGTGAGCGACTACGCTGAACCGCTTAGAAAAATCGATTGGCATAATTAATCTCCTGGGCCGTGGCGAGCGGGATAGTCATATCCTATCTGCATCTACTTGAGTAATAGTACAATTGTTCCTAATGTTTTCGCCGCTGCCCATGTCGCGTTGATCAATCGTGTCGTCACCACGGGCCTCAGCTGACGCGATCGCTTCTTCAGTTTCCTCCTCTGATAGGTTGTCATAAGCTGCCTACAACCTACAGGAACTATATATGGTTTCTGGTTTTTGGAAAATGGTTTTTGGTTTCTGGCTTCTTACAGATCTTCTGGCGTAATCCCTGGCGGCAGCCCAAATTCTTCCACTAGAATTTCCTTAAGCATTGGGCTTAGCTTTATTCGCCTTTCTCTACAAGCCTTCTTCCAGTGCTCCCGCACAACATACGGCACCTTAAACCCAGCGACGTTGACAGCTTCCATGTCTGACTCACTGTAGACAGGCAAGCCATTTGCTTCCGCTTCACTGGTTTCTGGTTTTTGGTTTCTGGTTCTCAACAAATGGTTTTTGGTTTCTGGTTCAACGCCTTTGCTGACCTGATTTTTGAAGCGGGCCATTAGTTGACTTCCTCCGGTTGCTGGTCGATAAGTGCATGGATCTCACTGAACGCCTTTTGGTAATCCCACCAAGGTGCTCGGTAGTGACCGGACTGCTGGGCGAGGGTTGCACCAGCAAGGCTAGCGTGGCGGACCCCTTCTCCTCTGCGGATAGATGCATTGAGTAGCTGGTAGCCTGCTTCTTTGAGATCTTCCGCCAGTTCCGCACCGGCTTTGCCGCTGGTCAGTACGTCGGTGAGCAAGATGCGGTAGGTGCCTTGATTTGATGCGATCGCTTTCGCTGTTTCGATAGCAGCACTGGCGCTATCGACATCCACCTTCGTCGGAATAACAACGAGGTCACTATCTTCAGCTAAGTCCTTAAGGTCATCGTCTGAAATGCTGGCTTGGGTATCTAGGATGACGTACTCAACCCCGGCCACGGCTTTTGCCATTTTCGCGAAGGAGGCTACCACAAAGGGCGGGTCAAACTTAGGGTTATCACCCGCTCTGGCTTGCCACTTGAGCGCTGTGCGATTGGCGTCATCATCAATCAGCGCTACACGATAGCCCTCTTGGGTCAGCCAGTAAGCAAAATGAATAGCGCTCGTACTCTTCGCCACGCCTCCTTTCTTAGAGACGAAACTGACGTATTTCATAGGTACAGCCTTCGAGAGTCAGTAGACAGCATAATCCATAAAATGGTTTTTGGAAAATGGAATAAATTTTATGGTTTTTGGAAAATGGTTTTATAAGCTCCCCCGAGATCTTTAATAACGACGCGATCACGTCGGCAGAGCTGCACTAGTACAACCGAGTTTTAGCGGAAATGCATCTGTCACGAGTCGAGCCAATAGTCCATCCAGTGGTTTTTTGCCTGCGTACAAGACACTGCCGTAAACCTTTTGAGACTAGGGTGCTGCAAGCGTAGCTGGAATAAAAGAGCCAATTGCTTTATCAGAAGCCCGACTGAATCGCTTGCAGTCTCGTGTGCAAGGC
>JBAUIB010000122.1:0-16785 GCA_049680585.1 Phormidesmis sp.
CCCCCAATCTCCGCCAAAAGTGATCTACCTGGATGCTTTCGGTACGCTCTTCGGCGTAAAAGGCAGCGTAGGTGAGCTCTACAGCAATCTAGCTCGCAGCGCTCACGTGGTGACAGACCCGCAGGCACTCAACCGGGCGTTTTACCAAAGCTTTGCCGCCTCTGAACGATTGGCCTTTCCAGATGCGGCCCCTGCTGCCATTCCAGAGTTAGAGTATCGCTGGTGGAGAGCAATTGTTGCCAATACGTTTGAGCGGGTAGGCGCACTGGATAAGTTTGATCACTTCGATGACTTTTACGACAAGCTGTATGGTTACTTTGAGACAGCGGCGCCTTGGTATGTTTACCCCGACACAATGGATTCGCTGAAGCGCTGGCGATCGCACGGCATAGAGCTAGGCGTAATCTCCAACTTTGACTCGCGGCTGCATCGAGTATTAGGGGTGCTTGAGCTAGCGCCTTACTTCCAGTCAGTGACAATCTCATCAGAAGTCGGCGCCGCCAAACCCACTGCCAAAATTTTTCAAGCCGCGCTCAAAAAACATGACTGTCAGGCATCCCAAGCCTGGCATGTAGGAGACAGCGAAGCGGAAGACTATGCCGGTGCTCAGGCCATAGGGATACGAGCTATTTTGCTGGCACGCTAATTCTGACGCGCTGATGTCGATACTCCCAAAAGGACTGGATTGAGATCTGGCCAACATTTCTGGGTAACCCATGAACGAAAATTGATGGATTTGGGAACCCTACGAGAAAAAGCACTTTTGTTTTGGTTGCTGTCATGTCTGCCTGCTGTGCTTCTCTATTGTTGATAAGCCTATGTGCAGTGCTTTGGACTGCGCCTGTTTTGGCGAGCAATCAGGCCAGTGAACCTGCAAATACTACATTCGCCCAGGTAACACCAGATCCACGACCGACCGAGCCGTTACCTGTTAATCCTTTACCTGAGCTACCGCCAGTCGAAGATCTGTTGAATGATAGCGCTCCCAGTGATCTACCTCCCGGCGCAGGCGATCGCACGGAAGATACATTTGTCGTCAGCGGTATTCAGCTAGTAGGCAGCACCGTCTTTACAGCAGCGGACTTTGCCGATCTCTTTGCTCAGTATACAGATCGGCCCATTACCTTTGACGAGCTGTTGCAGTTGCGCTCGGCAGTGACTCAGCGCTACGTTGAGGCTGGCTTTTTGACGTCCGGTGCGTTCATTCCGCCGCAGACACTGGAAAACCAGCAGCTCACCATGCAGGTGGTTGAAGGTGCCATCGAAGATATCGAAGTGGTCGGCACGCAGCGGCTGAATCCAAACTATGTTCGCAGTCGGTTAGCGCTGGTCACAAAGCCACCAGTGAGCGCCGATAGGCTACTAGCCGGACTACAGCGTTTACAGATCGATCCGTTGATTGACACGATTTCGGCTGATTTACAGGCGGGGGTAAAGCCTGGCACCAGCACATTGCGAGTGACGCTGAGCGAAGCAGATTCTTTTGACCTTACAGTGGGGCTAGACAACGCGCGATCGCCCAATGTTGGCAGTATGCGCCGTCAGGCAACGCTCTATGAAGGCAACTTGTTTGGCATTGGCGATCGCGCCTCTTTGAGCTATGCCAACACCGCTGCTAGCAACAACTTAGACGTGAGCTATGCCATACCCCTTAGCCCTCACAACACCCGACTCGATCTCAAAGCCGGTCTCTCCGAGAGCCGTGTAATTGACGATCCCTTCGATGTGCTTGATATCAGCGCCAATGCTCACTACTACGAATTAGGCATCACCCAGCCGCTGCTCGAAAGCCCCACTCAGGAAGTGTATCTGGAGTTGGCGCTTTCCCATCAAGCCAATCAGACCCGCTTAGGCATTGATAATATTGGCCCGTTTCCGCTTGCCCCAGGCGCAGATAGTAACGGTGAAACCCGTGTCAGCGCCTTGCGGTTTACTCAGGGTTGGACCCAGCGATCGCAGCAGCAAGTATTGGCCGCGCGATCGCAATTTAGCGTCGGGTTAGACGCTCTCAATGCCACCAACAATCAAGGCGATCTGCCAGATAGTCAGTTTTTTACCTGGCGCGGTCAAGGGCAGTGGGTCCGACTGCTGGGCAGAGAGTCTCTCTTTTTGGTGCGCGGCGATGTGCAGCTAGCGAGCGATCGCCTCCTGCCATCAGAGCAATTTGGTCTAGGCGGTCAGCGGAGCGTTCGTGGCTATCGCCAAGATGCGCTGCTGCGTGATAACGGCGTGCTCCTGTCTGCCGAGCTCCGGTTACCCATCGTTCGTTTTTCTGGCGACAGTATTGTGAAAATCGTCCCTTTCATAGATACGGGAACGGCTTGGAGCCACGCTGAAGCTCTGCCGGGCAATAGTACCTTAATCGGCACCGGGGTAGGTCTGCTGTGGGAACAAGGAGATAGCTTAACCGCTCGTCTTGATTGGGGGCTTCCCCTCACCTCTATCGACAGCATTGGAGATAGCCTGCAAGATGACGGAATCTACTTTTCTATTCAATACAATTTGCTGTAGTGCGAATTCGGTGTTACAACAACGTCAGGCCCGCTTTGGCAAACGCTACGCTTACTTTGAAGAACAACATTTGTCACCAAGTTGACTTGAAGCTAACCCAAAATTCACAAACTCGTCAGTCTAAGTCTTTACATTAGAAAAAAATCTGAAGGCACCCGATCTCTATAGAAGGGGATACGTGGCAGACACGGAAGTGACGTCTGTGGGTATGCCTGATGGAAGCTTGCGTCAAAAGAAACTAAACAATTCTTAAGTACAGGTGAATGCCGGGTGCTGATACCTAAGGCCGCTATTAGGGCTAACCATAATGGGTCGCTTGACTGTTTGGGTTCGTAGATTTGTCAGAGGAGACACTATGCCAGACCAACACGCTTTGCGAAGTGAATTGGGAGATTTTAACAGTATTATCTGCTTCAGAGCCATTGTCACTGGCATTGAAGATGCTTTGGGAGAAAAGGCCGCGATGATTGCGCTGTTAGCAGCCGGGCGCGGACGGGGTAAGCAGTTAGCCAAAGAGCTTAGCTTGTCTAGCTTGGCCGGTAATTTTGATGAAGTGGCTGAGGTGATGAACAAAGTCTTGGGTGTCAACGGAACTCGGCTTTGTATTATCGACAAAATCGAAGCGACCGAAGCAGGAAAACTGTCTGTTTACTGCCGAGAGACCGTTTGCTCATCTGATGAACCGCAAGGCTCAACTCGCGAACTCTCCTACACAATGGGCGCTGTACAAGGCGCTTTGGAAGAGATAACCGGAAAACGACTCCGCAGCAAGCAAGTAGCCTCAGTATTGCGCGGCGGCACTCACGATGTCGTTGAGCTGACACCGCTAGGATAACAATCGGCACCCATCAATTATTGCCGACCAATTTTCACGACTAGCTTCACGACAGTCTTTACTTATCGCAGGAGATTTCATTCCGATGGTTCCAAATATTCAAAAAATCCAGATGCTCTTGCAGAGTCTAGTAACAAACAGCCCTGAGATCGAGGGGGCTAGTTTGGTGACGCTAGATGGTTTGCCGCTGGCCTCTACGCTACCGGGTCACATGGATGAAGAGCGGGTATCAGCAATGGCAGCGACCATGCTCTCAATTGGTGAACGAATTGGTGGGGAGTTGCAAAAAGGCAACGTTAGCCGCATCTTCGTAGAGGGCGATCAGGGTTACTGTATGCTAACTAACTGCGGTGAGGATGCCGTCCTGCTGGTGATGGCGAGCGCCGCTGCTAAGCAAGGGTTGTTGCAGCTAGCCATTAAGCGATCTGTTGGGGACCTCAAGGCGGCGCTGGGTTAAACCGACGACCTCGCCTTCTCTCTCGCTTTATATACTATAGACACGGTGTAGTGAGGTATTCCCTGGCTGCACTGTGTTGACTATAACAACGCGCTCAGAAACGCGCTCAGAACGACAGAACGTATGGAAATTATGAGGTTGGTTGTGGCCGGACCTGTCGGTGCTGGCAAATCCACGTTTATTCGCGCCGTTAGCGAAATTGATGTGGTGGATACTGACCGCCCAGCCAGCGATGAAACGGCCTTGCTAAAAGAAAAAACAACGGTAGGATTCGATTTTGGGCGATTGCAGTTTGGCCCGAATACAGCGCTTCATCTCTACGGAACGCCAGGGCAAGATCGCTTTGATTTTATGTGGGAAGAGCTGATCAGCAAGGCCCATGCCTATATCTTGCTGGTGCCTGCCAACCGGCCCGCTACGTTTCGCAAGGCCCATTTGATCTATCAGTTCATGAGCGATCGCGTGGCATTGCCCATGATTGTTGGTCTCACGCATACAGACTGTGAAGAGGTTTGGAGTGCCGATAATATTGCGATCGCACTGGGCTTTCCAGATCGCGATCAGCGCCCTCCCTTCGTTTCTTTAGATGCGACAAAACCGGAGTCTGTCACCAAAACGCTCATTGCTTTGGTGCAGCAATACATGCTGACAACGAGCGTCACCTAGCGCTACAAAGCAGTAACCCAGCAGCCGATTATATAAGACATGACTAGACAGCTACTATCACTTCATCTTTAGCTGCTCTACCAAGCGAATTGTCTTCTCTAAATTTCAATAGCCGCCGCATTTTATAGCAAGCGTACGAACGTGCTTCTGATCGCCAGCGCCACACGCAGTGGAAGGCGATTGGTATGCTGTGCGCTCTAACGCCTATACCTATAGCGTTTGTCACTTGGCTTGAATACATTTTTTCTGGCAAAAGCCTTACATGACAAGGGGCCAAGTGACTCGCGGTGTACGAATGCATCCGCATACCGCTATAAACAGCGCCTAAAGAGGGTTAGAGCGTACAATTTATTATGCTTCCCAAAACAGTGAGCGCTCACTCATTGCTTAGGGAACATTTGTTAATTTTTGTCGTCTTTGTTAACAGTGCAGACGTTTTCGTTTCGGAATGTGTCCTTTGCTGACATTATCGACATATTTTCTCGAAATATGCGGTTTTCGGGAACATTTTTGAGGATTATGGAGTAGAAATAGAGCATGCTAAGGATCGCTGGGGCCAAGAGCAAATCTAGGCATTGACTTCTAGAAATCATCTACCTTTTCTTCATAGACTCTCCTTTATGAAAGGCTCTTCTTGAGATGCCTATCTCAAGACAACTTCACAAAAAATGCAAAGTATTCCTGGGAGCTTATGTTAATTCAAGGTCAGACTTCTGATTTCACTCTGCCTGAGCTGTTCAAATTTTTGAAAGATAGTCGGCAAACTGGTCGCCTATCTCTGAGATCTCTTTTTGGGGAAACCCTTGAGGGTGATCCTCACTACTTGTGGTTTGAAGAAGGCAAGCTGTTAGCGGCGTCGCAGCGGTTAGATGGTCTAGGGCTCTTGCATCTTTTGCAGCAGCGATCGCTATTGCAAGGGTTAAGTCTGACTCGGTTGCTGCGTCAGTGCCCTCCCAAAGTTGCGCTTGGGCAGTTTTTGCGAGATCAAGCTGTGCTGAGCGCGAAGCAGTTGCAGTCACTGTTTGCGTCTCAAATTCTGCGCAATACTTGTACGTTGATTCAAGCACCCAACGTCAGATTCTCCTTTTATCCAGATTATCCCTTGCCCTACTTAGAGATGACGGGTGTCAAAATTCAGGCGACTGACATTATGCTGCCTAGCCTGCGGATGATTAAGTCTTGGGGCACCCTGAGCGAGAAGCTACCCGCTTCAGAGTCTGGCTTGAATCCTTCTGCGAAAGGCAGCGTCCCTCAATATCGTCTCAACTCTCACGAGCAGACGGTTCTGTGCCTGTCAGAAGCTGGCCACTCCCTGCGCGAGATTGCAGCTACCTTGAAGCTACCCAAGCTAGAAGTTCAGAAAATTGGGTTTCGTCTGATTTTTGTTGGGCTTGCCACTGAAGTTCCGATGATTCGGGTTGCTAGAGTACAGAGCAAGCCATCGCGCTCAGTGCCTGCTAAAGTGAGTACCGCTTTTCTCAGCGAGCTATCTGACTATTTGTACAGAACGGTCGAGCCGACCAAAGCGGCTGAGCCTGTCAAAACGTTTGTCCCACTCTCAGCCCGACCTCGTCATAATGCAGACAAAGTATTGGCACCCGCGGCCCGCGCTAGCGCAGATGCCAAAGTTTTAGTGCCAGTATCGTCGTCTTAGCGCCAGTAGTGGCGACCTTGCGTAAAGGCACCGACAATGACTGCCATGATGCTGAAGTAGTCAGGGCCGCGTACAAATAAAGCTGGAATGCCGGGGATAAAGGATTTGACCAAGAGCACCAGGAGTACGCAGCCGATCAACGCCCAAATCGTGTCAGCCCTCAGCAAAATTTGGCGAAAGAACTGACTGGTGAGCACAATTGCTAAAGCCCCTAGCCCGAAGGCAGCGGCGACAGATAGTGCGAGCTGTAGCAACGGTGTGGAGAAAAATAAACGGGCGATCGCCGGAACGGCAACAATCGCAAACTGTAGCGCAATATCGAGTGCGCTAGCAACTAAAACGCTTAGCCCCGCGCTCTGAAACAGCGGCCCCCAGGGTAAGTATCTAAAAGAGCGAAAAGGATTCGACATCAGTGTGAGTGGCTAATAGAAACTGCAGTGATTCAATCGTTGCCGCTACTCAAACTGTAAAGCCTGCCCGCGGACGGTGGTGTCAAGCTGACCTCGGTTGTAGACAATTTGTCCGCCTACTAGCGTGACCACTGGCCAGCCAGTGAGTGTCCAACCTTCAAACGGGCTCCAGCCACACTTGGTTTTTAGCTCTTCGCGACGCACCGGACGATAGGTAGACAAGTCCACTAGGACAAGGTCCGCGTCATAACCCGGCTCAACTAAGCCCTTATTCGGAATGTTGTATGCCTGAGCAACGGCGGTTGACATCCAGTGAGAGACCTGGGCGACTGTGCAGCGGTTGGCTTTGGCCTGCGTGAGCATCAGGGGTAAAGACGTTTCTACGCCGGGCATACCAGAGGGGCTGTTGGGGTAGCCTTTAGCTTTTTCTTCTAACGTGTGCGGGGCATGGTCGGTGGCGATGAAGTCAATCACACCGTCGAGCAGCGCCTGCCAGAGAATAGCGCGATCGCGTGGATATTTCAGCGGTGGGTTCATCTGAGCGAGGGTGCCGATCTTTTCATAGGCACTCACATCCAGCAGCAGATGCTGAGGGGTAACTTCAACAGTCACCCAGCTTGGCTTATCGCGCCGCAATAGCTCGGCTTCTTCTCCAGTGGATAAGTGGAGAATGTGCAGTCGTCGCTGATACTTTTTAGAGAGCTTCAGGGCGAGCTGGGTCGCTCTCAGCGCGGTTTCATTGTCCTGGACTTTGGTGTGAGTTGCCGGGTCGTGCTGGCCCGCAAAGAGCTGACGGCGCTCCTTAATCCGCGCTTGGTCTTCAGCGTGAACTGCAATCAGGCGATCGCCCACCGCAAAAATCGGCTCAATCGTCTCAGCCGTATCGACCGAAAGCGGACCGTGGGCTGAGCCCATGAAAATCTTGATGCCGCAGGTGGGATTAGCCGTTCGTAAATCAGGCAGATTTTCTTTAGTAGCGCCGATAAAAAAGCCGTAGTTGACTAAGCTTTTGGACGCAGCGATCGCTAGCTTATCGGTCAAAATCGCTTGCGTTGTGGTCAGCGGCAGCGTATTGGGCATCTCTAAAAAAGAGGTGACTCCGCCTTTTGCGCAGGCGCAGGTCGCGGTGAAGAGATCTTCTTTATGCTCTAGGCCCGGATCGCGGAAGTGAACCTGCGGGTCGATCACGCCCGGCAGCAGGGTCAGCCCTTCGCCGTCGATGATTTGAGCGTTGGCTGGCACCTGCAAGTCGGTAGCGACGTGGGTGATTTTGCCATCGGCGATCGCCACCGCTTTCGGCTCAATCTCCCCAGATGGCAGGAGCACCTGTGCATTTTGAACAACTATCGGAGCCTGCATCATCATCGTCTACCTAGTAACGGCCTTAATTGCCATCTCTAATATATAGTGCGGGCTGTGTCAGCCTAAAATTGTGTCCTCAAATTATGTCATAGAGGACCTACACTTATTATGATTGAGGCTCTCCAAATGACTGGCCCGATCAGAGCCTATAGTCGTTTGCTCATTTTGCATCACATTTACACAAAGCCGTTATCTAAGCCGTGTCTGAAAAGCAGCAAAATCCGTGGATTGAAGGGCTCCAAACAATAGGGCTCAGCGTTGTGTTGGCGTTAGGTATTCGTCAGTTCGTGGCCGAGGCGAGATTTATTCCGTCCGGCTCAATGATTCCGACGCTGCAAATTGATGATCGCCTAGTCGTCGAAAAAATCAGCTACCGCTTCAATCCACCTGAGCGCGGTGACATTATCGTCTTCCAAGCTCCCCAAAGCGCCCTAGATGCGGTCGGCTCGACCAGTCAAGATGCGTATATTAAACGGGTCGTTGGTTTACCGGGCGAAACAGTTGAGATTAAGAACGGAAAAGTCTTTATTGATGACGTCGCTTTAGAAGAAGAATATATACAGGCACCGCCGACGTACACTTGGGGGCCGCAGACAGTTCCTGATGACGAGTATCTGGTGCTAGGCGATAACCGCAACAGCAGCTCTGATGGCCATGTTTGGGGATTTTTACCCAGAGAGAGCATCATTGGCAAAGCCGTTTTCCGGTTTTGGCCACCGCAGCGAATCGGCGGGTTAGAGTAGAGCGGCTGATGGCGGCACCCAGACTTGAGTGACTTTGCCTTGCAGCGCTTTGCCCATAAAAGGAGTATTGGCAGAGAGCGATCGCAGCGCTGCAGGCGATACCTGCCAGTCGATTCTCGGATCAAACAGCGTGAGTTCGGCAGGCGCTTGAGGGCGCAGCAGATTAGGCGCTAGCCCCAGGCACTGCAACGGCTTTTGGCTGAGGCTTTGCCAGAGCTGGTGAGAGCTCCACTGACCGCTGGCAACAAAGGTTTGCCACAGCACTGGCAGCGCTAGCTCTAGGCCAATTGCGCCTGATGGAGCAGCATCAAAAGCGACGGTGGTTTCTTCGTAGGTATAGGGACTGTGGTCGATGGCGATCGCATCAATCACGCCCTCGCTCACACCGGCAATCAGCGCCTCTCGATCTGCTGGCGTCCCAAGTGGGGGACTGTGCCGCAGCGCGGGATTGTATGTCTCAAGTGCTCGCGTATCAAAGATCAGGTGATGCCAGGGGACGCTGGCGCTGATCGCTAAGCCCTGAGCTTTGGCCTGACGGATTAGCTCAACACCCCGAGCCGTAGACAGGCGCATGATGTGAATCTGGGTCGGAATTTCGCTGACGCATTCTAGCAGCATGGCTAAGGCGGTGGTTTCGGCGATCGCACTGACTCCCAATAACCCTAGCCTCAGCGCATCTGCTCCCTCTCTGGCCACCCCACCACCGGCGAGCTGCGGATCGTCAGGCCATAGCGCCAGCGGCTTTTGCAAGGGCTGAGCATATTCGAGCGATCGCCTGAGCAAGGCTCGATTCGTCAGTGGCTGGCCGTCCGTAAAGCCGACTGCACCGGTTTCTGCCAATTCGATCAGTTCAGTCAGCTGTGTGCCCTCTGCGCCTAGCGTGATCGCAGCCCAAGGCAGAATGTTTGCCTGTGCAGGTGCTGGCTGATTTGCCGTTTGTAAGGCGATCAGCGCACTGGCCGTATCGACCGCTGGCTGCGCGTTGGGTAAGAGTCCGACTCGGGTAAAGCCCCCCGCCGCTGCAGCCTGCCGTAGTGATGCGTAGGTTTCTCTAGCTTCGTTTCCAGGCTCGCCGCTTTGACTGTACAGATCGACGAGTCCGGGGCCTAAGAATTGGCCCTGTGCGTCGAGGATTTCTGTGTCGTTGGGCAGGTCGGTCAGCGTGGGGGCGATCGCCACGATCTGCCCCGCTTCAACCAGGACATCTGCGACCCCATCTGCGCCTGTTTGACGAGACGCGTCAGCTGCCAGTCCAAGGACATGAGCCCGTTTAATTAGCGTGGCCATCAGTTCGCAATGCTAAAGCACAGCTTGAATTTACAGCGCCCCAGCAGCCGTTTTATCGAAAATGCTGCCCGATAGATGGGTCGTAATGTTCGCAGCGCTCAGCACAGGCGAGCTGTCAGGACCGCCATGATAGTCAATCACACTAACCGCCCCATTGCCCTGCTTAAACTGCCAAAACTTTTCTGGACCTAAGCCAAACACCTGGCACAAAATCGCCTTGTTAATCGCATCATGAGCCACGACCATCACCGTCAGGGGCCGATCTGCCGCCTCACCCGCTTCGCTGTAGGCACTGACAATGTCATGCCAGCCTTTTTTGGCGCGTGCCCATACGTCATCTAAGCTTTCACCGCCCGGCATCTGCACGACTTCAGGATGGCTCTGCCACTTGCCCAGCAGCCCCGGATAGCCCGACTCAATCTCTGCTTCTAGCTTCCCTTCCCACTCACCGTGGCTGATTTCCCAAAGCTGCTCAGTGGTTTCTAAGCTGACGCCGGGGTGATACTTGAGAATGCCTTCAGCTGTTTGGGCAGGCCGTTTCATTGAAGAGCTCACCGCAGCGTCAATCTGCACAGGCTTTAAAAAATCAGCCGCTTGGCTGGCCTGCTGATGACCATTTTCATTGAGCGGAATGTCAATTTGCCCTTGAAAGCGGCCATCGCGATTCCAGTCAGTTTCACCGTGCCGGACCAAAAGCAGACGAGGCCCTTTAAATCGACTGCGGCGCTTGGGCAAGGGTGCGCCTAGATGACTGGTCAAATTCATCGACTCTAGCTGCACGCTCACCAAGTCACCTGCCAAAAAATTCAGCACGTTAATAGCGCAGTTGTCTTGCCCCATACTGTTAAGACTTTCAGGACCAAGACCAATAGCAGATCCAATGAGCGCCCGGTTAATAGCGCTATGACCGACTAAAAGAATGCTTTGGCCCGCATGTTCGCTCAATAGCGTTTGCCAGAACTGAGCCGCTCGCTGCCAGATTTCGCGCACCGGATAGAAGTCATTCGTGCTGCCATCAGCGGCGGCGATCGCCATTTTGAACTCAGCCGGTAGCTGCCGCCAAGCCTTGTATTCTTCGGGATATTGCGCTTCTACATCGTCAAAGGTTTTAGATTCCCACAGGGGCAAATTAATTTCTTTGAGGCGATCAGTGAACTGGATATTCGGGGACTGACTGCCGGGTTGGGTGATCGTTTCGACAATCAGCTCGCAGGTGCGACGGGCGCGCTTGAGCGGACTGGCATAGATGGCATCTAGCTGGAGACCGCCCAGTGTCTTGCCGACGGTGCGGGCCTGCTGTTCGCCCACTTCGGTGAGGACGGCCTGGTCGTGATGGCCTTGAATGACGCGATCAACGTTCGAGGTGCTCTGACCGTGACGCACAATAATCACTCTGGTTTTCAACGGATTTGACCTCGTCAAGGAATACGCCAGAGCTATCTTACAATACGAGCTATGAAGAGGATTGTTACCTACAGCCCGGCCTACACGCTGGTGCCGACCTACGAATGTTTTAACCGCTGCACGTACTGCAATTTTCGAGTAGATCCTGGTCAAGATGAGTGGCTGAGTATGGCGGCGGCGCGCGCGCGGCTAGCGCCACTCAAGGCCAAAGGTGTCATTGAAATTTTGATCTTGAGCGGTGAAGTGCACCCCCACAGCGCTCAGCGTTCAGCTTGGCTGCAAAGAATTTGTGATCTCGCTGAGCTAGCGCTAGAGATGGGATTTTTGCCCCATACCAATGTCGGCCCCCTGAGCTACCCGGAGATGGCGCAGCTCAAACAGGTGAATGTGTCTATGGGGCTGATGGTAGAGCAGGTGACGCCAAAGCTGTTAGAAACGGTTCACGCCCATGCGCCCAGTAAGCGACCTGAGGTGCGGTTGCAGCAGTTGGATTTTGCAGGACAGTTGCAGATTCCGTTTACCACAGGTTTGCTTTTAGGTTTAGGAGAAAGCGCTTTAGATTGGCAGGACAGCTTGCGGGCGATCGCCCAGTCTCACCAACAATGGCACCATATCCAAGAGGTCATCCTCCAGCCTCACCAGCCAGGACAAACCCAAGCAGAAGCGCGATCGCCCTGCCAAGGTGAAACACTTTTACAGGCAGTGCAAATAGCGCGAGATATTTTACCAGGTGATATCACCCTGCAAATCCCCCCTAATCTAATTCGCTCAGACGATGCTTTGCTGGCGTGCATTGCAGCAGGTGCGAGCGATCTGGGCGGAATCGGCCCGATTGATGAGGTGAACCCGGCTTATGAGCATCGCCGCCTAGCGACCATGACTGAGCTTTTGCAAACCCAGGGCCAGGCACTAGAGCGGCGACTGCCGGTTTATAAAAAATATGATGATTGGCTATCAGACAAGCTGCAATCAGCAGTCAGCAATTGGCGCGATTCCTTCAGCAAATGCCGAATAAACGCCGCCGAATAAATGCTTCCTTTAGACCCGACCTCTGAGCATCTGTGCCATCTCGTTTTGCTTCGGCGACTGCTCTAGTGCAGTTTCTTCTGTAATTCGCCCCGCCTCGTACAGTGCGTACAGCGACTGGTTCATAGTGCACATGCCATCAAAAGTACAGTTGGGCAAAATCGCCTCCACTTCATCGAGCTGACCGCGCAAAATATAGTCCTTAATCGCATCTGTGTTGATCAAAATTTCATGAAAGGCGGCACGTTTGCCGTCGGTCGTGCGACACAGGCCCTGGGCGACAACGCCGATCAGCGATTCGGCGATCGCCACTCGAACCGGCGCTTGCTGCTCCGGCTCGTACATGCCGAGGATTCTTTCGACGGTCTTCACTGCACTGTTGGTGTGCAACGTACCAAAGACTAAGTGACCGGTCTGGGCGGCCTTTAAGGCAGTTTCGATGGTTTCGCGATCGCGCATTTCCCCCACCAAAATGATATCGGGATCTTCTCGCAAGGACGCCTTCAGCGCGTTTTGAAACTTCAGCGTATGGACACCGACTTCTCGCTGCTTGATGAGCGATCGCCGACTCGTGTGCACAAACTCCACCGGATCTTCGATGGTAATGATGTGCTTGGGCATCTCCTTATTAATGTAGTCAATCATTGCCGCCATCGTTGTCGACTTACCCGACCCCGTCGGCCCAGTGACCAAAATTAAGCCCTTGTGGTAGTGACAGATATCTCGAATGACCGGCGGCAGATTCAGCTGCTGCATCGTCAAAATCTCGACTGGAATTAAGCGCATCACCATCGCCGGACCGTTCAAGCTATCGAAGATGTTAATGCGCACGCGCGAGAAGTCATACTGAGCGGCCCCATCAAAATCGAGCGTTTCTTTAAACTCGAGCACCTGCTCTGGGCTCAAAATCTCCGTTAGCCAGCTATCAAACAGCTCCACTGTGGTCTGGGGATAGTCAGTCGTGGTGATCTCACCCCGATTTCGGTAGCGAGGCACCTCGCCGACGCCCACATGAATGTCTGAATACCCCTTATCAAAAGCATCGCGAATAATTTTTTCTAAAGAGGGGCCACCCGCTGTAGTGCCTGTTGGCATCGGCGGTGGCGGCGCGGCGCGATGACCTTCTGCGCGAGCCGGAGAAAGCGGGGCGGGGCGCACCACACCCGCAGCAGCAGCAGCGGACCGTGGCGGGGGTGGCGGTGGCATAGCTGGTCTAGGCGGCGGGGACGGGGGTGAGTGCAGATTGCTCATCGAGTTCCTCGAAAATCGCTTCTAGTGTGAATTGCGCATGATTGACACCGCTTCTATGAAGCGTCGCCTGATAAAGCGGGTTCATGAAGCGGTGCTTTACATATCCGCAGTTTTCCCAGAACCTGCCTCGGAACTTTAGACATCCCGATAGGCGCCTCGCCACCAATCCGAGCTGTGTTAGATGTGTCAAGACTTGAGCATACTAAGGGAAGCGAACTGATACTTCCGATACAACGGTTTATTCGCTCAGTGGTGAATAATAGCGATTACTTGTTAAGTAATCGCTATTATTCACCATCAACACAATTTGTTCTTTTACCATTCACTTAAATTAACGAGGTATCTTTTGAAACCCGTGGTCGCTTCAACCGCTTACTTACTGATTTCTCACGGTAGCCGAGATCCGCGCCCACAAGAGGCCATGAACCGGCTAGCAGACTTGGTGCGCAAGCATCTAGAAGCTGAGCTACAGCCATCTCCGATTAGCTATGTGCCCGATACATTACAACGGACTTCGCTGGGCACTTCATTCTCCAGGCAAACCCTATTGCTAAGGGAGCCGCGCTTGGCAGTTGCCCAGCCGCTCAGTTCTGAGGTGATTGTAGGGACGGCTTGTTTGGAACTAGCGCCTATTCCTTTGAGTGAACAGATTTATGAATTTGGGCAGCGGCTAATAGCCGCAGGGGTTCGCAAACTCAAGCTGCTGCCAGTGTTTTTAATCTCAGGCGTGCATGTGACAGAAGATATTCCAGCCGAGGTAGAAAAAGCCGAAGCGCTGCTGGGGAAATCAATTGAGCTGACGCTGTGCCCTCACCTAGGTAGCCACAATAAGATTACAGAAGTCGTAGCCAAGCGACTCGCCTCTGCTGGGGCAGAGAGAGCTTTACTGGTGGCTCACGGTAGCCGCAAGCCCAAGGGAAACAAGGCGATTAGAGGGCTGGCCCGGCGACTGAACACGGCAGTTGCCTACTGGTCAACGCCACCTGATATTGAGACGCAGGTGATTGAGCTGATGCAGAAAGGCTGCCAGCGACTCACAATTTTGCCTTATTTTTTATTCGCGGGAGGCATTACCGATGCCATTACCCATCGCACCGAGGAATTAGCAGAGCGCTTTCCCAAAATCAGCTTTCGTTTGTTGCCTACATTAGGCGCTACCGATGAAATTGCCGACTTGGCAGTGGAGTTGATCTATTAGTTGATTAGACGGCTCTGAAGAATCAGAGTAGTCCTAAAACGGAGCAGTCCTCAACGGGATCTTTCGTAGTAACGAATCCTGTTGAGGACTGACTTATAGAGGGCTGTTAAGATGCGCTGGTGCTTTCTTGTTAGGTCGCTTCGGTGCTATCCGCTGCTTTAATACGCATCAGCTGCTTAGCCTTGGCCGAAAAGTTAGTGCCGTCTAGCCAGTGCGCAATCAGAGCATCACAGGAAAATAGGCCAGCGCCATTGACTGCAAAGAACAGAAAGGCAGCCGCATAGACAGCCGATAGTTCTAAGTAAGGTAGGCTGAGGCCCGCCACTTTAATATGGTGATACATCGCTACACACATCGTGCCAAATAGGCCCAAAGCTGCTGGCCGCGCAAACAAACCGATAATGAGCAGCGGCGCGCCAATCAGCTCTGTGTAAGCCGCGACGTAGGTGAAGAAAATAGGAAAAGGCAAACCAATATACGCAACATAGGCTTGGGCAAAGCCTTCAACATCAGCGAGTTTGTCTAGGCCATTGTGAATCATCATGATGCCGATGATGGCACGTAAGATAGCAAGTGTTGTCTGTGAGGCAAGGTTGAGGTTTACATTGGGCTTGAAAATGGAGCCCACAGCTTTGGTGGTGTTCATGCTGGAAAAAAGTATTAAGAACTGATAAGCAACTATGTAAACAAGTATAACTATTATTAATCGTGCGTGGGCGTAGAAAAGGCCCGCGTCGTCCGGTTTTCCTGATATTTCAACCTTTTGAAATAAATGAATGCATCGTTAAAGATATTTAAAAGATAAGTTGGTTAGTTACTTTTCTTCATCTAGCATCCGCTGTTCCCCGTTTATTTGGAGAATTTCTGGGGGAAAAGTTGCTGGAGTGTTTGTCGGTGCGGGCGGGCGGGAATGAGACTGTGGGCGGCGATCATACCGCTGGCACTAACAGCCGGTAGGCCGATACCAGGGAAGGTAGAGTCACCGCAGCATAACAACCCTTTGATAGGTGTCTTGGGTCCGGGAAAGAGGGCTTTGCCGGCGGCGATCGCCGGACCATACGATCCTTTGTGCCGCCGCAAATAGCGCTCATGAGTGAGGGGGGTGCCGGTGAGGGATAGCGTGGTGCGATCGCGGATATCTGGAATGATGCGCGCTAGCGCCTGCCACATGACGCTCGAGCGCTGCTGCTTTTGCTGGGTATAGGCGTCGCTGCGACGGTTTAACCCTTGCCACAGATCGTAGGGCTCATTTCCGGGTGTATAAACATGAAGCGTATGCTTGCCGGGCGGTGCCAATGCCGGATCTAGCACCGATGGAATGGAGATGAGAACTAGATTTTGAGGGGCGCTGATGCCTTTGCTCCAGTCATCTACCACGATATAGTGACAGGCTAGCCGCCCTTCTAGTCCGGCTGCCTCGATGCCGAGGTGCAGGTGCATGAAGCTGTCACAAGCCGGGGTTGCCTGCCGCTTTTTCGCAAATTTTGGCGGCAGCACCTCAGCTGGAATTAGCTTGAGCGTATCCCACACAGAGGCATTAGAGACGACTGCACGACGGGCCTGTAGGGTTTCCCCGCTGCGTAGCCGTACGCCCGTCGCTTGAGCGTTTTGAATTTCGATTTGGGTGACGTGAGCGCCTGTTTTCACCGTTCCGTTGTGTTTGGTAATACCTCTCACCAAGGCATTGACCAGGGCTGCCGAGCCACCAATAGGATAGTCAAGCTGGACATTAGGGCGATACCAGTCGGCAAACATAAAGGCGACTTCAGCGGTGCTGGTACCGCTCGCAGGCAGTCCAGAGAGCAAAAAGCACAGCATATCCAACCAATGGCGAATGAAGGGATCACTGATGAGTCGGTCCATAATTTGGCCGAAGGGTGCGGCTAGCTGAGGGGTGCTAGCAGCGTGCTTCAATAGCTGCGGTGCAAAAGGACCAGCGGTGCGGATAGCGCCCCAGTCAGCGCGGACGGCGGCGGTTGGC
>JBAUIB010000123.1:0-8390 GCA_049680585.1 Phormidesmis sp.
TGAGCACCCCATCAAAGTCATCGCCTAGCATTGCTTTGAGTTCATCGCGTGAGCGAGTGCCTGCGGCATGGAAAAGACAAAATGTTTCTGCCCCGGCCACCCATAGCCATTCTTTCACCCCGTTCACTGTCCAAGGCGTTTCATCGACTTGCACATGCGCTTGACCTCTGGCCCATTGCCACAGCTTATCTATCGGTTGAATAATGGCATCGGCCACCCGGCGATTGGTCGCTTGCAGCGTCCCAACCCCAATTTCTATCTCACCTAGCTCTTTCAACAGTTCTTGTTGCTTGCCGTAGGACAGGTGGCCATAGTTGCCCAACCATGCCAAGAGCGACTGTAAGCCCACACTTAAGTCTTGCGTTGGCACGATGTCTGATGGCCATTGCCCTCTCACGCATTCACCACACACGCATCGGTACTGTTGCTGCACATACTCGACAAGCTCTATCGGCCTCGCGACTAACCGCGCTACCTGATGATGAACCTCATGAACCGGCGATGGCTCGAACGCACTGCCGCCGCAGTTTGGACACTGTTCTGGACGCAGATATTCTATCCGGTCTATCCGGCTGAAGCCTTTACGCGTCTTCCCAACATGGCCCGGCTGAGCGCCTGGTTTACGCGCTTTGCCTTGGGTGGGTGGCTTTTCTGCCTTGCGCTCTGACTTCTTGATCAAGTCCGTAGACGGCGGCTTCGATGACGTTTTACTGTCCGTGGCCTGCTGCCCTTTCAACCGCGCTATCTCTGTGCGCAATTCTTCGAGTGCTTGCTGCTGTTGCAAAATTATTTCTATCAACACCTCTGGTGACATACTCTCCAGAGCTGACGATAATCCATTCATTTTGGCAGGCTTAGAGGTCATCTCGCTACTTTAGCGAAACAGCTCTAGCTTGAGCGTTAAAATAACCTGAATACTTACTCACGAGTTTTGCTGAGACGAACATCCACGAGATTGCCATCTTCATCAATGCCTCGATACAGGTAGCACCACTGACCGTGAACTTTCAAAAACGTTTCGTCGATCAACCAAATTCTACCGGCCTTCCCTTTCCGCTTCGCCTTGACTTGTTCGGTAAAATGGGGCAGAAATCGTTCCTCCCAAAACCGTACTGTTTCAGGGTGAACTGAAAACCTCGCAACAGGAAGAACTCGGCCACGTCCCGGTAGCTGAGCTTGTAACGCACGCGGCAAAGCAAAACTTGGAAGATGATGTCTGTGGGAACTTCGAAAAAATTGAACGGTGTATCCGTGCGCTCATTGAAGGTTCGGCGACACAGCTTGCAGCGAAACATGTCGTAGCCCAGGTTGGTTTTCCGCTGGAGTGGTGAAACACTAGACAATTGGCAATGGCCGCTGTTGCGTTGAAAAAACTCATGAATCAGCGACCGCATAGACGCTTACAGAGGGTTTTCAGGGACGACTAGCTAGCCTGCTGCTCTAGCCTGTCAATACGCCTGCTGCTAGCGATAATGCCCGCTAGCTGGGTACGGCTGGTTTCGGCAAGCGCCGCTATCTGGTTGCCGTTAGCCATGATCTGGTTGCCATTAGCCGTAACGAGCGCCTTTAGTTCGCGAATGCCTTCTGCGCTGTGATCTTGCTTAATACCAATTTGGGCAATAAGCGAGCTATTTTCAGCCTGTTGGCTACGCGCCTCCTTCAACCACTGATCATGCTGGGCCGTTCGATCTGCCAATGAAGCAATCACACCCTCAAGGCGTTCTATTCGTTCGTCTATCTGCACGATAGCCTGACCATGACGATCCATCAGGTCTATCAGTTGACTGATGCTCTGCTGGTTTTCCTTCGTCTGCTGCAGGGAAGGCCGAATAGCCTGGCTCACCAACACGTCAACGGCGGTATTCAGCCCGCTTATTGCGCCGGTGAGCTGTGCAATTTGCTCAGCATTGCTTTCCGGTGTAGGGGTCGTATCTTGGTTGATGTCAGTCATGGCGGTCGCCATTGCTTTCGTTAATGACTGCATTGTACCCCATACCTTCAAATCGCAGTTCCTCATCAAAAGGTGGCGGTATCACACTGAATCATAATGGAAGCGGTTCAGAGGTAATTGCTCAACTCAATAGCCAATCAAGCCGATGTAATATGAGGATTTTGCGAATCGCATCAAAGGCAGAATCGAGATGCCTCACCCGTCCCCATCGGGCAAGGCTACAGCAGCCTCGTGAGAGAAGCTCATAAAGTCCTCAACTTATTTAGTTATTTTTTCCACGTAGCGACTGCTGTTATATAGAGATGCATTTACCAACTACTGCTGTCCACTCTGTTGATGTACCACCTGCTGTTTTCCATTTGGAGCAGGTGGCTAAGGTATATGAGATGGGAGAGGTATCAGTTCATGCGCTAGATAACATTGATCTGACGATGTATGAGGGTGAATTTGTCGTTCTGCTAGGGCCATCGGGAAGCGGGAAATCAACGCTACTCAACATTTTAGGTGGATTGGATGTATCCTCTGGTGGACGCGTTTATTTTCGTAATCAACCTCTGACTAATGCAACTGACGCTGTACTGACTCAGTTCAGGCGTCAGTCGGTAGGGTTTGTTTTTCAGTTTTATAATCTCATTCCAAGCTTGACAGCCCGTGAGAACGTGGCGTTAGTGACCGATATTGCCCGCCATAGTATGAAACCAGAAGCGGCTCTGGCGATGGTGAATTTGAGCGATCGCATGAATCATTTCCCAGCTCAGCTCTCAGGCGGTGAACAGCAGCGCGTCGCCATTGCTCGCGCGATCGCCAAACGTCCAGAAGTTCTACTGTGCGACGAACCTACCGGCGCACTAGACTTTGAAACCGGCAAACGGGTGCTCGAAACACTAGAACGGGTAAACCAGGAATTTGGCACAACCACGGCTGTGATCACCCACAATGCAGGGATTGCCGCAATGGCTGATCGGGTGGTATACATGCGTAGTGGCCATATCTCTCACATTAAGGAAAACGCTCATAAAGTCTCTCCTATTGAGCTGGAGTGGTAGCTTTATGATGAGCTTTTTCGATGGCCTCAAAGCATTAGATCGAAAGCTGTTGCGCGACTTGTTGAAAATGCGCGGACAGATTCTAGCAATTGTGCTGATTGTGGCCTGTGGTATTGGCTCTTTGGTAACCATGATGAGCGCCTATTCCTCGCTCCAGCTCACCCAGGAGACTTACTACGATCAGTATCGATTTGCCGATGTGTTCGTGCAGCTCAAGCGGGCTCCGGTGTCTTTGCTAACCCAGATGGAGGCAATTCCAGGTGTGCAAACGGTGCGATCGCGTGTCGTTGTCGATGTCACTGCTGATGTTCCTGGTCTAGTAGAACCGGCCACCGTTCGCCTCGTTTCTATTCCTGAGCAATCCGTTCCTGGAGAGAACATCGCTATGCTCAATGATTTGTTCCTACGCTCGGGGCACTACCCAAAGCAGGCCGACGAAGTATTAGCTAGTGAAGCGTTCGTGACTGCCAATCAGCTTGCTATAGGTGACACCTTAGGAGCGGTAATCAATGGCCGCTGGCAGGCGCTGACCATCGCTGGCATTGCTTTGTCTCCAGAATATATCTATGAGATTCGCGGCAGTGAACTCATGCCAGACAACAAACGATTTGGGGTATTGTGGATGCCCCGCGAAGCGGTGGCAACAGCGTTTGATCTCAAAGGAGCTTTCAACGACATCGCCTTGTCCTTGCTGCCAAATGCCAACAAAGCTGAAGTGATCTTCCAGCTTGATCATCTACTGGAAAAGTATGGTGGTTTGGGAGCTTTTGATCGCACCGATCAAATCTCTCATCGGTTCATTTCAGATGAAATCCGTCAGCTGTCAGCTCAAGCTGTTCTACTTCCAGGGATCTTTCTAGGCATTGCTGCCTTTCTACTCAATCTCTTGTTGGCCCGCCTGGTAAGCTCGCAGCGTGACCAAATCGCAGTGATGAAAGCCTTTGGCTATAGCAATCTGGCCGTAGGTGAGCACTATCTGAAGCTGGTGATGGTGATTGTGCTTATAGGTTCAGTGCTGGGAATTGGACTGGGCTACTATTTAGGGATCAATCTTACCCGGCTGTATGCTGACTTTTACCACTTCCCGATATTGCGTTTCAAAGTGGGCGCACAGGTACTGATAACCGCCTGCTTAGTCAGCAGTGGGGCAGCAACTTTGGGCGCACTGCTAGCGGTGCGGCGAGCGGTCAGCTTACCGCCGGCTGAAGCCATGCGGCCAGAACCCCCCGCCACCTATCAGCCGACTGTTATAGAAAGACTAGGACTTCAGCAGCTAGTTTCTCCAGTCCATCGGATTATCTTACGTAATTTGGAGCGTCAGCCGGTAAAAGCAGGGCTTTCGATTGTGGGGATTGCGATCGCAGTAGCTATCCTAGTGTTGGGCCGCTATTTTCAAGATGCCATGGACGTAATTGTCGATGTGCAGTTTCGTACAATTCAAAGAGAAGACATCACGCTGGTTTTCAATCAACCGCTCTCAGCCCAGGCCCAGTTTGATCTATATAGCTTACCGGGAGTATTACGAGCTGAGCCCTTTCGAGTAGTTCCAGCTCGGATGCGGTTTGAGCATAGAACCTATCTCAGCGGCATTACCGGCATCACACCAACTGGAGAAATGCGTCTGCTGTTAGATCGCAATCGCCGACCGGTAACTCTCCCTTCGCAAGGCATTGTACTCTCACAAAAGCTAGCTGATATTTTGCATGTCCGGTTAGGCAACCGAATAACATTAGAGGTACTAGAGGGGGCTAGACCTACCCGGCAAGTCATCGTTAGCGGCATTTTTGATGAGCTAGTGGGGCTCTCAGCCTATATGGACATTCACTCGCTCAATCAGCTCATGAGAGAAGGCACTACCCTCTCGGGGGCTTATCTGATGGTGGATAAACAACAACAGGAAAAGCTGTACCAAAAGCTTAAGAAAATCCCGGCAGTGGCTAGCGTAGGCTTGAGAGAAACTGTAATTCAACAGTTTGAAGAGATTATCGGCGGGAGTATGGCAGGGTTCAATATGGTACTGGTAGGATTTGCCTGTGTGATTGCCTTTGGAGTGGTGTACAACGCAACGCGGATTGCGCTGTCTGAACGCAGTCGGGAGCTAGCAACGCTACGCATTATTGGCTTTACACGGGGTGAGATCGCCTTTATTTTGCTGGGAGAACAGTTTGTGCTGCTGTGCATAGCTATTCCATTAGGCTTCGCGATTGGCTTTGGCATGGTGGTGTGGCTGACGCAGCTGTATGACTGGGAACTGTTTCGCTTTCCGCTGGTCGTCACGCCTGCTAGCTATGCCTTTGCCTTTATGGTGATTTGTTTGTCGGCGCTGGTATCTGGCTGGATTATCCGCCGTCAGCTAAATCGGCTCGATTTGGTCGCTGTGCTTAAAACCCGTGAATAAAAAGGGAGTACTCATCCATGCCAGAACAAAACGCCAAACAAAGCCGTAACCAATTAAAGCACGAACAGCAGGCTCACAATCAGCAAGCAGACTTACACAAGCGCGGTAAAAAAAGCCTGTTTAGGAGGTTTCAGCATCCAAAAACTGATGAAAAAGCTGCCAGCAAACCTTTACAGCTGCCTAAATGGTGGCCTTACGGACTATTCGGACTGGGTGTGGCAGGCGCGATCGCCCTCGCTTTTAGACCCGCACCTATCCCCGTAGACTTGGCCACGGCCTACAGCGGTCCTCTGCAAGTGACCATCGCCGCCGAAGGTAGAACGCGGGTTCAAGATAGGTTTGTTGTGGCCGCGCCTGTAGATGGTCGGCTAGAGAGAATTTCGTTAGAGGTGGGCGATCGCGTAGCAGCTGAAGAGATTATCGCTCAGCTAGATCCGCTGCCGCTAAACAGCCAAGTCGCGGCAGCGCGAGCACAGCTGCAAGCTCTACAGGCACAAATAGAGGGTGTAGAAACCCAGCGGCCTAAGTCTCAGGAATTGGTACAGGCAGAAGCCAGGTTGCGTTCAGCTCAGGCCGCGCAGCAGGCAGCCGCAGCGCAGGTGGCCCAGGCAGAGGCGCAGTGGGAACAGGCGAGGAGAGATCGCGATCGCACTGCGCAGTTAGAACGTGAAGGTGCAGTCTCTCGGCGTGACTTAGAAACCGCCGAAACCTTGGAAGCCACAAAAGCACGTGAACTAGACGCCGCCCGTCAGCAGCTGAATCAATCGATCCAATCCGTCGCTGCCACCAGAGAAGAGATTCCGCTGCTACAGCAGCAGCAGCGCGATCCAGACTATCTCATAGAAGCCTATCGCGCTGATATGGCAGCCGTAGAAGCAGAACTAGTAAACCTGGCCGATGAAGCTAGACGGACGACTATTAGTGCCCCTGCGAGCGGCACTGTTCTCCGTGTACCTGAGGCCAGCGCTCGATTTGTTCAGTCTGGTGAAGCGCTTATAGAAATTGGCAACGCTGACGACTTAGAACTGGTCATTGACGTCCTTTCAACCGACGCGGTGAAAATCAAACCCGGCAATGAAATCCTAATTCAGCAATGGGGTGGTTCAAAAAACTTACAGGCAACCGTGAGCACGGTAGAACCCGCTGCTTTTACTAAAGTCTCGGCGCTGGGGGTGGAAGAGCAGCGCGTTAACGTAATCGGTCAGTTTTCAGAACTCAGCGCCCCTTCCAACACCTCTTTGGGCGATCGCTATCGAGTCGAAGCAGATATTGTCATTTGGCAAACAGAAGACAGCTTACAGGTGCCAGTCAGCGCTCTATTTCGCTGTGATTTTAACTGGTGTGTCTTCACGGCAGACGACAACCGTGCTCGGCAACAAAGAGTAGAGATAGGACAAAGAAATGCCTTTAATACAGTCGTCAAAACAGGATTAACGCCGGGAGATACCGTTATTCTTTATCCTAATGAGAAGATCGAAGCAGGTAGCAAAATTAAGCCACGATAGAGATGCGCGCTCGACCATAGAAATTTTCGCTAAGTTAGCTTAATGCAACTTTGCTATGCGTTTTAACTCATATAGCGGAGCACATAGCTTTTATAGGCTCCCCTATTGCAGCTCTTCCAACACTTCCAAAGCAGTCTCACTCTCTTTCCTTAGTTGATTGTCGTCATTCCAACCTAGCCGATGATGGCGCAAGGCCACTTCAATTTTCTCTGACAAATCAGAGGGCAGATCAACAGCTTCTATATTACTTTTCATGATGATATCTGTGATAGATACGATGCCCAGTAGCCGGTCATTTTCTATTACAGGCGCTCTTTGAATGCCTGCGGCCAAAAATCTGTTGGCGACGGTAGGTAGGCTCAAATCCGGCTCCACGACTACGCAGGGTATTTTCATAATCTCACAGACCATTACGTTGGTAGGATCTACTGACTTAGCTGTCACTCCGTATACGATATCTCTCTCGGTGATGATGCCGTAGGCACCTCCCTGGACCGCCTTTTCGACGATGAGCGATCGCACTTTCTTCTTTTGCATTAGTGCGATCGCTTCTATAACCTTTGCAGAGCTGCGAATCGTAAACACTTCGCTCGTCATAATATCAGCAACTGTTAGCATAGTAAATCTCCTTTTTTAGTAGCTGAACCATGTACCCAAACGGGAAGAGCGAAGTCCGCTACTTTTGTTTTATTTCAACTACCATTATCGCAAAAAAAGTTGAGGAATTTGTGAGGAGACCTTATCAAACGCTGGCTGTACTGCTGCTGCTGAAGGCAGGTATGCATATCCCTCACAAGTTCATCAAGTTGTTGTTGTAGAGTAATACTGTAGAAAGGAACAGAGACAGAGGAAGTGTATGGTTCATCAATATGGCGCTGTTAGCTTCTTAGGACTGACTAGTTGGCTGTTACTCTCTGTTATGCCAACAGCTTTGGCCCTGCCAGAGATTCAGGGTGACTACGTAGTACAAACAACGGAATCGCTACCTAGCCATTTGCCAGATGGCAGCTATCAGCTTTGCAGTGAACCGGTTCCCATAGATTGGAAAGACGGTGCAGGGGTATGTCTCAACATCATAAAACAGGGTACGACAGTCGATGGTTACTATGGCTATCCCCACAGCGAGAGATTTGTATGTATACACGGACAAATCTCTCATAACCATATTCATGGCGGTGGCTTCGTCTTCTCTTGGCCAGGGCACCCCTGGTCAGAGATTCCTCAGGAACCTTTTCTATGGGATGAAGAAGGGCGATTGACCCTAGCAGGAGGTACGCTCACTCGGCAAGAAGGAGATCTTAGCTGGATTACCTTTCAGCAGGCTGACCTTAATATTGAAGGCATGTTGCTGTACCCTCACCCACGTATGAATCCACCTGATCAGATTTGCAACTGGCGTTCATCTAGTTCTGTATAAATCACTTAAGAGAAATTTCGATGATGAAAGTTACCGATATTATGACCCGCGAAGTCGTGACCATCCGGAATTC
>JBAUIB010000124.1:0-3320 GCA_049680585.1 Phormidesmis sp.
CGGAAGCAAACGAAGGTGCTATCAAGCTGGCCCGCAAATACGGCCATACTGAGCTAGGTATTGAAACGCCGATTATTATTACGGCAAATTCTAGCTTTCATGGCAGAACGCTAGCGACGGTGACTGCCACCGGTCAGCCGAAGTATCAGAAGAACTTTAATCCGCTGGTGCCGGGCTTCCACTATGTGCCCTACAACGACATTGCGGCGCTGAAAGAGACGATTGCCCAGCTAGATGCTGATCAACGGCAGGTTGCCGCGATTTTGCTGGAGCCAATGCAGGGTGAAGGGGGCGTTTGTCCTGGCAATCCGGTGTACTTCAAGCAGGTGCGTCAGCTTTGCGATGAAACGGGGATTCTGCTCATTTTAGACGAAGTGCAGGTGGGTATGGGTCGCAGCGGCAATCTTTGGGGCTATGAGACCGTGGGCGTAGAGCCTGATATCTTTACCTCGGCCAAAGGACTAGGCGGCGGTGTGCCCATTGGGGCGATTTTGACCAAAAGCCACTGCGATGTGCTCAAACCTGGCGAGCATGGCAGTACGTTTGGCGGTAATCCGTTTGTCTGTGGGGTGGCGCTGACGGTTTGTCAGACGTTAGAGGCTGAGAATTTGCTGGCGAATGTGCGATCGCGGGGTTTTCAGCTCAGAAAAGGACTCAAGGCGATCGCTCAGAAATATCCCACCCTTTGCAGAGGCGTGCGTGGCTGGGGATTGATTAACGGCTTGGTCTTGCAAGACGATATCGACCTCAAATCTATAGACGTTGTTAAAGCAGCTTTGGCAGAGGGTCTGCTGATTATCCCTGCCGGGCCGAGCGTGGTTCGTTTCGTCCCGCCGCTGATCGTTAGCGAAGCCGAGGTGGAGCAGGCTCTGACTTTACTCAATGGCACATTAGGCAAATTGCTATAGCCACCCGCACTAGGAAGCCACGACTAGCGAACCGCGATCAACAGTTAGAATCTGGGATTCTTTGAGCCACTGAGCATCAAAGGATCCTAGATGAGTTGTCGTGATTAGCGTTTGAAAGCGATCTTCGATGGTCTCGAGCAGTTGATTTTGTCGCTTGAGATCTAGCTCGGCGAGGACGTCGTCTAGCAGTAGCAAAGGCGGCTCACCGACAACCGTTTCGATTAGCGCGAGCTCGGCGAGCTTGAGAGAGAGGACCAGCGTTCGCTGCTGCCCTTGGGAGCCGTATTGACGAGCGGGCGTCTCGTTGATGATAAATTCGACATCATCTCGGTGAGGCCCGACTAGGGAGGTGCGCTGATGGTACTCAGCGACGGCGCGATCGCGAATTTTATCTAAAAAAGCAGCCTGAATCAGGGCCGGATCGTCTTTTTCTACCGCCTGCTGGTCGCAGACATTGGGCTGGTAGCGAACCAGCAGTGTTTCACTATTGCCACTGATAGATTGATGCCAGATCTGAGCGAGCGGCATCAGTCGCTGTAGAACGCGCGATCGCCGGCGAATTACCCGAGTGCCTGCGGTCGCTAGCTGAGCATCCCAGAGCGCCATTTGAGTAGGATCGATAGGCTGCGCAGTTTCCTCTGCGGTTTGCTGCTTGATAAAAGCATTGCGCTGCTTTAGGACCTGAGCGTACTGCTGCAAAATGTAGGCATAGAGCGGTTCTAGCTGGATTAGCAGCGTGTCTATCCAGAGGCGGCGCTCACCCGGTCCGCCTCTGACTAGATCAAGATCCAGGCTAGAAAACTGGACAGCGTTTAGCTGTCCCAAAAAGTCTTGCTGGCGCTTGAGGGTTTCGCCATTGAGCACAGCCAACCGCCGACCGCCGTTTTTGAGCACTAGGTTAAGCTCACTGACGCCGAGATCCCGCTGAAGCTGAGCTTTGATATGGCCAGTGGCAGCACCTTCTTTAACTAGATCGCGATCGCGGCTAGTGCGGTGCGATTTCAGCGTTGCCAGCAGCTCCACCGCCTCTAATAAATTTGATTTGCCTTGGGCATTGTCTCCTAGCAATATGGTCTTGGATGCGCCAAAGGCCACAGACTGGCTGCTGTAGTTGCGAAAGTTCTGTAAATGGAGGTGCTGGAGAAACATATTCCCCAGTTTAAATCAGGCAGTAGCATCTATAGCCTTAGTCACTTTGCTGAGCTCGTAAGTCGGGGCTTGCAAACATTGCAGCCGATGCTACAATACTCAAGCGAAAGCGATGGGGTGTCGCCAAGTGGTAAGGCAGCGGGTTTTGGTCTCGCCATTCCTAGGTTCGAATCCTAGCACCCCAGTTTTTGTTTTACATCTAATATGACTGAGCGGTTTAGGGGCTTCAAAGCCTGCCTAACCCGCTTTTTTATTGTCTAAATCTCCTCTCAAGAGGAGATTTAGGCACATCGTCAGCAGTGGCTCAGCCCCATTTAGTTTCGTGAACTCAATCGGAACTTACCCAAAAATAACGACGTCTTTCTATGTGGGTCAGTAATTGTACTGACCTTAATTTCACTGTCTTCTGCTGCGGCTCAGCTATACCGGCTTTCTTTTGCATATGGCTTTCACTCAATCTGCTCACGTGTCGTCAGACGATAGACTACCGCTTGTAGGGTCTGAAGGCCGCTCTGTAAAGGCAAGAGGTTCTGTTGTCCGTCGTTTCAAATGGCCAACTGGAAACGGTTCCTACACAATGCTTCTAACGTCTGAAAAGGCTCCTGATCAATCGTCGAACGAGACGCTGCCGCTCAAAATAGATATTTTGGGTATGGACTTTGACAACCTCTCCAAGCAAGAGCTGCTGTCTAAACTCCGTAAAGGCGTGATTTTTACGCCCAACGTCGATCATCTGATGAAACTGCGCCGCGATCCTGACTTTGTCTCGGTTTATCAGCAAGCAGACTTCAAGGTGTGTGATAGTCAGGTTTTGATGTACGCCTCCCGTTTTCTCGGTAAGCCGCTCAAGGCAAAGCTATCGGGCTCGGATTTGCTGCCTTGGTTTTGTGAGCATCACAAGGACAACGAGGATATCAAGCTATTTTTGTTGGGCGGTGGTGAAGGTGTCGCCGTTGAAGCTCAGCGCCGAATTAATGCCCGCACGGGCCGAGAGATTGTAGTGGGTGAGTACTCTCCCCCCTATGGATTTGAAAAGCATCCAGATGAGTGCGCCAAAATTATTTCTATTATTAAAAAATCGTCTGCTAATGTGCTAGTCGTTTGCTTAGGTGCACCTAAGCAGGAGAGGTGGATTGCGACCTATCGCGAACATTTGCCGAATATTGATATTTTTATGGCAGTTGGCGCTGCGGTTGACTTTGAAGCCGGATTCAAGCCGCGATCGCCCTATTATGTCAGTGAGCTGGGACTAGAGTGGCTCTA
>JBAUIB010000125.1:0-13349 GCA_049680585.1 Phormidesmis sp.
CACCTATGACACGCTCAATGATGCGATCTCTGTGGCCATAGACGAGATTTCAAAGCAGGATATTATCGGATGGTTTACCCACTGCTGTTACTGTAGTCAAAGCAATTGAGAACCGCTATATTAAGCATGACCTTGAGAGCGGTACGAAAGAAATACCCAAGCAAAAAACGACATAAATACTAAATCGTTTATCCCGTAGATACTGTAAAAAACACCTGCAAAAAGGTCCGTAGAATAGAGCGGCGCGAGACTATTCTCCAAAATCCACCTCACCCAAACCACGAAATAGACGAGCTTTTCCACTGCAAAAGCTCCCGCTAGCCACTTAACGCTAGAGGCGACGGTCGCAGCCCCTAGATAGGCTAGACCCCATACAACAATCATGAGTAGCCCGAAGTTCGACATTACAATCGGGTCAGCATTGTTAATAGCGACATTCGTGAATGCTCGCGAAAATATAAATACACCGCCAATATTCATCAGTGCAGCCGCGATAAATCCATTCCTGACTAAATTTCTATTCATGCTCCCCTAGCGGGCTCCCGAATGTACAACGTGTTGTTGGAGGTAAGGGTTCAGCCTAAATATAGCCGATGGCCAGTCGATACCCTAATGCTCTGTAAAATGATGACACTGAAGAATCGTTAAAGGCGATCGCTGCATTATTCCGATAAGACCGTGCCACTCAAATCAGCCTCCCTCAAATCAGCGTCTGTCAAGTTTGCCGCTGTCAGAGTCGCGTTCTTTAAGCAGGCCCTGCTCAAGTTTGCATCCTGAAGATTAGCGCTCTGAAGATTGGCATCCTGAAGATTGACACCCTGTAGATTGGCGCTGCTCATGTCGGCCTTCACAAGCTGAGCCCCAGATAGATTGGCCCCAGATAGATTTGAGTGGCATAGGCAGGCTTCGCTCAAATCTGCCTCCAACGCCCAAATTCCCCAAAGGTTGGCATTTTCAAAGCAGGCTTTAACGGCTGAAACCTCAGCTAGATTAGCACCTGTAAACGTAGCGCTAGTCAGGTTGGCCAACGTAAAATTCGCCGCCTGCAAGTTAGCGCAGCTAAAATCTGCTCGGCAAAGATTAGCACTTTGAAAGTCAGCCCATAGCCCCTGCGCCCAAATAGCGACACTTTCGCTTAGATTTGCACCCGCAAAAGTAGCCCCGCTGATATCAGCCCATATCAAGTCAGCACGCGGCAGGTCACTATAGCTGAAGTCGCGTCCGCTCAAATTGACCTGACACAAGGCCGCGCTAGATCGCTTTGCAGGCGAGCAACGACGCTGCGAATCATTCCGCTGGTTCTGAAACTGCTGGAGATCCATGATGCCATTGCAGCGATAAGTCAACAATCGCTAGCGTTGGGTTGTAGCTGCACTTAATAGTGTACCGAAAGGTCTGCTGGGCTACGCTCTGTGACAAGGAGGAGTGGACTGATGTCTTCGGCTGGCAGCCTGTATCAGATGATGAAGCAGTAGAGGCAAATAGTTGACGCTCAGCCGGATAGCCCTTGAAAATATAGAAAGCAGATTTCGTGGCTTTCCTATGCCTACAGCGGTTCGAGACTTTCTGCCAGCGATCGCGCCCATTTTCTTTGCTATCAGCAATACGGTTTACGGGTGGCTACCAGCCATTGTGATTTTTCTGGCGCTGAAATTGTCTCTGCACCGTCGCTTCCGGCAGCGGTGGGGAAAACTGCTCAAGCGATTGGCGATCGCAGTTCTGTTCACCTATCTCGCTACATTTGCCTTACTCTGCGCAATGCAGCCACGGCTGATGTATCACCCCACCCACGTTCTTCAAACCACGCCAGCCTCACACAATCTCACCTACGAAGATATTTGGGTATCGGCCACTACTGGCACTTCAACAACCGAAAAGCTCCACGGATGGTGGATTCCTCAGTCGAAGCATGCCATCGGCACGCTGATTTACTTTCATGGGGCAGGGCTAAATATCGGCTTCAATGTCACTCAGGCGTTTTGGCTGCGGCAGTTGGGATTTAATGTACTGCTGATGGAGTATCGGGGCTACGGCCTGAGTGAAAGGCGATTTCCCACAGAAGCTTCACTGTATCAAGATGCTGAAACGGCGCTGAGTTATCTCACCCAGGCAAGGCAGATTGAGGAGAGCCGCATTTATGTGTATGGCCATTCTTTGGGAGGTGCGATCGCAATCAATTTAGCCAGCCATCATCCCAACCTAGCGGGGCTAATCATTCACAATTCATTCACCTCCATGTCCGAGATGGTCGCCCGCTCGAACTACGCCCGCTGGTTTCCCGTGCAGTGGATGCTCACCCAGCGATTTGACTCACTCCAAAAAGTGAGTCGGCTACAAGTGCCGATGTTGCTCATTCATGCGAAAGGCGATCCCCTGATTCCAGTTGAAATGGGCGAACGGCTATTCCAAGCGGCACACAGCCCTCGCAAAGAATTAGTGTTAGTCGATACCAACGTACACAACAATGCCGCTGCCGTTTACAAAGATGCTCACCACCTAGTGAGGGTAAAGCTATTCGCGATGGGAGCATCGTCCATAGCTCAGCGTTAAATATTTAGTTCGTTAACAGTATCCGCTACTACTCAAAAGCTGTATTGACAACCGGCACTGGCATCCCTTCATAGTCTCTCTCACCATGACTGATAGGTCTTGGCATAGTATATTGGCCTTGGGTCTCTTCACTTGCTCTCGAACGATGCCGCTCTGAGACGACCTGCTCTGGATCGATACCGTCGAAGGTAGGCGGTATCCAAACTCGGATGACTAGTAGCGCGCCCAACACTAATAAAAAGACGCAGGCAACCAGAACCTGCGACCAAGGCGTTTCTAGAACGCCTCGTACAATAATCTCTCTTAAAACCGAGACAATCGAAACCTCGACCGCCACCCCAATAGAGACTCTGTGTTCTTTGAGATAGATGATTAATAGACGAAAGAGTTCGACTAAAATCAGTAGAAATAAAATGTCTGAGGTGACGGGTTGAAAATCTAGCGGTGGTAATAGCGACAGCAGCATCTCTCTGAGCTGAATAACCATAAAGCTAAACAGTCCAATGCACAGACAAATAACAATAAAGTCCTGGACGGTTTCGAGTAGTCGGATGACAAAATTGCTATTTAGCCATCGATACCAGGGCAGAGATGAAGATTGGGGAGCGTCCATGAGAATGACCTAATGAGTTGAAGCAGAATAGAACTTGAAGATGATCGCAAAGCCGTGGTACGAGCATCGAGCGTGAATAGCTCGTCAACAATAAGGCTGAAGCCTTTCTATATTGATAGTTCCAGCCTTAACTGTTGTGACTGCTCCGTAACGCCCAAACGAGCTAGTGCGATGAGTAGTCGAGGATTCGCCCCCAACGCGTTAGCAATCATAGTCTCGACATTCGAGAGCATGTGGATTATCGGTGCAGTAGCGGTCAAACGCAGATTGACAGGTGGCTAGAGGTTGACGCAGCTGAGCGGCTCTCATCTCTTCTACCGTTTCCCAGGCGATCGCAACTTCGACATTCTGGTAACCGTACATTTGAGTAAGACGTCGAGCATGCTCTAGAGCTGCTTTGAGTCGGGTTTCAGCGGTTGATTGGGGTGACTGTGTCTGTAACTCAACAGCGGGGATAGTTGTTCTAGTTTGAATAGTAATAGTCGTCATAGCGAGTACCAAGCTGAGTGTTGTGGTTTGAACTATCAATAGCTTATTAATAATCCAAGCAAATGTCAGCAGGAAAAACATATAAGTTTTGTCTATCTTTCATCAGCTTTCCTTAACCCGCTGTGAGAGAGAATAAGTTTGGATCTGCTTGACGCCGTCCTTTGTGAGACTGAACGCGTTGTTGAGGTTCGAGGGAAAATCGCTTTCAGGATTTCCAACTGCGATAGGGAATAAAGTACGCGAGAATGAACAGAGGTTTAGCTTAAAATAATAGTAGACGAATAATCTAGGTGGATATTGGCCGTGAGTATTAGCCTGAGCGCTGACCAAGAAAGCTACGTTCGAACTAAACTTCAGATTGGGAAATATCATTCCGCTGAAGAAGTT
The DNA here is from genome assembly GCA_049680585.1 of Phormidesmis sp. Taxonomy (GTDB): domain Bacteria; phylum Cyanobacteriota; class Cyanobacteriia; order Phormidesmidales; family Phormidesmidaceae; genus Phormidesmis. The sequence goes on from JBAUIB010000125.1 coordinate 4,040, forward strand.
TTAGAGATTGCCTTTCGTCTGCTCGATGAGTACGAGCGTTCTGAAGCAGAGTGGGTTGACGAGGTTCGAGAAAAAGTTGACGCAGCCATCGAAGCTTCAAAACAGATTCCTCCAGTTGATGGTGAAATGGTTGTCAACGATCTGTTAGATCGATTGCAGCAGGCGAAGAAAAAGTGAGTCGTTATGTTATCAACGTTCTTGCTAGCCAAGACTTGAACGAAATTACCGACTATTTTACTGAATACAATCTTGAAGCAGGTGAACGATTTCTTCGTGCGTTTAATCGTAAATGCGGACAGCTTGTTGTTTTCCCAAATAGCGGTAAGAGCTATGCCAAGATTCGTCCTGGACTACGAGGACTACCGTTAGAGGGCTATGTGATTTTTTACAGACTGTTGGATGATGGTATTGAAATTCTAAGAGTCATTAGCGGTCGTCGCGATTTCCCCGCTGTTTTTGAGGAATCGTAAGCAAACCCTGATTCTACGGTTCTAGGTTTGCCCTCACCCTAGTTCCGCTGGCGATCTCAAAAACAAAGGTGAGGGCAGAGTGTTTACGAAACGCCGGCCCGTTTGGTCAAAATGGCCATGACTTCGTTGGGCCTGCCGGTAGACAGCAGCCGACTCCAGTCGTTCGGTTCGGCGTAGCCTAGCTTGTACAGGTGCTGAATAGTCGATTGCACAATGCTCGGCGTGCCAAACAACAGATGTCGAACCTGCCCTGGTTCTGGGCTTGGGCCGGATGGATAGTGAGCTGAATGCCCAGATGCAGCATTTGGCTGGGCAGCGGCAACAGTGGACGCCGCAGCGCCCTCAGTAGAGTGGATAAACATGAGATTCTGGTCTCCAATAGACGGTTTGGGAAGGAAACCAGAACTCAAGTGACCTCAGTTACCCCGCAAAGTGTAGTGCAAATCGAGGTAGCTAAGGTACAGTGAGCCTTAACTGCCAGACTGCCTGATTCAGTGTGGGAGCCAGCCGTCGGTAGGTGTTCGAGCACCTGCCGATGGCGCGTCAGTCAATTGAGTTCTGATGAAACAGGCGTGATAGGCATCACAGACCTTAGCTACTGAAGATAAGCTGATTTTTGTGATGAGTCAAGCAGAACGGTTGCTTTTAGATCGCAATCGTCTTTGATTTCTTGTGTAATAGTATTTCAGCGCTTTTGGGACTGGTTGGGTGTGGACTTCGAGATTATTGGCAACATCACAAGCATTGAAACTATCGCTACAGGAACAGGAATTCGTGATCGCGCACGCTTACAGAAGAGATATGGTCACGGCAGGTGGAGAAAGCTCAAGGGCACGGCCCAGGTTCAGTTGCCAAACGGTATGATACGGATAGCTGAGGTCCATTGGTATGAGGCTCATGGGATCGGCAAGAAAGAGTTCAAGCTCAAGCTACCGTTTTTAGATTAGTTACGAAAACAGAATGAAAACAGAGCAAGTCCACCCTAATCAGTTTGCAGTGTGTCTAAACAATGCAGGTTACGAGGTTTCATTGGAGACTGGCAAAATATACCGAGTGATTGAAGATGAGGAAGCCACAGCAAACGGACTCATTCGGATTATTGACGAGAGCGGGGAAGATTACGCTTTTTCTGTCAATCGGTTTTACCCAATCGAAGTGCCGAAGCCTGTAGAAGACGTTTTGTTGGCAGCCTGTTAAAAGCGCTAACCGCCAATTTGCGACATGGTGCGGCTGTAGGCGCCAGTGACGCCGGACTCGCGCATCTTGAAGTTGATGTCGGGCTTTTGTCCCACTAGTGCGCCGACCTGCTCGCGTAAGTCAGCAAGGGGAACGCCGGAACGCAGGTGGGTGCGCAGATCTATCTGGCCGGTTTCGTTGAGCAGGCAGGGGCGAAGCCAGCCATCGGCAGAGAGGCGCATGCGGTTACAGCGATCGCAAAAACACTCCGACATCTGGCTAATGAACCCTAGCGTTCCTTTTGCCCCCGGAATTTGAAACACATCCGCAGGACCATTGCCGGTGACGCGGCCGTCGCCTAAGCCCCAGCGAGCAGAAATCTGAGCGCGAATCGCTTCGCTGTCGATCCAGCCTTTCGCGCCGAAGAGTGTGTCGTTGCCAATGGGCATAAACTCAATAAAGCGCACATGCCAGTCTTGAGCTATCGTGAGCGCGGCCAGATCTAGCACTTCGTGATCGTTAATGCCGGGAATGACGACCACATTTAGCTTTAAAGGTGAATAGCCTACGCGATGAGCGGCTTGGATCCCCCGCCAGACCTCTTGCCAGCGCGTTGGCGCAGCCTTTCCACCGGAAACTCGGCCTTTGCCACCTACAACTTTTTGAAACGTGTCGGCATTCAACGAGTCCAGGCTGATATTGATGCGACGTAAGCCTGCGTCATACAGCGGCTGAGCCAGCTTCTCGAGCAAAAAGCCGTTGGTGGTGATGGCGAGATCTTGGGTTTGGGGAAGGTGAGCGATCGCCTCTACTAACTCCACAATGCCAGGGCGCAGCAGCGGCTCTCCGCCGGTTAGCCGAAAGCGCGTAAAGCCCAGCGGAATGAAAACTTCGCGCAGCAGCTGCAAAATCTCCTCATGCGTCAGCCAGTGCTCGCGCAGCGCATACTGAAGATCCGCGCCCTCAGGCATACAGTACACACACTGAAAATTGCAGCGATCTATCAGGCTAATGCGCAGATAGTCAATGGTGGGCTTGGCGGGGGCGATCGCTGAAGCAGTGTTTAAAGAAGTATCCAAAACAGTCATGGGCAGGAAGCTTACGATAGCTAAGCTGTAAAACGCCTTTTCTCCATACTCCACTATGAATCAATAAATGACACGATGATGTCATTAGTGGAGAGGGGACTCAATTTGCCGTGATCGACTCTGTAACATCGCCAAAGTCTGGCTATACGCTGCCCGTGTTTGCCTGTGCGGGTGCGATCGCCGCTCTCCATCAGCTCATTACCGCCGCGGCCAACGGCGCGCCCTCTGCGCTAGATCACGTTACCTTAGATCTGGTCAACCCGGCTGAGAGCGCGGAAATTCCGATTGAACAATCTGCTTTGATATCACCGCATGGCGCACTCGCGATCACCCGCAGCGATCCAGGTGACAATTTAGATCTGACTCGTCATACACCGATCTGGTCGATTGTGAGCTGGGCCGAGGCCGATCAGCGCGATCCGATTGTGCTAGAAGGCGGCGAAGGGATTGGCCATCATGACCAAGGCGCGGCTATTTATGCCTATGCCCGCACGCTGATGAGCGCTAATTTGTCTGGGCTGCTGGATGCCGAACAAAAGATAAAAGTGACCATCGTTCTACCCGAAGGGCGACGGCTGGCATTGCGCACCTCTAACGCCGCATTTGGGGTGGTTGATGGCCTTTCTCTGCTGGGCACTAGCGGAATTGCGCAGCCGTTGAGCGCACCGGGCCAGCTAGAGACCTACCGGCAGACGCTGCGGCAAAAGGCGGCTGAGTACTCAGATCTCGTCTTTTGTCTGGGAGAAAATGGACTGGATCTGGCGCTTAAACATGGCGTGGAGTCAGCGCGTCGCTTAAAGACGGCTAACTGGATTGGGCCACTGCTGGTAGAAGCTGGCGCGTTAGGCGTGCGCTCGATTTTGCTGTTTGGCTACCACGGCAAGCTGGTCAAGCTAGCGGGCGGTATTTTTCATACGCATCACCATGTCGCCGACGCTCGCGCGGAGATTATGAGCGCTTGCTGCGTACAGGCGGGTTTAGAAGGTGCGATCGCGCAGCAAATCTTGATGAGTGCTACAACCGAGGATGCGCTCGGAATCTTGAGAAAGTTGGATCGTCAAACTCAAGGCGGCTGGGTAGAAAAGGTGTATGGGATCATGGCCGACAGGATTGATAAGCGATCGCGCCAATACATCCAAACCCACGGATCGCCTGCCGTTCAAGTTGGCAGCATCTTGTTTGATCGGCAGCGGCGAATTGTGATTAAAAGCCAAGCGGGTCAAAAAATGCTGCCTTAGGTTTGCTACTCTAGGAAGAAGCAAATTACAGCAAATAAAAGCAAATAAAAAAGGCTGCGCTCGTTACGGTTGAGTCTTCTTCGTCAGCGCCTTTAAAACGTTAAGCCAGCCCCGTAGACACGTTTTGATATAAGACGTCTCGATGCAGGCGTTTCAGCATAGCCAATATTTAAATCAAAGATCTTAAGTGCTTTAGCCCATTGCTTCAGCACAGATTGTTTTAGCTAACTGTTTTAATCAACTGTTTAGTCAACCGCCAGTGATGAGCCGACGCCTTAGATCGGGACCCTTTCTGTTTGATCCATATCTAAATATATTGATCTGTTCTCATTTTTGATCCCTATCGATCTAAGCCCAATATAGATACTTGAGATCTGACGCTGGTCCGGCTCTTTAAACGATATAGCCTCACTCTACCAACTTGAACCCCAGGATTGATTGTGACTTCCCAAACCCAAATCTCACAAACTCAAACCATAGCGCCGACCGCTGTGACTGAATCCTCTGCTTTGAACCGCCAGATGCTGGTCATTTTAGACTTCGGCTCTCAGTATTCGGAGTTAATCGCCCGCCGCATTCGTGAAACTGAAGTCTATTCAGAAGTGCTTTCATACCGCACTAGTGTCGAGCAGCTGCGCCAGCTTAACCCCAAAGGGATTATTCTCTCCGGTGGCCCTAACTCTGTGTACGACAAGGGGGCGCCAGCCTGCGATCCCGAGATCTGGAATCTTGGAATCCCCGTGTTGGGCGTGTGCTACGGCATGCAGCTGATGGTGCAGCAGCTCGGCGGACAGGTGGAGCGGGCCAAGCGCGGTGAGTATGGTAAAGCAGCCCTGAAAATTGATGAGTCGGCTGATTTGCTCCGCGACGTGCCCAATGCCTCCACAATGTGGATGAGTCACGGTGATTCGGTGACGCGCCTGCCAGAAGGGTTCCAGGTGCTGGCGCATACCGACAATACGCCTCAAGCCGCGATCGCCCACCTCGACAAGCATTTTTACGGCGTGCAGTTTCACCCTGAAGTCGTCCATTCCACCGAAGGAAGCGCCCTGATTCGCAACTTCGTCTATACCGTCTGCCAGTGCGAACCCACCTGGACCACTCAAGCGTTTGTCGAAGAGGCGATTCGTGAGGTCCGCGCCAAGGTTGGCAAAGAACGCGTGCTGCTAGCACTCTCTGGCGGGGTAGATTCTTCGACGCTGGCCTTTTTGCTGCATCAGGCAATTGGCGATCAGCTTACCTGCATGTTTATCGATCAGGGCTTTATGCGTAAGCGCGAGCCCGAGCGCCTGATTGAGATTTTTAATCAGCGCTTTCATATCAATGTGGAATATATTGACGCGGGCGAGCGGTTCTTAGCCAAGATCAAAGGAATCACTGATCCTGAAGAAAAGCGAAAAGTCATTGGCCACGAATTTATCCGCGTGTTTGAAGAAGAATCAGCTCGGTTGGGGCCTTTTGACTATTTGGCCCAAGGCACCCTGTATCCAGACGTGATCGAATCTGCCGATACCAATGTCGATCCGAAGACTGGCGAGCGAGTCGCGGTCAAAATCAAGAGCCACCATAACGTTGGCGGCTTGCCGAAAGATTTACAGTTCAAGCTGATCGAGCCGCTACGCAAGCTGTTCAAAGACGAAGTGCGCAAGGTTGGCACAGCAGTCAACTTACCCGATGATATTGTGCGCCGTCATCCCTTTCCCGGTCCGGGGTTGGCGATTCGCATTTTAGGTGAAGTTACCCCTGAGCGGCTGCAAATTTTGCGAGAGGCCGACTACATTATTCGCCAGGAAATTCGCCGCAGCGACAGCTATCACGACTTTTGGCAGGCATTCGGCGTTCTGCTACCCGTGCGCAGCGTTGGTGTGATGGGCGATCAGCGCACCTATGCCTACCCAATCGTGCTACGGCTGGTAAGCAGTGAAGATGGCATGACGGCTGACTGGTCGCGGGCGCCGTATGAGCTGCTAGAGAGTATTTCCAACAGAATTGTCAATGAGGTAGAGGGGGTTAACCGGGTCGTCTACGACATCACCTCTAAGCCACCTGGCACGATTGAGTGGGAGTAATCAGCAGGTGTTTGCAATTAAGCATCAATTGCCTCAAACACTCGTTGGCTAAAGCTTTTAACTACGCAGACTGGAACAATCCCCTCTTGGGAGGGGTGGCCGTAGGCCGGGGTGGGTTTCGATCTGTAGCGTTAGCGGCTGGACCCACCTCGACCTCGCTCTGCTCGGCCACTCCTCCGAGGAGGAGATTTACTTTAGGTGTAGTATCTAAAGGTTTTCTATCCCGAACTTACGTTAGAGAGGTTTTGAACATCTTGCCCTCAGAGCCCCGACATCGGGGACGGGAGCATTCGATGATCTTCTGACTGATGAGACGACTCTGCTGGGCGGTTTCTAGTGAGCGGTTTCTGTTAGGCAGTTTCTATCAGATAGTAGATAGCCACTCCTTTGAGTTTGCGGCACAATGTGAGCTAGACGGTTTATCTGTAGCACTGGATTATCTATAGCACTATGAACACCGATACACTCATTGAACTTTTCCAAAAGGGCTACCGTGTCACGCTCGGTGCGGCGTCTTCTGCGGTCGAAGCCGTTCAAGATCCGCAGCGAGCCGCTGACGATTTCTCTGAGGTTGGCACAGATTTTCAGCGCTTAGCCGACAAGCTAGAGGTGCGAGGGGCGCTGACTGAAAAAGAAGCCCGCGATTTTGTCGAAGGCGTCATGAGTCAAATGCCTGAGCCGTTGCGCAGCGTTTCATCCAGCTTTCCGTCTGGCTTCGGAGGGAGCAATCCGTCAGCGCCGAAAACAGTCTCAACCGTGGCGACTCCTGTCATCGACAGCGAGCTGCAAGCCGAAGTAGAATCGCTGACGGCTGAGCTGATTGCTATGCGCCAGGAAATTGAAGAGCTTCGCCAGGAAAAGGATTAGTTAGAGGATTAGACAACCGCTGACGCCCCTCCCCCTTCAGGCGGCACATCCTGCCAACGGCCCTGACCGACGGCGCGAATGGCCTGCTCGAGAGAGACATCGCCGGTATAGAGCGCTTTACCCACAATCACGCCAGAAACGCCCCTCGGCACCAGCGCGAGCAAACTGAGCAAATCTGACAGAGCGCTGACGCCACCAGAGGCAATCACAGGCGTATTGATCGCGCTAGCCAGCTCTCTGAGCGCATCTAGATTCGGCCCTTTGAGGGTGCCGTCGCGTTTGATGTCGGTGTAGACGATGGCGGCAGCGCCCATTTCGCCCATGCGTTTGGCTAGGTCTATGGCCATCACTTCAGAGGTTTCTAGCCAGCCGCGTGTCGCCACTTTGCCATCACGGGCGTCGATGCCCACAATGATTCGGCCCGGAAACTGTTGGCTGAGCTGAGCGACCAGCTCTGGATTTTCTACCGCAGCGGTGCCCAGAATAGCGGACTGCACGCCTAGATCGAAGAGCGCACTCACACGCGAGGCGTCCCGCAATCCGCCGCCGACTTGAATAGGGATGCTGACGGCTTGAGCGATCGCCTCAATCGCCTGCCAGTTTTCCGGCTTGCCTGCCTTTGCGCCATCGAGATCGACCAAGTGTAGGCGCGTTGCTCCCTCAGCCTCCCACTGCCGGGCCACTTCAACCGGATTGTCGTTAAAGACCTGAGACTGATTATAGTCGCCTTGAAACAGCCTTACACAGCGCCCTTCTAACAGATCAATTGCCGGGATGACATCCATTACTTACCCTCAAATTGGTCCTTGATTGTACCAACAAAAAAAGGGTTGTCTATCGGCTTAGCGGGCGCGATCAATTCGCGACAAGAGCTGCTGCACTGCTTGGCAGTCCGGTGCGCTCGGATTGAGACTCAGGTAGTTTTCTAAATCCTGCTTGGCTAGCTCGTAGTTCTCCAAGTCATAGTGTAGAAGACCGCGATCGCGCATTTGCTGTGGCTGGCGCGGCATCAAGATCAATAGCTTGTCTAGGGCGGTAACGGCGCGACGGCGATCTTCTGAGGTCAGATACGTCATTTTGAGGTTCATCAACATTCGCACCAAAAATGCCTTCGGCAGCACCCCACTCAAAAATTCTGGTCGCCACTCAGACTGCTCGCCATAAATCTCGCGGAATCGCTGTTGGCAGTCAGTCACAAACATCACCTCTCCGTTATGAAACGGATCGACAAAAACCTCCATATCGTCCACTACCGGGCGCACTAAGAAATGCCCTGGCATGCCGATACCCACCATTGGAAACCGAATGCGACGGGCAATTTCCAAATAAACCAGCGACAGGGTAATGGGAATGCCAATGCGCCGATCAATCACGCAGTTTAGATAGCTGTTGTCAGGATCGCCATAGTCAGCGCTGTTGCCTGCAAACTTGAGCTCGCCAAAGAGATAGTCATTGATCACCTGAATAACTTTGAGCGGATAGCGGCCTTTGGGGAGACGCGATCGCACGTCAGCGGCCATGCTATCCAATCGGTCTAAATAGATATCTGGGACCATATCCCAGTATTCTTCTTGAGCAATGTAGAGAGCCGCTGCCGCCAAGTCCAGCCGTGTATCCCCCTTTTGAACCTCCTGATAAAAGCGCTGACCGGCGGGGGAAAGTCTCATAGATAAAGGCTCAATAGGAAAGTCGCGGATTGTTGAAGGGCAGCTCTATTGTATAGAACCAGCCGCTATCTAGAACAGATCAGTCCTTAAAGCAGACCGATGGTTTGATCGGTAAAGTTTGCTGATCGGCCCATGTCATCCGCCGGAATTTGGCGTAGAAGGCGGAAGCTGCTGATTGCCCTCAGTATTGACGCGGTTGCTATTGCTCGCAAATCCGTTAATCGCCTCAGCCACGTCTACGCCCGAAGTTTGCTTGAGCTGGGTCATAAAGGCAGCCGCTTGGGTCGCCAAATTACCAGGCCGACCATCAATGACGGTGACGTTTTGCACCGCGATCTCCGGCACGGTAGAGGTCAGCGTTTTCAGCAGGCCCTCTAGCTTTTGAAGCAAAAAGATGTCGCGAGCGCTATCGCCAGCGGCTACCCAAGACTCGGCTAGGCGCAGGGTGCCTTCAGCCTGGGCTTTGCCTTCTTCTAGGATGGTGGCTGCGTTACCTTTGGCTTCAGCGATCGCTCGCTTACAGTCTGCCTCAGCCGGGGCAATCACATCGGCTTTGAGCTGCTCCATCACCTGCTTAATGCGCTCTTCCTGCACCGGCACATCTGCCTGAATGCGAGCGAGCTCGGCGGCAATCTCAGCTTCGGCTTCGGCAATGACGGCGGCGCGCATGGTCAGCGCGTCCTGCGTCTTTTGCTCAGCGGCGGCTTCGGCAATGCCAATATCGCGCTCTAGACG
>JBAUIB010000126.1:0-10635 GCA_049680585.1 Phormidesmis sp.
GAATAATGGGTGGGAGATTCAGTTCCTGTGCGTGTTGGACGGTGAGAGCAGTTTGCCATGTGCCGGGGTGAGGGTAGATAGCGTAGGTGAATTTGTGTTGGCCTTGATCGGCTGTGGGATCTGGCCAGATGGGGGATTTAAGCAGGGTAAGACACAGATGGCTGGGGCCAGCATCGAAGCCGTGTTTGCAGTCGGTCAGAATGCTAACGCCAAAAGATTGATTTCCCAAGTCGGCCCAGCGTAGAGCGGGCACTTCCCATTTTGCTTCCTCTGCTTCGGTTTGTGGGCTGGTTGAGCGGGTGATCGCCCCAAACGGAATTTCATAGGTGGCAACGTCAGAAGATACGGAGAGCGGAAAGTTAACCTTCAGCAAAACCTGCGTCTCTTGCCAGTCAACGTGGGTTTCTACTTTGAGGTAGGGAGTGCCTTTATCGAGGATATAAATTTGACGGATGGTGGATTGATTAAGCTGATAGGTGATCTGTAGTCGCTGGCGAAGATTGCCTGTTTCAATCCATTGAATGGACTGAAACACAGGGGCGGGTAAGGGATGCTTAGCATAGTCAGGAGCAATGTTCCAAGCGTCCCAGTATTGCCCTTTATCTTGAAAGACTTGAAGTTGATTTCCAGGGCCTTTAAAGGTTTCACAACTGGTGGATTTTTCTAGGAGACTAACGATCTGTCCTGTTGATGGCTCAATTGTTGCTTTAAGGAATTCGTTCTCAAGGCGGTAGGGTTTAGCTGGTTGAGTCGTTGCTTGAAAGGAGGCTTTATCGTTAGTGTTAGGGCAAAGCCAAAAACATTTATAGCCTACAGCAGGAAGATTTTGAGCTAGGAACGAGAGACTAACAGCTGCCTGTTCAGTGAAGGATGAGACTGCGGATTGGCAGGGTATGTGCTGTTGCCTGTCGTCGTAAATAACCCATGTAGTGCTTGTCTGATTGAGTTCAGGCTCTGAAATGTTGAGTGTGATGACTGAGCTATGTGACCAGCTGAGTGAGTTGAATACAAGAACAGGTTTGGCGTTTTGATGGGGCGGTGGGGGGAGCTGGATTTGGAGTGCGATCGCATTCAAACTTTCGTCTAAAACCTGCTGTCCAATCTGTTTAACCTGCTTCCAACTGTTGTCTGCTTCTACAAAAACTTCGGGAATAGATGTACCGGGCAAAATATCGTGAAATTGATTGAAGAGAAGCGCTTTCCAGGCTGATTCTAATTCGGTTTTTGGATAGGGTTTGTCGGCTGTAATCTGGGCGATAGTTGCAAAAACTTCTGCCTGATAAAGGAGATCTTCACATCGTCGATTGTTTTGCTTTTGATCCGCGTGGGTGGTGTAGCAGCCACGGTGAAGCTCTAGATAAAGTTCGTCGTTCCAGACAGGGATGGCTGCTTGAGCAGAGGAGATCTCCACGGATCTACTTATTTCCTCAGTCGTATCGGGTTGACTTGAAGGGAGAGGGAGATTGCGGATATAGGTGGTGGGATTCGTGAAGCTGAGCTGAGGAAAGAAGGGTGATTTTCCCCAGCGTCGAGCTTTTTCTAACATGTCTCGGGTGGGTCCGCCGCCATGATCGCCGAGTCCGGGTAGCCATAAAGATACTGCTAGGCGGGTGCGCTCTTCCCACTTTTTGGCATGGGCAGTCATTGCGATGGGGTCGATGTCGGCGCCAATCGATGGCAACATGATGCTGAGAATGCGACTGCCGTCGGGAGATTGCCACCAAAAAAGCGGGTGGGGAAATTCAGTGGTGTCGTTCCAAGAGAGTTTGAGGGTGGCAAAAGTTTCGATGCCGCCTAGGCAAAGCAACTGGGGTAGCTGCCAGCAAAAGCCAAAAGAATCAGGGAGCCAGGCAATTTTGCTAATAGCACCGAATTTCTCTTGGCAGTAACGCTGGCCATAGAGGATGTGACGGGCTATAGCTTCTCCGCTGATTATGTTGAATTCGGGTTCGATCCATAGCCCAGCGTCAATGCTCCAACTGCCGCCTTCAACCTTGTGCTGAATTTTCTTAAACAGGTCAGGGCGATTGTGTTCTAGCCATTCAAACAGCGCTGGACTGGAGTGGGTGTAGGTGAGTTCTGGAAAGTCTTTTTGAAGATCTAGAACAGATTTAAATGTGCGTTCGGCGGCATTCCAGGTATCGGCGATGGGCCATAGCCAAGCCATGTCAAGATGGGCGTGGCCGACGCACTGAATCGTGCGCTGTTTGAGGGGGGCGCAGAGGGGAAGGAGGGTTCTGCGAAGCTGACTGAGAGACTGTTGGAATGGGTGAATAGTGGCGACGATTGGAAGTTGTTGATCGCCAATGTTGTTCCAAATGTCGAGTGCGTTGGTATTGGCGGTGTTGGTGCCAGATAGGCTTTGCCAGTTGAGCTGAGAGAGCGCTGTTTGTACCTGCGTTTGACTGCTGGTCTCGAGGGTGGCGAGGACGGTCAGTTCGTCGGCGATGAAGCTGGGTTCGGGGGTGGGTTGGGAGGTGGGGAGTTCGTAGATGAGTTGCGATCGCACCAAAGCCCCATCATCATGCCCTGGACTGACCAGCCGAATAGCGACCTCAAATGTTTCTCCTGGCGTTACCCCAGAACTCAGACAGAGCCGGGTGAAGCATTCAAATAGATCGCCTGACTGTACAAGTGTTCTATTGATATAGATATGAGCGCTGTCAGCCCACCAAGTGAGGGCAAGTCGCAGAATCAAGCCGCTGAGGGGATAGCCGTGTAAGTGAGTGGGAACAGTGATGCTTTGATAGAGCCAGCGTACCTGAAGCCCCCTTTCCCAGGCGACATGATGACGGTCATTCAGCAGTGCGAGCGGCCATTGCTTAGTATGATCGCTGGTAACTGCTGTGACTGGCATCTCTTGACGACTCCATTGCCAACTGCTTTGTATATCTAAAGTGTTGAGCTGGCGGAGGCGATCTAGCTCAGCTTGCAAGGACTGGGGAATGGCAAAATCAGTCTCTAGAGAGGCCATGAGTTAAGATTTGAAGGCGGTTTTCAATGCCAATGTCGGCACTCCATCATGACCTCTGGCCCGTATCAAAGCAAATTATTGCGATTTGCGATCGCTCAGTATCGCCAGGGGATCGCGCGGCATCGTGTCGCCGTGCGGACGGCTCGATCTAGAGCGGTGATGGGTACGGCGGTCGCGCTACTGCCGGTGTATGCGGTGGCCAATGCCTCTCAGTGGCTGGGCCAGCGGTTGAGGCGATCGCTCAGGCAGACTAAACTACCGGGGGCGACAGCTAAGGTGGCTAAGCTCCTCAATTTTTCAGATTTTGACGAATCGTCTTTAACGCTACCCGCTTTGGCAGTGCTAGAGACTTCGTATAGTTTAGCTGAGCAGTTGATGGCCCAGACGCTATTGTCAGTAGGCGCTTGTCTTTCTTCGGCCCAAGTCAGGCGACTCTCGGGGAGAGACGAGCCGCGTTCGGTTGGATTATTGAAGCGGATTGTTGGGGCGTTTGATCGATTTCGGTTTGGCAAGCGGGGTGAGATCGACGCCTCGGCCAAGATTACGGGGGTGGCGAGTGATTTGGAGACGCGATCGCTGGTTCTCATCAAAGGATATACCGTTGCATGGTACGGGTTGAGCACAGAGCAGCAGAGCCAGCTTCAGCAGAAAATAGCTGCGCTATTGGCGGGTGAGTATTCGGCCTATACACAATCTCTCCCATTTTCAGTTGATTTAGCTGTACCTGAGAGGAGGAATTCTTTGGCTTGGTCTGTTCGCTCTTTTTGGGTGGAAGTGCTAAGAGTTATAGCTTGGTTGCAACGTGGCCAAGCTTCAGAGGATGTTTTTCGGCTATCGGGTGGCTCCGCTCAATTAGCTGGTGAGGTATCGGGCTCAGAGCAGGCTGAATTGCCCGGTGTCAGCCGTTCGACGTTTAGACAATTGGCTGCAAAAGAGCCATCGGACCTAAAGAAACGTTCGGGCGCGAAGGCGATAGACCTCGCCGTCAATGCTGTGGCGAAGCGGTCTAACAATAAAGCCCTGCTGGAAGTGCGAAAGGGTGTTTCTATCCTGGAGCGCGTTGCCTCTGCTGAAGGATCAGTGTTTGAAGTGCCAGTGTCTGAAGTGCCAGTGCCAGATGAAAACAGCGATCGCATCCCTTTCTTTGAGACTAAGGCCACGACTATTGGCTATATCGAGCATCCGTTAGAGCGAGTGCTGAAGTGGGTTGATCGACTGCTGCTGTGGTTGGAAAAGCAATGGCAGATGTTTAAAGAATGGCGATCGCGCGTTGATCCTTCTTCTGGAGTTAAAAAATGAAACTCATCATCGGTAACAAGAATTATTCATCTTGGTCTTTACGGGCTTGGCTGCTGCTAGCCACATTTGGCATTGAGTTTGAAGAAGTTCAAGAATCGCTACGGCAGGAAGGATTAAAAGATCGACTCAGCCAATACTCTCCGGCTGCTCGGGTGCCGGTTTTAATCGATGGGGCGGTAACCGTGTGGGACTCGCTGGCGATTTGCGAATATGTCTCTGAAAAATATTTGGCAGGCAAAGGCTGGCCTGAAGCGGAAGTGTCAAGAGCTGAAGCCAGAGCCGTTTGCGCTGAAATGCACGCTGGGTTTGCGGGGTTGCGCAACGAACTGCCAATGAACTGTCGGGCGACTCGCAAGGTTGAGCTTTCAGCCTCAGCTAAGCTTGATATCGCGAGAATCGATGCCATTTGGTCGAAGCGGATGCTGGATGGCGAAGGCCCTTGGCTGTTTGGGGATTTTTCCATTGCAGACTGCTTTTATGCTCCGGTCGTCTTGCGATTTAAGACCTATGGCACATCGCTTTCAGAACCTGCGCATCAGTATCAATCCTTTTTCCTAGCGCACGATGTATTGAACAAATGGGTAGACGCAGCCAAGACAGAAACCGAGACCTTACCAGAGGAGGAAGTTGGATTGTAACTCAATAAAAAAAGAGAAGGGATTGCCCCTTCTCTCTTCTTGTTCAACTAGATAAAACGGCTAACAGCGCTGATTTATACAAACCACTCTTCAACGGCTTCTGCCTTAGTGTTGGTGTTTCTAGAGAGTGTCTGACGCTCGAAGTCCATGTGGATAGAGCGAGTTTGCTCACCGTCTTTGGCGACGGCCACAATCGGATAGCGAATGACACCGTCCTGGAAGGACATTTGGAATCGGAAAGTACCGTCTGCACTGAGCTGAATCGGTTCTCCATCTACAGTGACAGTAGCATCAGGCTCAGTTGCCCCGTAGACAATCAGCTCAGCATCAGCAATTAACCAGAACTTACGAGGCTTGGCGGGTGGCGCGGAGGAGAAGCCTACACCGGACATATTGACACCAGAAGCTGTAGGTAACGCCCATAGGCCCGCGCCGGAGGGGAAGACAAAAGAGCTGACTGCCTGCTCCGGAACTTGGTGCATGGAGCCAAACAGAGAACCGGCTACGCGCTGAGCCTCGGCTGACTGGGCTTGAGCGACCATGTCGGCGTATATTGGGTTGATTTCGCCTTGTCCAGTTTGCCCGGCAGCACCTGCTTTTTGGCTGGGCGGTACGAGCTTCGCAACTGTGCGACCTCTGAGATCTGCGTTCCAATCGACGGTGAGGAACTTGTCTTCAACCCAGTCAGAAGGATATACGGGCGGGACTCGCACAGAGACAGAGCGAGCCAGGACCAGCCATCGGCCATCATTACACACATAGCCAATTTCGACGGTGTAATCGCGATCGCTCACTGGCACAGGCAGATACCACTCGCGAGCAATTTCGCCGCACTCGTACTGCTGGAGGCTGTGAGGGCTTTGTGTATTGACATCAATGTCAGTGACATCGTAGAAGCGCAGCGCCAATCGACTGCCGCCTTGGTTGCGAAGCGTCTGCTTGTGATCATTTGGAATATCCCAATACGCATAGGCCCATTGGGGATCGCGAGGCAGGAGCACGATGCGACTTTCGCCATAGCCATCCGGTAAGTCTCCGAGTCCGTCGTCTACAGTCGCTAGATCTGACATATCAGCAGCTGTAGAGGGCGACCCCATATCGCCTCTAGGCGATGTCGCTACGGCTGTGGCAGTTTGGTTATTGCTTTGTCCCACTGTAGAAGACATCTGAGCTTGAGCCGGGTTTACAAACTTAGAAGCTTCAACCTGTGTTTGCCCATCTATTGAGGCGGCTGCGTCTGGGACTGCACTGCGAACGCCAGCGGCGATTTGTTTCTGCTTGATGGCGGCAACTAGCTCGACCTTGCGCATCCGGCTGTAGCGTGAAACTTCGTATTCGCTGGCGACTCGCCGGAGCTGGCGCAGTGTCATTTCTTCTAGCGGAATATTAGGGGCTTGAGACGACATGACTAATTCTTTTCCTCACGAAACGGCAGGCTATCGATCCCAGCTACGTCTGCATTTGGGATCGCTTTGGGATCAATGTCTGTATAATATGACAAAACCAAAGTCGGGATCAACCCCCTTTCCTTGCTTTCACGTGATTTCTGGCGAGCAAATACGACTTCCTGTACATTTCGGGATCACAATGTCATCAATGTATGACATTGTGAGTGTGTATTTTTACTTATGTTGAAAGAGAGCTGGCATGACTCTCTGGGAAGTGGGTGATAAGATCCGGCTTGAGAGGATCTGACTTTAGTGGATCTAGCCCTAAGAGTTTTGGATGTTTCAACGAAGTGTTTTTTGGTGGAGTGACGGGTGGACGAAGAGGTAACCGAGTTTGCTAGCGATCGCCCAGATCGTTCGTTTGATGCGCATAAGTCAGGTGACAGCTCCGGTAGCAGTGGGATCGTAGGACGAATCTTGCCAGCGGCGGTGCGGCTGTGGCTGCGATCGCAAGTTGAGCAGGTAGAGGCGCTGTCTTTGCGTTTAGAAGGGCGTGACCGACAGATTCTCTCTGGCTATTTGCCAGGGATTTGTATTTCAGCAGAGCAAGCTATCTATAAGGGGCTTCATATTGGGCAGTTACAGCTGTCTGCGAATGATATTCGAATCAATGTCGGGCAAGTTATTCGTGGTAAACCGCTACGGCTACTCAAGGGATTTCCCGTCTTAGGTGAAGTGGGTCTCACGGCTGATGATCTCAATGCGTCGTGCTCATCTGCGCTGTTAGCTACAGGGCTGCAAGATTTTTGGCGATCGCTTGTGCGAGAAGAGGCGATCGCCGAAGCTGTAAATGCTCGTTACGGGCCGCTTTCTCTGCATCCAGAGCTGACGCTTCACGATCCGCGCATTCGCCTTGCCGATCAACGTATAGGTCTTAGCTTTTATCCGTGCGCTCAGGGTGACACTGCAGATGGCCCTGTCATTTTAGGAACAGGGCTATCTGTCTTGTCTGGTCATCAGCTGCAGCTAACGTCCCCTCGCTGGCTAGATCATTTAGAGTCAATAGGAGATGAGCGGCAAGGCCAGCCAGTTGCTGCGTTGGATGGTTTCCAGTGGAATTTGGGCAGAGATACTCAGCTCACTCAGCTTGCGCTCACGCCCGATCAGCTGCTGTGTCGTGGCCAGATTGCGGTAAATCCGTAGCCAGAGAAAACAGAGCAAGAATATAGATGACTCTGGATCAACCGCGATCTATCAATAGCGGCCTATTAAAGGAATTAGGTAAACGACGAAGTAGTAAACCAACGGCGCTGTAAAGACGTAGCTATCGGTGCGATCTAGAATGCCACCGTGTCCTGGAATCAGCGTACCGGAGTCTTTGACCCCTGCATCACGCTTCATCAGCGATTCAGTTAGATCGCCTAGCAAGCTAGAGATGCCAATAATCGTACCTAACGCTGCGCCCGTGAGCCACCAGATAGACCAGCCCATAGCCCAAGCGCCAATAATGCCGACACTGGCGCTGGCCCCCATACCAAAAATAGCGCCTTCCACCGTTTTCTTTGGGCTGATGCTGGAGAGCGGTGTTCGACCAAAGCTCTTGCCAAACGCATAAGCCCCAATATCGGCGCCCCAAATGCAGGCAAAGGCAATGAAGGTTACGGTGAGTCCGCCCGGAAGCTGCGACCAGCTAAAGCTATGAGGCCAATAGCCTTCTAACGGAAGGGTTGCGGTCCCGCTTGCACCCAGATCCCTAAGCCGGATCCAGTAAGTGGGCAAGTAGCCGCCATAGAATAAGGCCAAAATAGAGGCGGCGACATCGGCAATGGTGGCAAATTTGGGCTGAAATAGTAGATAAAAGCAGATGCAGGTACCGGCTAGAGCCAAAATGGCATCGGCAACTGGTGGGGAAAGATGAGCGGTGACGAGCAGTACCTGAGAGACAATCAGCGTAGTTTTGGCTGCAGGATTGATGCCTTTTGCGCGTACGAGGTCAAAGACTTCTAGCTGTCCGAGATAGACCAGGATGCCGAACCCCGCTGTGAAGTACCACCCTCCTAAAATGATCAGGCTGATTGCGATCGCGATCGCAACAATCCCACTGGCAATGCGAACCCAGGGCATAGACTTGTCTACTCAGGTGAACAAAATCCCTAGCAAAGCGATGATTTGCCAAGGTGGTTTGATAAAACACTACAGCAAAGACTAGCCTGCGCGCACTAGCCTCTGGTTCTAAGTCGCCTGCTAATACCGCTACCTAGCGGGCCGAAACTACACGTACGTAGCAGAATTCTGGGGTCTGTATGCTTGCGCAAGTATATGCACGGAGAAACCCTTTGTTAGTTATTCAAACGTTCACGCATGGTCAATTAAGTCACATGGAAGCTTCATCCTAAAGGTTTCTTGCCATTGATAGCATAATCATTGGGCAGCATCAGAATACCAATAGTAATCAGAGCATCGCTAGCAATTTATTCACACCCTTTCTAAATTCTCGTGCGACACAACTCTGCAAAATAATTTTCTGTAAACTCCACAAGTTTTTGTCAAAGTGCGCACAGGCTGCCAGAGGTTTCTTTGAGTTTTCTTAATAATATAGATTCTGTCAAAGTCCCTTCGCATCATGTTTGTTTTGGTTCTGTCATCTTGATTTAAGCAACATGATTTTAGTTCGGACTTTACCCAGTCTCTCAGTAGTGTTTAGTAGCCACTTAATATTTTGCTAAGTAGCTAGCATGCTGAACTGCTTCGGTCATTCTCTAGAGCTTATCTGCGCGATTCGGCTTGAAGTGCGATCGCTTCTATTACAGTCCTAAAGACATTAGAACATCCTACTTCTGGATAGCCGTTTGGTATGCATCTGGCTTTTCGGCCTAAACAACTCAAAGCTAGAGAGCCTGGTGAGGTCGTTGTCCAAACTGTTGATAGAAGCGACTACATCCAGCTTTCTTCATAGATTGCGTTGATTGCTGGAAAACAGCTCCCGCGAACCACCAAAACCCTTTCAAATGTCTGGTTTTGGATCTCAACCTAACGTATTTTATTTTCTACAAACTTACTTATGACTAAAATCCTGATTGAAGCTGAGCAAATGGTATTGGATGGCTATCGCGTCGAAACCAACGGCGATGTCGATGCTTCTGGCGGTCAGCTCATCAAGCTATCGGGTAGCACAGGTACTGCGAGCCTAGATTTTTCAGTAGAGCAGGCCGGTACCTATGATTTGACGGCGTGGTACTACGACGAGAGTGATGGCAATTCCCCCGTTACAGTGGAAGTCGGTTCAAAAAGTGAGAGTTGGACATTTGATGAAGATACTGACAGTGGTCGCGCGTCGAAGGGTAACCGCCGCTCACGGGTGATCAAAGGTGTCGAGCTAGCGGCAGGATTGAACAGGCTGAAGGTGACTGGCAATGTGGAGTCGGGTGAGAATTCTCGATTTGATTCCTTTAAGCTGGTGCCATCGAGCGAGTCTAATCCACCGAGCGACCCTAATCCGCCTGCTGAACCTGGAACTAACGGGCCAGTGCTACCGGCAGATGGCGAGCTTTTGATTGAAGCAGAGCAAATGCAGCTGAATGGTTACATCGTTGAAGCGAAGGACGGTGTAAATGCCTCCGGCGGTAAGCTTATCAAGCTTGCGAAGGGAGTAGCTAGCGGTACTGCGACTATTGACTTTACAGTCTCTGAAACCAATTCCTACGACGTGGTTGTAAGTTACTACGACGAGAACGACGGCAAGTCAGAGGTGACGGTTCAAGTTGGCGATAGGACAGAGCGCTTAACGTTTGGCGAAAATACAGACAAGGGTTCTGCTTCGGCTGGCAACCGCCGCACCTGGGTAATCAAGGGCGTTGAGCTCGAGGCAGGTAGCAACCGTCTTCAGGCGACAGGGGAATTACAAGCAGGCGAACTATCCCGGTTTGATTCCTTTAAGCTGGTGCCATCGAGCGAGTCTAATCCGCCGAGCAACCCTAATCCGACCAGCGGTGAGGCCGCAGACTATTCGAATGCTGGGAACGGCGTGATATTGAACCTGCAAGAAGGTGTGGCGCTATCGGCTAAGTTTGGGGCTTTGGATGAGCCTCAACTGATGCCGTTGGGTGACTCCATCACGGCTGGTCAGCATAGGTTTGGGGCGGTACCTGGTGGCTATCGCATCCAGTTTTGGGAGCGAGCAGTGGCGGATGGCCTTTCGATTGATTTTGTTGGAAATAGCAACAATAAGTCTGGTGGCTTAGGTGATGGCGACCATGCAGGTCAGCCTGGTCGGTCAATTGGCGGAACCACTAGTTGGGTTAGGGACTCTCTCTCGTCTTACTCACCTGATGCTATT
>JBAUIB010000127.1:0-10472 GCA_049680585.1 Phormidesmis sp.
ACGATTTGAGCGTGAGTAATCAGAGAGAAGAAGACCCTGACTCTTCAGCGCGAGCGCTGATCGCCACTGTCCGCTCACGCTCCGAAAACCGATAGCGCATCCCAGCAGCCTGAGTGAGAAGCCAGCGATAGCGATCAGCACCCAGTAGCGACAGTAAGAGAATCACACACCCTAATTTCAGCACTTCCTTCGTCACGATCAACGTTGGCTGATAGGAAAGCACCTTTAGCAAATAGCTGATCGCAGCCTTAACGTCCACTGCATCCGTTTGCACCGGTTTCCAAGCCAAGCCAAGATTGGTTTTGGCATAGCTTTTTCGCTTTAGCCGCTGCAACTGATTTTGAGTGATCTCTTCTGGTGGATTGGCAAAGGCTTTTTCTAACACTTGATAAGACGCCAGTTCCATCGACTTCCACTTTTTTGAAAGATTGGTCGCATGTCGCCTTTTATGAATCATAATTCCAGGTAATGACGCCATCTTGTGACTGCGAGCAATCCGGATCCATAAGTCTTTATCTTCCACATAAGAAATGAGATCGAGATCGAAGCCGCCCACTGCCTCCAAGCACTCACGCCGAGCTAGCACAACGCTCGGCGTTGGAATCACATTGCTCACGACCAGCTGAGCCCAAGGCTGCGGATCGAGCTGACCGGGATAAATGCGACCCATCAGCTGACCTTGAGGATCGACCACCGCCGCCCCACTGCACACCAGGCTCACAGTAGGATTGGCTTCTAGGTACTGCACCTGCTGCGCGAGCTTGTGGGGCAACCAGATATCGTCAGAATCTAGAAAAGCGACATAGGGGCTGCTTGTCTGGGCGATACCAGTATTGCGCGCATAGGCAACGCCCTGATTGGGTTGAGAAAAAAGGGTGACCTGTTGCCTGACAGCGTCACTGAGCTGAGCGTACCAGTCTTTAATTTCATCTTGACTCCCATCATCAACGATGATGACCTCAAAATCTTGGTAGCTCTGAGCGAGCACACTGCTTAGCGCTTCTGGCAAATAGCGCATCGAGTTATAGGCCGGAATGATGACTGCAACCTGACAGCCGACTGGTTTTTCAGCATTTTCTATCTTGACACTTGCTGCTTTAGCACTTTCCGGTTCACCAAACTTTGACAATGCGTTTCTTGACATAGAGCAACCGTTAGAATTCACGGAAAGTTGGACACATAGAAAAAGTAATACAAAAAGCCCGACGCGAACCTTGTTGAGGGTCTATCAAGGAGCCTGGTCAATTGCGAAATGTATTCTTCTGTAATGTATTTTTCTATATAGCAGGACTTTTCTTCTTATCCTTGGCTAAGGCCAAGAGTCTCATCTATGGCTATTCGTCCCCGAAGCCATTCGATATATCTGAAAGTGAGCGATGTATTGACTACGATATCAGCGTTGTAGAGAACTGGCTATCTGCACTGCGAGCCTACACAAACGATGACAGTCTTACCGGAAAAAAAGTTCTTGAGCTTGGCCCTGGATCTGATCTCGGAGTTGGCATTTATTTGCTGGCGAAGGGCTGTGCTCAGTACAGCTCTTATGATGTCAACGATCTGATGCAGTCTACACCTGATAGCTTTTACGAAAAACTATTTGAAAGGCTGAAAGAACTCAATCTCTCAACAGAAATTGATTTTCTTCGAACCCAGATGAAGGCTGTGAAGACCCAGCAGCCGTCCCAGCTTAACACTGTCGTCGGAGAGGATTTCGATCTCGTTTCGGCGTTTGGGAAAAGCACCATAGACTTGGTCGTTAGCCAAGCCGCCTTCGAGCATTTTGACAATATCGATGAGACCGTCTCGCAGCTGAGCGCTGTCTGCAAGCCCGGCGCAGTATCGATTATAGAAGTAGATCTTAAGACACATTCTCGATGGATACGCACGCAAGATCCGAACAATATATATAGATATCCAAAGTTTATCTATGACATGTTTTGGTTTCGCGGCATTCCTAATCGAGTGCGTCCGCTTCAGTATAAAGCCGCCTTCGAACGCTTTGACTGGACGGACGTCTCAATCTCTCCGCTCTCCACGATAGATGAGCGCCATCACAGCTGCACGGGTCTAAATCAGCTATTTGCAGGTCGTGACAGCCAAATGCAGTACTTGTCCATCATGCTTTGCGCGAGGAAAAAAGCGGCCCATCGCTAGCGCTAGCTTTCCAATGAGCGCTAGCGTTTTAAGAACTAGAGCGTCCGCTCTTTTGCTGACTTGGCGCAGGGAGAAGCGTACTATCGTCAGCACCTTCGAGATGGCTGGGGCGGGCATCTGCTGGCTGGGCGGTTTTTTTGACAGTATCAGAAGGGTTCAATTCGATATCTGATGCGGGTACGGCAGAAGTGGATGGGGCTTCTACTGGGTATTCAGAGAATGGATCGCTCTCTAGAAGATAGCGATCAGAGTGATAAATATCTTCCAGATACGGCTGTACAAGGTCAACATCTTCCTCGTTCTGACCGATGTTTGCTTCGGGGTCTACTAAGTAGAGCGCTTCGCCTTCTGGGTATTGCGCTTCTGAGTATTGCGCTTCTAGGTATGGCTCATCTGAGTATGGCTCATTTGAGTATTGTGCTTCCAGAGAAAGGTTTGCTAGCGGCAGGTCCAGCCGCCCTTGGCTAAGGCCGGTTAGCTGGGGCCAGGGCCAATCCAGCAGCGCCATCAAGACCCACCAGTAAAAGAAAGTAGCCGTGTGCACCATGACATTGCCCGCGCTCATGCCGACGATCATGGCGATCGCAAAGGCAAACATCGCCTGCGCCAGCGCGCGCTGGGGAGAACCCGGTAGACTCTGGCGCATAGCCTGTACGGTCCGCGCGACCTGCGCCATCAAGAAGAGTAAGAAGAGACTGAAGCCCACAATCCCTTCTTCTACTAAGAAGCGGACATAGTCGTTGTGAGAGGTTTTATCAAAAGGGCTCAGCGCTTTCGCAGAAGCCAGGCCATAGCCGAGCCAGGGACGTATCTGCCAATCTAAAAGTAAATCTCGCCACTGTAAAAGCCGCCAGTTGAAGCTATTACGAAACTCTGTGATATCGGCTGCTTGGAGCGCCATTGCGTCTGAAAAGCTTAAGTCTGGGTTGAGCAGCGGGGTTTTATCTAGCTCTGCTAAACGAGACTGACCGAGATCGCTGGAGAGCAAGATGGCTAGGATAACTGCCAGCGCCAGCGCACCGAGCAGACTTTTGCCTCTGAGCTTGGGCAAAAAGTACAGTCCCAAAAATACGAACAGCATGATCAGCCCCGCTAGAGACTTGCTGGCCAACACGCAATACAGCATAGCTCCGCTCAAAAGCAGCCAGCCAAAGGGCCTACGTGCTATTTGCAAACGCCATAGAGAGAGCGCAAAAAAGAGTAATGAGAACGTCGCAAAACTGTTGTAGTGACCTAGCGTGCTGTTGATGCGATCGCCCGACTCGCCGTCTATCGAGTCTCCTTGCCAATCTAAGTTACTTTGCAAAAAGCCCGGCAGCTCAATCGGTAGGGACTGCAGGAGCGCAAACGCTAAGGGAATGACTAAGCAGATCAGCAGTAAGGTCGCCAGCCGTTGGGGAGCAATGCGATCGCGCAGTTGCATCGTCAGCAAATACACTAGCGCCAGCGAAAAGAAGCGCACCCACTCTCGCACAGCCTCTCCCAGCATGGCAGATGTGCCGCCCAAGCCCCCGATAGGGAGCAACACCACCCAAACCCCTTGCACCAGCACCCACGCCAGCAAAAACCACCAAAAACGATCCGTATGGACCGGTTTCCGTAAGATTAGCTGCTGAGCAACATAGATTACGACGAGTAAGTCAACGCCTAGCGCAAACATCGCTGGCAGCTGCAAGCTCGAGTAAAAGTCAAGAACGCTGCGCAATAGCAAAATGCACAAGACTGTTTGCTCAAAGCTGCGCAAAAACAGACAGAGGCTAGCGATCGCCACTACTAGCCCTACACCGTAAATCGGCTGCTCAATAAAAACCGCGCTAAAGCCAATCCCCACCATCACTAGCAAGAGTACGCTTAGCCAGCTTAGAAGCCGCGCCCAGCGAGATCGAGAGGTGAGATGAAATGCCATAAGTTAAGTCACATCAAAATATGCCAAACAGTCGGCCAATCGGACTGAGAATGCGCCCTAAGAAATCAAAGGTGCCCCCCACTCGACCGCGAGTAGACGGCTCGACATACACGACATCGCCCTCTACCAAAGGCTCTGACGCTTCACCAAAGGCATAGATCAGCTCTTCTACGCGGCCATCCGGCATCATCCGCAGCAGCGTTATTTCATCCTTATCAGCATCGGGGGTCGGCCCACCCGCAGCGGCCACCGCACCGCTCACGCCGACTACCGGACTCACACTCAGCTGACCAGGCTGATTCACCTCACCTGCCACCTGAACGGTTATTTCACTGGGAGCGACCGTCGAAGAAAGTAGCGTGCGCTGATCGATATTAGCGACATCAGCCGTTGGCACAATAATTTCATCCCCGTCGTAAACTCTAGGATCAGCCTGCAAGTTGCCAGTGCTCACAGCCTCCCACAGATCAACCCGGAACTCTCCGTACGGTGCAGCCACGCCAGCGGTACGCGTCGGCACTGCCCTACGAATCACAATATTTCTTAAGTCAGCACTAGGCGTGATCCCGCCCGATTCAACCAGCGCCGTACTCAGAGTAGGCGGCAAATTTTGTCCCTGAGCGCCTTCTATCGCAGGGGTAAGTAGACGGGGGCCGGGGCGCAATACTTCACCACTTACGCTGACTCGCAGTGGACTCGCATTAACTAACGCGATACTGACTTCGGGGCGTCTGACGTAGGGCAGCAGAGCTGCTTTGAGAATGGAGAGGGTCTCTACAGGTGAGTAGCCGCCGATAAAAATGGGTCCGCCTAAAGGCAGCTGAATAGTGCCATTGCTGCTGATTTGCTGCTGCCCGGACAGGTTTGGAAAGCCCAAGACATCAATGGCAACCATATCTCCTGGCTTGAGCACATCACTGCTATTAAAGGGCAAAGCAGGGGCAAGGGGAGCTGGCAAAGGCTGCGATATCCTAGGCTGCGTTTGGATTGGCTGGACTCCCGGACGAAAGGGAACCGGCGGCACTTCTGAATTTGGAGTGGCCTGTGGAGCTGCCTCTGAGGTGGTTTCTGAAGCATTTTCTGGAGCAGTCTCTGGAGCTGAGGTAGGCAACGTGGGCAGCTCGCTCTGCGCAAGTACCAGACGCTGTCCGCCAAACACGTCCACGAGTCCGATGAGTCCGAAACAGCTAATCGCAATCAGACTAGATTTTTTAGGGCCTGTTTTCATGAGAGAGCGTTAAATCAGTAGAGAAAGGGACCAGGCAGTATCGAGCAGTGCGACTTAAGAACGAGCAGAGATAGGTGTGGCTCCCGTTTCCTGCCATCGGGGCAATCGCCCTAGCTGCTCTTCCGGCAGGATCGTTTCATTCATGGCGATGCCCAGCAGTGGTGCCCCACTCTTGCGCAACTGCTGTACTGTGTCGGCCAAGACACGGCGAGGCGTGTAACCCGGACGTGTCACTAGCAGCAGCCCGTCGGTCATTTGGCTAACGGTCGCAGCATCAGCAGAGCTGTCCACCGGCGCGGTATCGATCAAAATAAGGTCGTAGTCGCGAATTAGCTTGCTTAATAAAACCCGCATAGCTGCAGACTCGGTGATCGTCGAGGGACGGTTGAGCGACTGACCATAGGGTAAGAGTGAAAGGCGACCGATGGTGGTCAGCTTCACGGCTTCTGATAGTGGCTGGGCGTGACTAATCACATCGGTCAGGCCCGGTGCTGACTCTACCTGTAGGTAGGTGTGCTGAATAGGATGAAGCGAATCGGCCTCAATAATCAGCGTGCGGCGACCCAACATGGCGGAAACGGCCCCTAAGCAGGTGGCAACTGACGATTTTCCTTCATGGTCGGTGGGACTGCTAACGACCACGACTTGAGGCGAAACCATCTCCTGGTTCCCTTGGCGAATGATTCTGCCGTTGGGCCGTGATGACAGGCCGCCAGATAAGTCTCTAGCGTCTCCAGCTAGCTGACCGGAAGGCCCTCTAGCGGTCGAATCCGGAATAGATGAACCATTTTGGAGAGCCCGTAGCCGCGATCGCTGCCGAGACTCCATTGTTTTCAACAGCGCCCGGTAAGGTTCTACGTAACGAGGATTATCTAAGAACGCATCTAGCCCCTCAATATCTACCAGATCAGCCGACAGGCGCGGCAAGTAGCCTAGTACCGGGAGCTTCACCAGCTTTTCGACCTCTTCGCCACTCTGCAAAGACGCATCGAGCAAATCCAGCAGCAAAATCGCACCGACCGACAAAATTGTGCCTGCGATCACACCTAATGCCAGCACCGCTAGCGGCGAGGGCGAAATCGGCGCGGTCTCTGGCTCAGCGAGACCAACCACCCGCACGTTGCTCACCAGCTGGGCCTCAGCAATCCGCGCTTCTTCCAGCTTTTGACGGATGAGCTCCAGCGAGTCGGCGGCTTCTTGAGTTTCACGTGCAAGCACAGTTAGCGGCTGCTGGACTGCAGGCTGCTGTGTGACCTGAGTGCGGAGTCGGCCGAGCTCTGAGCGCACCACATTGAGGCGATCGCGCAGCGCATCTTCTTCAATCGAGCTAGTAATCGACTGGGCGATTAGCGCTTGGCTCAAATCGTTCGAAGACAAGTCCGCTGCCGCACTACCTAACCCGTTTGGGCTAACCTGACTGAGCCGCTGCTGATAGAGCGCTTCCAGTCCATCCACCTGATCGATGAGGGCAAGCAGATCGGGATGCTGCTCCCCTAATCTGGAGCGGGCTTCCACTAAAGCCGTCCTGGCCTCGGTAATTTGAGCTCGCAGGGTTTGCAGCTGCGGATCTTGGCCGACGCGGGCGATCGCATTAGCGGCCTCAGGCGAGTCAATCCCGGTAATATCCTTCAGGCGCTGATCTCGAGTGGTAGCTTCTTCGAGGGTGGAGAGCAGCGATCGCTCTTCTTGCTCCAGCGCCGCCAGGCTCCCGACCATCGCTTGATTCTGGGCGTCTACGGCCAGCAGTCCGGTGGACTGGCGGTACTGACTTTCAGCCTGCTGAGCCTCCAAAAGCCGGGCCTGCAAAGCGCGCAGTTGAGCCTCCAAAAAATTTCTGACCTTGGCCGCTTCTAAATTGATATCCTCAACATTGCGCGTTACAGCAGCTTGGGCGACGGCATTGACTAGCGCTGCTGCCTGCTGAGGATCTTCATCTTGATAGCTGAGCTCTAAAATATTGGTCGCCGGAATAATTTTCACCTGCAATCCGCCCATCAGCTCGCCCACCGAAGGCGCTTCTGTCGATGCATCATCTAGGACCTGAGGTGACGAAGGGCTAGTAGAGGGTGTGCTGGCAGAGGGTGAACTATCTTCTAGAGCAGCTTCTGGGCCATCTTGATAACTGGCTAGGGCAGAGCGCAAGACGACCTGAGATTTGACCACTTCAGCCTGGGTCACAATCGGGTTTGATCCCCCTAGCTCATCAGCCTCTGACAGGGTTTGACCAATATCGGAAACGCTGGTGCGCTCATCTTCAACCGAGAGCCGCGCTTTGGCCTCGTAGAGATTGGGCGTGAGCATTAAGTAAGCGATCGCCCCACCCATCGTGGCTAAGAAAGCAGGAATCGCCACCCACCAGTAACGTCTAAAGGGGGAAAGAGCCGTACGGGGTGAAGATTTTCTCACGATGTTTAACGCGCCTTGAGTGCGGTTGAGCGGATGCGGATAGGAAATAGTTTAAGCAGATAATATATAAAGGCGTCACGATGAATGGTACGAGGGTGACAATTACGGGGTTTGTAAATGACTGCGCTTATAAAACTGTCACCTTAGAGTGTGATCGATAGCGCGATTAACCCTAGACCTTATTTTTGTACCTACCGCATTCTTGGCAGGCTCTGCTACTGGCAGATCCTTACTATTGATACACCTACTAGGAATTCTAGAAGAAAAACAGCAGATGTTCGGGTTCTCTCCGTGAATTTACTGTTAGGCAGACGTGAATTTAATCGAGGGTGTTTCCACCTCATCGTTTGACATCATCGTTTTCAGCAGCCCTCTAACTTGCCCTTTCAGCTTATGACCACTGGCCTTCCTTTCGATCTCAAAGCGCAGCTTGCCCCTGATCAGCCGGGAGATGATTTTGCCATTGCCTTCTCGCCGCTCTCGTTGGATCGGGCCTATCAGCTAGCCGACGATGGCGCGAATGGGGCAATTGTGCTCTTTAGCGGCATGGTACGCAATCAAACGGATGGCCAGCCCGTGGTTGCATTGGAGTATCAGGCTTACGAACCGATGGCCATGCAGGTATTCAAGCAAATCGCGGTGGAAATTCGCACGCGCTGGCCGGACATTACCCACATCGTGATTCACCACCGCACGGGCAAGCTGACGATTGGTGAAATTAGCGTCCTCGTGGCCGTTGGGAGCCCTCATCGGGGCGAAGCCTTCGCTGCTTGCCAGTACGCCATTGATACGCTTAAGCACAACGCTCCGATTTGGAAGAAGGAGCATTGGCAAGATGGCTCAACGAGCTGGGTGAGTATTGGAGCCTGTGAGGTCACCGGTGGATTTCTTAATTGAAGTAGTCAATGCTGTGCTGGAAGCCTCCGGCGTCAAGGAACGGGTGGGGCGCAGTGAGCAGGTGATTCGGCTGAAGCAGCGCTTTGGGCTGGATGATATTGAGGCGCTCAGCAAGTTTGAAGATGTCTATGCTTATGCACTGGTAGAGTATGCCTTTGATGCGGATGGGCGCTGTAAGCCGGATGTGCTGATTGCGTTTTTTAAGCTGAAGGAAGTGCGGGACGTGTTTCAGTCGGCTTATCGGCAGAATGACCCGGCAGCTTGGCTACAGAAAGGGCAGGCGATCGCACGTTACAAGCTCAGCGATCGCTTGCCACAGCTAGACCCGCAGCGGGAGCTGGGCACGTTTGCGGCGGTGTTTTTTGAGGTGGTGAATCAGACGCGATCGCCTAAGGAGATTGGGCAGGAACAAAAGTTGGATAGTTTGGCGCGGTCGCTGCAAACCATTCAGGCCCAAATTCAACAGTTACCGAGTTTAGAAGCAATTAATCAGACCGTGAGCCAGCTGGCAGGGAAAGAGACGTCGGCCTTGCCAGCGGCGGCAAGAGAAAGTAATGCGGCGGCGCTAGCGCATCGGCTAGGGGAATGGTTTGCGGTGCTGGAGTATGAGCGAGTGCCGGACTATGAGATATGGGAGCAGGATTATTTTGAGTGGGCGATTGATTTTCCGGTGACGCGGCGGCGAGTGTCTCGGACCTTGGTGCGGGGTGTGGCGGGCGCTGTTGAAATGGCAGATTTGCAGGATTTTGCAAGTGCGATTGAGACAGCGGGTGCAGATGAAGGATGGCTAGTGGGCAATCGGCGAGTCAGCAAAGCAGCTCGGCAGGCGACGATGGATGAAGCGGCCTATGAGGAGATTTCTTGCTACACGTTTGATGAGCTGATCGATGAGGATGCGGACTTTAGCAAATACTTGGATTGGCTGGAGGCGGATATTCAGCGGCGGGGGGTGGATGTGGGGTATTTGCCCTTGGCCTGCCGGAAGGATGAGCTAGACCCGGTGAGTCAGCGGAAGATTGGGATGAGTACCTATGCGGAAGAAGATGGGTGGATTGATGGGTATGTGGATATGTGGCTGGATGATCCGGCCAAAGAGCATCTGTCAGTACTAGGAGAGTTTGGCACGGGGAAGACGTGGTTTGCGTTGCACTATGCCTGGGCGGCGTTGCAGCGGTATCGGGATGCGAAGAGACGAGGAATTGAACGACCTCGGGTGCCAATTGTGGTGCCGCTAAGAGACTATGCGAAGGCGGTATCAGTAGAGTCTCTTTTCTCAGAGTTCTTTTTTCGCAAGCACGAGATTCTCAAAAACTATTCTGTGTTTGAGCAATTAAACAGAATGGGGAAGCTGCTGTTGATTTTTGATGGGTTTGATGAGATGGCGGCGCGGGTGGATCGTCAGGCAATGATTGACAACTTTTGGGAGTTAGCAAAAGTTGTTGTGCCGGGAGCAAAGGCGATACTGACCTGCCGGACAGAGCATTTTCCAGATGCGATTCAGGGGAGACAGCTATTGAGTGCGGAGCTGGAATCTTCTACGGCGATTTTGACAGGGGAAACGCCTCAGTTTGAGGTATTGGAGCTGGAGAAGTTTGAGGATGAACAGATTGCGACGTTGCTAGGGCAGCAGGCGAGTGGAGCTGCGGTGCGGGTGGTGATGGAGAATTCGCAGCTATTGGATTTGGCGCGGCGACCGGTGATGGTGGAGTTGATATTAGAGGCGTTGCCGGAGATTGAGGCGGGGAAGCCGGTGGATATGGCGCGGGTGTATCTGTATGCGGTGACAAAGAAGATGCAGCGGGACATCAGCAATGAGCGCACGTTTACTTCGCTGGCGGATAAGCTTTATTTTTTGTGTGAGCTGTCTTGGGAAATGCTTTC
>JBAUIB010000128.1:0-58898 GCA_049680585.1 Phormidesmis sp.
GCTCTGTATGAAATACGGACAGCGTCTGCTTCAAAATCGGCAGGAGTGTTTGAGGCGTCGCAATCAGCTCATCTGCCTGCGATGATTGAGCCGGATCAGTCGCGATCGCTTCTAGGGCGACATACAGAAGACTATCGCGTTGGCGCAGGCCAACTTTTGCAATGACTTGGCAGTGCGCTTGAGACAAAACTGCACTCGTTCGAAACGCCTCAGTCAGCGTCGCTGCAATCCTTTTCGCATAGCCTATCTGAGCATCTTTGTTGGTCATATCGCCAAAGTCCTATTGGTGGCAATAAAAGGCACCCTTTCCAAAATAGGATATGTCGGCTCTTTGTGTCATTCATTACCCACAAGGGTGGTTTTGTACTGAAGGAGATGGCATTGAGGAGTGGGCTTGAGGAAGCGAGCGGGTGCTTGTCGCGATGGAATCTTATATCTTTTAGCGAACTCTCAGCAACGTCTCAGATGAAAGGCATACTCTTGAGACAGGTAGAGCTTCAGAGAAGGAAAGCCAATGTCAGTAGAATATGACCTCGTTGTCATCGGTGGCGGTTCGGCCGGGTTGGTGGCCGCTAGCGCCGGGGCCCAAATCAATGCCAGAGTCGCGTTGGTAGAAAAGGATTTACTGGGCGGTGACTGCCTGCACTATGGCTGCGTGCCCAGCAAGTCGCTGATCCACGCTGCGCAAGTTGCCTATAGCGTAAAAACGTCCTCTCGTTTTGGCATTTATACTCAAGAACCCACCATTCGGCTAGACGAGGCGCTAGGTCACGTGCATGCGGTCATAGACACTATTCAAGCACACGACTCTACCGAGCGCTTTGAAAAGCTGGGTGTGGATGTGATCTACGGGGCCGGTCGATTTGTCGATGACAAAACCTTTGAAGTCGATGGCCGTCGGCTGAAGGCGCGGGCCTTCTTGGTGGCGACAGGTTCGCGGCCACTAGCACCGCCGGTCGAAGGGCTCAAAGAAGCGGGTTTTTTGACGAATGAACAGATCTTTAGTATTAAAGAGCAGCCTGATGCGATCGCTGTTATCGGGGCTGGCCCGATTGGCTGTGAGCTAGGCCAATCATTCTCTCGGCTCGGCTCTGAAGTGACTTTGCTATCGAGCCGCGATGTGATCATGCCCAAAGAAGATCCTGAAGCGGCGGCAGTGGTACAGGCGCAGATGCTGGCTGAAGGCATCCGCATTCTCAACAATACGCGCGCGCAAAGAGTGACGGTTGTCGATGGCAAAAAACACATTTTCACCGGCAGTGAAACAGTTGTTGTTGATGAGATTTTAATTGCGACGGGGCGCACACCTAATGTAGAGTCTCTCGGACTAGAGAACGCAGGCGTAGACTACGACAAAAAAGGCATCAAGGTAGATGCGAAGCTGCGTACCAGCAACAAGCGGATCTATGCAGCGGGCGATGTGATTGGCGGCTATCAGTTTACGCATGTAGCCGGTTATGAAGCAGGCGTGGCCATGCAAAATGCGCTGGTATTTCCGACCAAAAAGGCGGACTATCGGGTGATTCCTTGGGCGACCTTTACCGATCCTGAGCTGGCGCGGGTGGGCTTGACTGAGCGACAGGCGCGCGATCGCTATGGCGATGACGTGCACGTTCTCAAGCAGGGATTTGACGGCGTAGATCGCGCTCTCGCAGAAGCAGCAGGCTACGGCTTTGCCAAATTTATCACGAAGGGCAACGGTGAACTACTCGGCGCGCATATTGTGGGGCTGCACGCAGGCGAGCTGATTCACGAGGCCGTTTTGGCCATGAGTCAAAGCCTGAAAGTAAGCGCGCTTCAGTGCATTCATGTGTATCCGACGCTGAGCGAAATCAGCCCTAAAACAGCGCTACAGCTCACCAAGCAAAAGTACGCCAAAAACACCTTCTTGCAAAATATTTTAAGAAAGTTCTTTAACTGGCGACGCTCAATTGCAGGCTAATACATTCAGTCTGTAAAACCCGGCGGCAAAACCAAAGCCTAAAAACAGCAGAACATCTCAACGTATTTTAAAGCTTTGCGCCCCCATATTATTTGGGTGGCGCTCTTTTTTTTACTCTTCTTTTAAAGAACCACGGCTAGCAGCTGTAGCGACGAGACGCTTTAAGCCGTAACTAATTTAACAATGTACTGACTCATTAATGTGGTAGAGATAAAGACATCGGCGTGATATCAACGAGGATGGTTGTTCCTAATTGGTTTGACAAGCATAAGGCAGATTAAATTTAGCTACTGAAAGGTGGATAAAAGGCGGATAAAAGATGGCTAAGAGCGGCCCTAGCTTTGCCGGCTAGGCATTAACAGATAGCCGTCAAAAGGTGTTTTTTACCCAACAGAAATGACAGAACGAAATTATGAAACGCAAGAACTATAGTTGGCCTGATCGGTCAAAAAGAATGGCGACTTGGCTATCTGCCAAGCTCCTGGGTAAAAGGCGAGGCGGACCAGATAGCTGGGCCTTGGTGCCGATACTGCTGTTACTATTAGCGATCGCAGCCCCTGCTGCCATGGCGCAAGAAGCGGCTGAATCAGTCTCTGTTGCGGATCGCATTATTCAGCCGTTTGTGACGGTATTAGATACGCTCCTATTTTTCAAAATAGGGGGCGAAAACGGGTTTCCTTTTATTGTGCTGTGGCTGTTTGTGGCCGCTGTTTTCTTCACCTTTCGGATGAAGTTTATCAACTTTCGTGGGCTTAAGCATGCGATCGATGTCGTGCAAGGAAAGTTTGACGACGATCACGACGACGGTGAGGTCTCTCACTTTCAGGCGCTAGCCACGGCGGTCTCTGGAACAGTGGGCTTAGGCAATATCGCCGGAGTCGCGATCGCCATTCAGCTCGGCGGCCCAGGCGCGATGTTCTGGCTAACGATTGCCGGACTCTGTGGCATGGTCAGTAAGTTTGTAGAATGCACTCTCTCGGTAAAATATCGGCGGCGATTGCCGGATGGCACCATTTTGGGTGGCCCGATGTACTACCTGAATCAGGGGCTCTCGGCTCGCGGTATGCGTCCGCTCGGTCGGGGCTTGGCAGTGCTGTTCAGCATTCTCTGTTTGGGTGGCAGCATAGGCGGCGCGAATATGTTTCAGTCTAACCAGGCATATGCCTCTATCTCTGGGCTGTTTCCGGGGTTGCCAGCTTGGCTTTTCGGCTTAGTATTAGCGGCACTCGCCGCGTTTGTCATTATTGGGGGAATTAAGCGGATTGGTTCGGTTGCAGAAAAGCTAGTTCCTGCTATGGCCGTGCTCTATATCCTGGCTTGCTTGACTGTGATTATTGTCAACATTGCTCAGGTTCCGAGCGCTGTTGCCACGATTATCGGCGAAGCCTTTGTCCCCCAGGCTGCAGTCGGCGGTATTGTTGGGGTCATGGTGCAGGGCATTCGGCGAAGTGCCTTTTCGAATGAGGCAGGGGTTGGTTCGGCCGCGATCGCTCACTCTGCCGCTCGCACGGATGAACCGGTTCGCGAAGGTCTAGTTTCATTACTAGAGCCTCTGATCGACACCGTCATTATCTGTAACTTGACTGCTATCAGCATTGTTCTGACGGGCGCTTATTTAACGACCGGTGACGGCATCGACGGGGTCGTGATGACAGCTGACGCTTTCGGCTCTGTTGTGAGCTGGTTCCCAGCGGTACTGAGCATTGCGGTTTGTCTCTTCGCGTTCTCAACCATCGTTTCTTGGAGCTACTATGGGATTCAAGCCTGGAGCTATCTGTTTGGAGAGAGCTCTACCATCGTCTTTAAGTGCATCTATGTGATTTGCACATTTTTAGGGGCTTTGACCAGTCTAGGTGTGCTCCTCGACTTTAGCGATTTACTGCTGCTGGGCATGGCGTTCCCCAACCTGTTGGGATGCTACATTCTCTCTAACGAGGTTGCCGGAGATCTTGATAACTACTGGACGCGGTTGACATCTGGCCAGATGTTGATGAATGAGCCGGTACCGGTCTCTACTGACGTTTGATTTCTAATGACGTTCAATTGAAACGCTTAGTGAGAACGCTTGACGAGCTGTTTATTTAGCCATTGCTGACGCTCTTGGGGCGATCGCACTGCGTACTCACCATAGAAGTTGCTGAATCTTACGAACCACCGCAATGCCCTCACCGCTGGGGAATTGCGGTGGTTTTGAGGTTTGTTGTCGGAGAGAACTGTAGGCTGAACAGAAGGTGCTTTAACAATCATTGGCGTTACCTGAATGAGATGCTTCCAATGTAGTCAAGCAATTTTAAAACAACAAAAGGCCCTATCAATAGGGCCTATGCAAAACATCGATGCACACTAACTAGCCGATCGCTACTGCTTAAGTACGAGCACAGGGCAATGAGCAAAGCGGATGACCCGCTCAGCGATAGAGCCCATAAAGAAGCGAGAAATGCCTGTGCGACCGCGAGAAGGCATGATAATCAGGCCAATATTTTGCGTTTCTGCGTAGTCAATAATTTCAGCAGTGGGATCACCCACTTCAATTGAAAAATTGAGCGCTTCGTACTGATCGCCTGAAAACTTTTCGGAAAACAGCTTTTGGACATTTGCCTTCCGATTTTCATCACTGACAGATTCCCAGATAACACCGGGTTCTGTCGGCTCTAGCGGCTTCAAAACGTGAAGAACATGAATATCAGATGCCTTCTCAGCAAAGCCAATAGCGTCTTCTAACGCTTGTAAAGACCTGTCAGAGAAATCGATGGGAACTAAAATACGGTCTTTAGAAATTAAAACCATGAGAACAAACCGTTAGCTGTACAAATATCGGCGCTATCAACGGTTGGCAGGACGGTTAGCGCTTTAGGCGCTTTAAAGGGTGTTTGTTCAACGATACCAGACTCTCGTGAACCACAGCGTGCAAACGAATACAATCGTAAGATATGCGCTTGGACTCGGCGAGCAACCGGACTCGGCGAGCTAATCGATTGCGTGAAGTAGCGAATGCTGGTGACGAATGAGACTTAACTTCAAATTTGCAGTTGTGAGCGATTTACACATTGCGCTGCCTCATACCATCTGGGATGCTCCTAATCGCTTCCACCTTGTAGAAGTCAGCATTCCAGCGTTTGAGCAAATTTTGGCCCGCCTGATGGCCGATCCGCCCGATTTTTTGCTATTGCCGGGAGATTTGGTACAGCACGGTGAGCGTGAAAACCATCAGTGGATGGCTGAGCGACTCGCTCGGCTTCCTTTCCCGACCTACGTTGTGCCGGGTAATCACGATGTGGTCAGCCGCAATGGCCTTTTGCCGGGCGACGATAGATCGAGTGATCGGATCGCACTGAGCGAGTTTCCTCAGATCTACCAGCGCTTTGGCTACGAGGACCCTCAGCAGCTCTACTACCAAAAAGAGATCTTGCCGGATGTCCATCTCATCGGTCTCAACTCCAATGCCTTTAATGCAGCAGGCGAGCAGATTGGCACCGGCATTATTGATGACGCTCAGCTTTTGTGGCTAGACAGGCAACTTGCAGCGCTGAGCGGAAAATTTGTAATGGTCATGGTGCATCACAACGTGCTGGAGCATTTGCCAGATCAGTCAAAGACAAAGCTGGGCCAGCGCTACATGATCCAGAACGCGCCGCAGCTCGTCTCGCGCTTGCAGGCCGCAAAGGTGCCAGTCGCCTTTACTGGGCATCTGCATGTGCAAGATATCGCCCGCGCAGATGATTTTTATGCGATTACGACCGGATCGCTGGTGAGCTATCCGCATCCGTATCGGCTGATGTCCGTAATGACAGATGAGCGGGGACAGCATCGACTACAGGTCACCTCGCACCGGATTGAGGCAGTGCCAGAGTGGCCAACCCTACAGCAGACGTCTCGGGCCTGGATGAGCGATCGCTCTTTCCCCTTTATTCTAAAACTGCTCACCGATCCGCCTTTGTCACTCAGCCTCGCTCAGGCCAAAGCCTACGCCCCTTATATTGCAGACTTCTGGGCGTCTGTAGCTGCTGGCGATGCGATGCTTGACTATCCAGCGCTCCCGGAGAGGGCCCAGCAGTACTTTCAACGCTACAGCGCTACAGACGCCAGCGGTCAACCTCAATTTATTGATAATCACGCAACCCTGACGCTGCTTTAGGCACTGTGAGCAGATGTACGGCGAGCAGATGCATGGCCCACGCTTGCTTGCTGCTGAGCGAGCTGATTGAGGGCAGCGGCGGCTTCGCTAGAGAGCGGCCACACCATACCGGCCAAATTGCGGGTAGCCACACTGTAGCCCTGACTCGCGGCCTGGTAGTACCACTGGATGGCCGCCAGCTCGTCAATTTCATTGTCACCTAGCCCTAGCTGATAGATGCTGCCGAGCATACACTGGGCTTCGGCTACGCCGGTATGGGCGGACTCAATCAGGCGTGGCAAGGCTGCGCTATAGTCCTGGGCGCGATACTCTGCGATACCGGGAATAGGCATTCTCCAAGATCTCCGAAAACACTTTGGACGAACAATTTTTAGGGACATTTTGAGGAACCTTGAGCCGATCTCAAACTGTACTTACTCACTATATAGTACAAGTGTACTTAATACGGTGATGCTTAATTTTTTTTGCGGTTAGCTTAGCTGCTTACAATGGGGTTTGAGGGGGCCTGGTGGCTTTTGGGTCTCATCTCAGCAGCAGATTTTGGGAGGGCTTGGACATTGGAAGCGGGCGGATCTTTAGCGGAGCGCTATTTGGCGCTGATTGAGGACATTGTGCAGCAGACGCTGAAGGGTAATATTCGCTCCAAAGAGCAGGTGCGAGCGCAGCTAGAAGCCGCCGTAGCAGTGGGCACAGGCGAAATTTTTGAGCGAGTGGTGGCGAGCCGGATTGCTGAGGTAGAAGCGCAGCTAGAGAGTTCGCTGAAAGCAGGGCGAATTTTGCGGGCGCTGAAAACGATTGAAGGGGAATGGCAAAAGGGGCAGAACGCCCGACAGGTGGCCAGTGGCATTGCGATCGCTGCTGATCAGCTCTCACAGGCAGCAGCGTCAGAGCGACCTGTTGTATTTTTGAGCCTGATTGATTCCAATCAGCCCAACAGCCTCAACCGACAACAGCTCAAACAGCTCGCCCAAAGTCTCACCCAGAGCGCAGAAGCAGATCTCGCAAAAGAAGACTTAGAAGCTTGGTCGCAGGGAATTCAGGCAGGACTGGCGAATTATGAACGCCTAGAGCCCAATTTGGTGAGCTGGCTGTACGAGCCCGGCGGGGCGACGGTCGGCTTTGGCTCGAAGGCGGATAGAGGACCGTGGGGGCTGTGGCAAAAAACGGCGCAAGGGTTGCCGAAGCTGGTATTTAGCGCGATCGCTCAAGGTGAAGATGTCGAAGCGATCACGCGTACAGCGGTGGATGTCGCGAGCTGGGTGAATTTGGCCGTGCTGCTGCACTTTGTCCAGCGCAGCCTGGTCACTTGGTTTGACAAACAGCCCTATAGCGCCAAAGCGGGTAAGCAGCTTTCTTACAGCACGTTTTTGATTTTTGCGGCGATTTGGGGTCGGCTTTCTCAGGGCTTTGCCAGCAGTGGGGCGAGTAGCTATCAGGCACTGGGCAGTGGTAGCTTTCAGCTGATGCTACAGCTTTTACGAAGGTTCTGCGGGCGAGACGATTTTCCACTGTATGGCGGGGTGTTTGCCTCTTTTTCGGGGGAGTATTTGCAGGATACGCTGGATTATTTTGGTGAGCCGTTAGCGCAGGTGGAGGGCACTCAGGAGAAGGCGCGAATTTTGACCTTGCTGGGCTACTCTCGGCAGACGCTGGGAAGAGCAGGCGAGGCTAAAGCCTTTTATCAGCGGGCCTTAGAGATTGCTCAGGCTGCGGGTGATCTGGCCTGCGAAACGGCAGATCTG
The DNA here is from genome assembly GCA_049680585.1 of Phormidesmis sp. Classification (GTDB taxonomy): domain Bacteria; phylum Cyanobacteriota; class Cyanobacteriia; order Phormidesmidales; family Phormidesmidaceae; genus Phormidesmis. The sequence goes on from JBAUIB010000128.1 coordinate 7,820, forward strand.
TGCCATTTGGCGCGCAGTGCGGTCTTGGAAAAAGACTATGCGCAAGGGGTCGCGACCAGTCAGCGGGCGTTGATTTTGGCGCGGCAGCGGGGCGATCGCATTGGGGAAGCGAATGCGCTGGTGAATCTGGGCTACGCGCAGGTGTTGCAGGGCCGGGCAGATGATGTGATCGATGCGGCGCATTATGACGGGGCGATCACCTATCTCAACCAGGGCCTGGCGCTAGCGGTTAAGCAAGGAGACTTTCAAAGTCAGGCGCTGGCTTACAACAGTCTGGGAATTGGCTATGTGATGTGCGATCGCCCGCAGGCCGGTCTAGACAGCTTAGAAGATGGCGCAGAGGCGATCTATGCCTCGGGAAATGCTTACTTGCAGGGGCTGTATGCGCTGTACCTGGCAGAAGCTCACCATGCGCTAGAAGAGACTGCGCCAGAAGAGACCTCCCAGAGCGTTTTTTACAGTCTATTAGCGATGTATTTGCTCGATAGCATCGGCTCAGAGGACTGGCGACAAGCCGCAGGACTCGCGAGCGTTTTACAAGGGCAGCTGGGTGAAAAAGCCTTTCAACAAACGTTAGAGCGCTATCGCCGTGAGTTTGTCGCGCGCATTAGCGTCGAGGGATATGACTATTTGCCAGCGCTGCTAGCACGGTATCGAGAGCAGTAAACGAACAATTGCAGACGAACAATCAGCTATCCTAATCCTCTTCCCAGTGCTCATGGCTAATGAGATCGATGATGCGATCGCGCTGTAGAAAATCGTTTTCTGCCAGTGTTACTTCTGCGCATTCCCATTCGCGGCCCGGCATGTATTGGCAGAGTGTATAGATTGGCTGCTGACGATGGACAATGCCTTGGTACAGCAGCTCTCGAACTTCATCGCGAAGCATATCAAGGCTATAGGCATAGTGGTGAACTGTATGAGTCATGGATGCGATCCCGCAGTGATAGAACAGTGAGAGCTATAAGTTGTTCTCACTGCCTTTCAAGATAGATTCTAATTCTGATAAAAGTATGAGGATACAGTATCAAACGATACCGTATGCAGACATTTGGGCATGTCTATTCTTAAGTCACATTAAGCGACGCGGCGGGGCTCATAACTTCCTCATAACTGATCCCCATACTTGGATATACCGGAATTAAAGCCTAATACATAGGGCGCTACTCCTTGGCGGATCTATTCGTTTGCTGTACATGCGAGATTTATCATGAGTTCATCGAGTGCTTCCCAGAAGATTTTCTGTCGCTACACTAACAACACCTCTAGGATCCAGATCGTCAGAATTTCAAATATTCCGAACTGGTTTTTTGAGCGGGCCGTGATGCCGATGGGTTCTATCCTCTTTGAGGCTTTTCAAGAGGCCCGCCTAGAAGTTCACACCAGCGAAATGATGGGCGCTATTTTGTCCGATGTGATTCCCTGCACTCAGCTAGCGAAAAGCCACGATAAGATGAGCGATCGCCTCCAGAAAGATCCCTCTATTGACCGAACTGCTAGCCAGTCCGCCTCGTCTATTCAGCCTGCTGCCCGTCATTTAGCAGCCGTCATTTAGGGAGCCGGTTGAGCGGTTCTCATTAGGCGATCTTTATTGAGCGATCTTCATTGGGGTGCTCTCTACCGAGTTAGCAGAGAGATCCACCCCTTTCAAGCTGTCTACTTCTAGCCCCTCAAACTGGAAGCTGTCGATCATTTGCTTAAAAGTGCCTGCGAGGGGAACAGCGATCACCGCACCTAACAGTCCCCCGACTTGAGCGCCGACGAGCAGCGACAGCAGTACCCACACTGGGTTGAGGCCAACCGCGTCTCCTAAAATGCGAGGCGTAAAGACATTATCGATCACCTGATCGGTAATGATGCAGGCGGCGATCACTTCAGCGCCCAACAGCGGATCGCTGAGGCCAACTAGCAGGCTGACAACCGCCATTCCCAGCCAATCACCAAAGGGCACAAACACACACAGGCCGATGCCTAAGCCGGAAATGAGCCAGAAGGGAACCTGAAGCAAGTAGAAGATCAGCGCGAGCGTGATGCCCATCAGCGCCGCAATCACCGCTTGCCCAAAAAAGTAATTCTTAAACTGAGAGCTCAGCGCCGCGCTGACCTGCTGGCCCAAATCATTGGGCAACCACTTGAAAAGTCCCTGCCAAAAAGACTTTCCATATAGCACCAAATATAGCGTCAGCACTGATGTGAGCACGACATCAAACAGTTTGTCGGTAAAGCTCAGCGCAAAACTGAGGAGCTGACCGGGCAGCACCTTTAGCTCCACCGGCAGCAGATTGGCTAGCTGCGTCGTCAGGTCACTCACGTCAATATTGTCAGCAGTTTCTAGCTTGTCGATTTCGGTGTCGAGGACTTCTAGCTTTTCGCTGCCAGTGGCGAGCCAGCCCGGTAGCTGCGTGGCCAGATCCGTTAGCTGATTGAGCAGGGTCGGGGCGATCGCAAACCCAAGTAAAGCCACTCCACCCAGCACCAGCAGCACAATAATCAGCACGCTGTAGCCCCGCCCCATGCCCGTGCGCTCCATGAGGCTGACGAGATAGTCCAGCAAAAATGCCAGCAGCGTCGCGACCGCAAAAATGCCCAGCAGCGCTTGAAAGTATTGAATTCCTTTGGAAAGCAGCCAGAGATTGAAAATAGTCAGCGGAATGGCTAATTCCCACACCAGCCACCGGGGTAATTTATCGAGCAGTTTAGTCAACAGTCAGCCTCTGGAGTTGAAGGTAAAGCCGTAAAAATGCAGTTTTACTGTATCGAGGCTGTAGAAACAACTATCCTACGGTGATGGATTGTCTGATTTTGATGTATCGTCTGGCGGATGATGATCGTGCCAATGGCGCGCAATATCGACCCGCCGGCAAATCCAAACCTTGTCATGGCTTTGCGCGTAGTCTAAAAATTTTGCGATCGCTGCCGCTCGGCCGGGTCTGCCAGAAAGCCGACAGTGCAGTCCGACGCTCATCATCTTCGGGGCGCTTTCGCCTTCGGCGTAGAGCATATCGAAGGCATCGCGCAGATAGGTGAAAAACTGATCGCCGCTGTTGAATCCCTGGGCGGTGGCGAAGCGCATGTCGTTGTTGTCTAGCGTGTAGGGGATGACCAAATGCGGTTTGCCAGCGTCGTAATCCCAATAGGGCAAGTCATCGGCGTAGCTATCCGCGTCGTAGAGAAAGCCGCCTTCTTCGACGACTAGGCGACGAGTGTTTGGGCCAAGGCGTCCCTGGTAAAAGCCGAGTGGGCGAGTGCCGGTGACTCGGGTGTGAATGTCGATGGCTGTTTGAATGTGCGATCGCTCCACGTCTTCGCTGACATACTGATAGTCAATCCAGCGATAGCCGTGACTGGCCACTTCCCACCCAGCCTCGACCATGGCTAATGCCGCATCAGGGTTACGTTCTAGCGCCATCGCCACTGCATACACCGTCAGCGGCATATCACGCTGGGTAAACAGCCGGTGCAGCCGCCAAAAGCCTGCCCTGCTGCCATACTCATAGATCGACTCCATGTTGAGATTGCGCACGCCCAGCAGCGGCTCGGCCCCGATAATTTCAGATAAAAAAGCCTCAGAGGCCGCGTCACCGTGCAGAATACAGTTTTCGCCGCCCTCTTCGTAGTTGATCACAAACTGAAGCGCTAGTCGAGCATTATCAGGCCAGTGGGGATGCGGCGGCATTCGCCCATAGCCAATCAAGTCTCGCGGATAGTTTGAGGACATTTATCTCGGTTGCTCAGCGTTTTGAATGGACATAGTCTACAAAATAAAACTGTGGCTCCAGCCAAACTTTTAACCATGCTGCGCCGCCTAGTCCTACTAATCCGACGATGACAAGCGGCAATCCTACCGGCAAACGGATGGCCTCGGGTAGCAAGGATGCGATCGCAATCAAAACCGCAAACAGACCGACTAAGCCTAGCTGCAATCGCTTAATCTGAGTTAATGCCTGCCGGCAGCTACTACAAATTTGGGTGTGCTGATGGTACCGGTCTAGCGTATCTTCTCTTGCTAGCGTGTCAGTGGGGATCTCTTTCCAGGGATAGGTTAGCTGGCCGTAGCGATCAAACCAGTTGCGAAACTCAATCACCAAGCGGTCGGCGCTTGCAGGCATTTTATACGCCGTTTTCCAGCTTTCCGTTTGCTGGCGCTGTTGGAGCGTTCTTTCTTGCTTTTGCAGCAGCGCCATATCGCCATCAAGGACTTGATTGCGGGTTTTAAGATGCTCAAACCAGCGCGGGGTAACGTGATGCAGCTGCTTGGCAAAATTGCGGGGAAACTGGGCGACAATGCGCGATCGCCCCGGCGCAGTCGGAATGCAGTAGGTCACTAATCCCACCTTGCGATCCTTGCCAAAATCCAACGCATATTCCAACCGGCAAGGCGGCTCAAAGGTAATCTGAGAATTGAAGCGGCCCTGCGTTTTAGCCTCAATGAGATCGGGCGTTGAGCTCACAATTTCGATAGGCACCGGTTGGGCCTGATCGCGATTTCCCTGAATCCCGTGGTGGGCAAAGGGCACATGACTTGGATCGGCCACATTTTCTACCAGTGTTTGCCAGTCATAGGCCAGATCTCGCACCATCGAGGACCAGACAAATCCTTTGTCGCCATCTACTTGCTCAGACAGCGGCAGAGGCGTTTGCGCCGCGAGATCTGCGCTCTGCGCATCCGGCCAAAGCCACACCAGTCCATTGGCCACCTGACAGGGAAAAGTCGTTACACAGAACGTATCGCGTTTCTCCTTGATCAGATCCGGGTTGTCTGCTTGCGGAATGCGCTGACAGATGCCCGCCTCGTCAAACTGCCAGCCGTGGTAGCTACACATCAGGTGGCCTGTCTTTTCATCAATTCGGCCTTCACTCAGCGGGGCCAGGCGATGGGGACACTCATCTTTGGCCGCGATGTAGTGCGCGCGCTCAGAATGTCCCTCTCCCCGCGACTGCCAGACAACAAAGTGATGGCCTAGCAGTGCGATCGCTGTAGGCTGCTTTGCACTTAAATCCTCCACAGGGGAAATCGGGTACCACTGCCGGAAAAAATCGAATTTGGTTTCCATTTCAGCTTCCATTGCTGACCTCGTGCTGACACAAGCTCTACAGGTTCTGTTTTCTTTCACCACGCTACCGCATTCGGCGCGAGTCTCGACGTGTAGAATTTATCAATTACAGTTCAAAACTACAGCTCAAAAATACAGTTCAAACAGATGACTCGCGACTCCTACACCATCCGAACAATGACTCGCCAGGAGCTAGATCTGGCGATTGAGTGGGCGGCGGCTGAGGGCTGGAATCCGGGGCTGCATGATGCCGATTGTTTCTACGCGGCGGATCCCAATGGCTTTTTGATAGGCGTATTAACAGGTGAACCTATTGCCTGCATTTCGGTGGTGAAATACGGCGAAGCTTTTGGATTCTTAGGATTCTATATTGTGAAGCCAGAATTTAGAGAACGCGGCTACGGCTGGCGGCTTTGGCAGGCGGGTCTAGATTATTTGCAGGGGCGAAATATTGGCCTGGACGGGGTGGTCGCCCAGCAGGAAAACTACGTTAAATCGGGCTTTGAGCTGGCCCATCAAAACATTCGATATGAAGGACTCGGAGGTCGTATAGCGGCAGAGACAACTAGCCAAAAACAGAATGCCGACGAAGATGTACGCCTCTTACCGCTGGCTGCGCTTTCACTGAGTGCAGTGCTTGAATATGACAACATTCTTTTTCTAGAGAATCGATCTGCTTTTTTAAACTGTTGGCTGGGCTGTCCGCATCATGTTGTTGTGGGGCTAATGCACAATCAGGCGATCGCTGGCTATGGCGTACTTCGTCCCTGCCGCAGTGGCTATAAAATCGGACCGTTGTTTGCCGATACGCCTGCGTTTGCAGAAGAGATTTTTCTCGCGCTGAGCGTTCAGGTCGAGCCGGACGCACCGCTTTATCTGGATGTGCCAGCGGTGAATTCAGCAGCGATCGCCCTCGCCGAAAAGCACCTCATGACACCCGTTTTCGAGACAGCCAGGATGTACACTCAAGCGCCTCCTGCGCTGCCGCTGAGCCGAATATTTGGGATTACCTCGTTTGAGTTGGGCTAGTAGTCTATCAATGTCGATCAGCAGGGGCGGGTGATTGAATATGGGGTGGCGAAATTGAGGGGCGATCGCATGGAAATGGTCTTTGAAAATAGAATAAGGGAAAGGGCGTCTCCGTATATATACTGAAATTTTGACGAAGCGAAGTGATTTTTCCGGCTGCTCTATCTTCAGGCAGAAGACTGTCATAGATAGTTGAGGGCCATCTCCCATGCTGAACGATACACAATTAGTTGAAAATTTTATAGAAGCCTCTTTGCAGGGCAAGGAAATCCTGCTTGCCAACAAACTGTTGAGCGCTGGAAGCGTATGCGGCACTAACCAGCTGATCAGCAGGCAACAAGGTGTGCTGATTAAAGTTGACCTACAGAAACAGCCTATGCAGTTCTTAGTGCGCCGTCAGGTCACTGGCACTCAGTGGCTGCACAAGCTTCTCTATCAGCATCAGCTTATCAGCACTTTTCAGGGTGAGAGCGACTACTTCGATACCTATCGTTATATTGCCATCAACAAAGGCTACCAATTCAACTGCAATACAGGTCATGCACTGTGGAAAAGCTGGCGGGAGCAGAGACATCTGTATCGAGGCCCAGCTCAGCAAGACCAAACTAAAGCCTCTAAGCTATTAATCGCTGAAGACCATAAATGGGCTGAAGCCACAAATATTACGATGGGTAATGGGCTAATGTTTGTTCAAACGAGCAACCACACAGAACTCGTCTATCACTTAAAAGATACTGTTCTCTGGCTCAGCGCAGAAGCGTCAGCACCCCCAGAAAACCAATCAGAAAAACAGCATACGTACTGCTATGCCTAGCATTGCCATACCAAATACTCGCTTTAGCAACAGCGCTGGAATAATGATTGCTAGCTTCGCCCCCGCTAAGCCACCTAAAACAAATCCCAGGCAGATCAGCGCAGCGGCCTGCACATTTACATAGCCCTGCTGGTAGTAGGTCCAAGCGCCCAAAATGCCAATCGGCGGCACCAACAGCGCTAGCGTCGTGCCCTGCGCCTGAAGCTGAGAAAATCCAAACAGAAAAACTAGCGTAGGCGTCACTAAAACGCCGCCGCCGATGCCAATTAGACCGCTGATGATACCGGCTGCTAAGCCCAATATCAAAAACAACAAAGTTCCCATAATACTTAAAGCTGCACTATACCAACTGCCGTCGCAGCTTAGCAGAGAGCAAGTCAATCAAACTATAGCGTTTCTCACTTGGCTTGAATACGATTGCCCTGGTGAAAGCCTTACAGAACAACAGGCCAAGTGACTCGCGTTACCCGAATGCATCCGGGTAACGCTATAACCGCCACAATCAGAATGATTAAAATCGCGCAGACCTTCGATATCCGATTGTCTACTCAATATAGTGAGCTCAGTAGCCAAGGCTATACTGTTCAGTGGGGTACTGGCTTGGAGAGTCATCGTAGTGGCCAAACAGCGAATCGATCTACTTCTAGTTGAGCAAGGACTATGCACCTCACGCCAGCAGGCCCAAAGACTGATTCGAGCGGGCGAGGTCAAAATTTCTCAACAGATTATCGACAAGCCCGGTACGCTAGTCGCAGCCGACGCCGCTGTCGAGCTTAAGCAAAAGCCCCCTTTCGTCTCTAGAGGCGGTGAGAAGCTGTTGAAAGCGCTAAAGACATTTGAGATTGTTCCGGCTGGTAGGATCTGTTTAGACGGCGGCATTTCTACCGGGGGCTTTACAGACTGCCTGCTACAGGCCAATGCCAAACAGGTCTATGGGGTAGATGTGGGTTACGGTCAGGTCGCCTGGAAAATTCGTCAAGATCCGCGTGTCGTGTTGAGAGAGCGTACAAATATTCGCCACCTTACGCCTGAAGATCTCTATCAGGGCAATGAAGTTGCGACGTTGGGTGTGATGGATGTCTCGTTTATTTCGTTGGTTAAGGTGTTGCCTGCGTTTTGGGAATTGTTGCGATCGCCCCGCGAAGTTGTTCTTTTAGTCAAGCCTCAGTTTGAAGTTGGGCGAGAGAAAATTGGCAAAAAAGGGGTCGTGCGCGATGCCAAAGATCAAGCCGGTGCAATCTTACAAGTCGCGCAAGCCGCTGCCAATCTAGGCTGGCACTACAGGGGACTCACCTGGTCAGAAACAGTCGGTCCGGCTGGCAACATCGAATACTTGCTATGGCTGCGCTCAGACCAAGAAACTCAGCCTTGGCCAGCGATCGCTCAGCTATGTGATGTGACTCGCGCAGCCCGTCAGGCATTGCCTCGTTAACTCAGTGATCGCCTACCGAATAGCCGCCATCACTTTGCGACAGCTACTCTATCGCCTGCTGTTTGCACCTCACCCGTCAGGCTAAAAGCGCGTGTCTCATTGATCACAACCGGCACAATTTGCCCCTTCAGCTCACGAATATCGCCAGGGAAAAAGGTCAGCCGGTTACCTCGCGTACGGCCCATCACCTGATGGGAATCTCTCGGATTGACCGCTTCGACAAGGACGGTTTCAGTGCGGTTTTGGTAGCGCTGCGATCGCACCTCCGCCTGCCGGTTCACCAAATGATTAATCCGCTGCAGTCTATCCTGCTTCGTCTCTTCCTCTAGCTGATTAGCCCACTGCGCTGCAGGCGTCCCTGGACGCGGCGAATAGGCCGCCGTATTCACCATGTCAAATACAATTTCTTCCATCAGCGAAAGCGTATCTTGAAACTGCGCTTCGGTTTCACCTGGAAACGCCACAATCACGTCCGCGCTAATCGAAGCATCCGGCACATAGCGCCTCACCGTATCAATGATGCGCCGGTACTTTTCGCGCGTATAGCCTCGGCCCATTGCTTTGAGCACATCGTTATTGCCCGACTGAAACGGAATATGAAAGTGCTCGCACACCTTCGGCAGCTCGGCGCAGGCTTTCACTAGCCGTTCGGTAAAGTAGCGTGGGTGACTCGTCGCAAAGCGAATCCGCTCAATCCCCGGCACATCGTGAACAAAATGCAAAAGATCGGTGAGCGTGTTTTCGCGCCTGCCCTCTGGCGTAATGCCCGGTAAATCACGGCCATAGGCGTCAATGTTCTGCCCTAGCAGCGTCACCTCCGTGTAGCCCTGCTGTCCTAGCGCCACCATCTCATTGCGAATCGCCTCCTTTGTGCGAGACTGCTCTACCCCCCGCACCCCTGGCACCACACAATACGTACAGCGCTCATTACAGCCGTAAATCACATTTACCCAGGCCGTCACCTCGCTATCGCGGCGCGGCTTAGTAATGTCCTCCATAATGTGTACAGGCTCAGTCGCCACCACCTGATTGCCCTGCGCCACCTGTGCCAGCAAACTCTCTAGCTGGTTGGCATACTGCGGCCCCATCACCAAATCCAGTTCAGGCACCCGTCGCAATAGCTGCTCGCCTTCCTGCTGAGCCACACAGCCCGCCACCACCAGCGTCAGGTTTGGGTTTTTGCGCTTGCGCTTGGCCTGCTTACCCAAGTACGAATACACCTTTTGCTCAGCGCTGTCGCGAATGGTGCAGGTGTTGTACAGTACCAAATCCGCCTGCAGCGGGTCTTCCTCCCAGCTCAGGCCCATCGTTTCTAAAATGCCTGCCATGCGCTCGGAGTCTGCCTTATTCAATTGGCAGCCGAAGGTAGTGACGTGGTAGCGGCGAGATTCGCTCATGGCAGGATTAGAGGCTGTAGTTTAAGCGTTCTGATTTAGAACTCCTTATTGTGCCATTAAACGGAAGGTCAGTGGCGAAAAGCTGAGATATCGTGATATCTGAATTTTGCTCGTTCTGGATTGTCGTAGGAGGGATCATGGGGCGTCTTTTTCGCTACAAGTCTTTTTGAGGTGGGTCAAGATACTCGCGACCTCATACAGTTTGTTCTGCCTAGACAGAAGTGAAAATGGTTCAGAGAAGTCATAGACTGGTTGCTCCAACTTACAAAAGATAAAATCGCTACCGTTGGTCACTAATCCAAAACTAGGCTGCTGCGGTGCACCCGTCATGTATGCCAAACATTGAGGTAGCGCGATATCGGCGGCAAATTTCGAGCGCTTGGCCTCTACAGTCAGTATCCACAAATGATCGCGAATCACCAGCACGTCTATTCGCCCCCGATAGGTTTCGTCGCGCTCTGTCACCTCTAAGCGGACAGGCACCTCAGAGCGGACAAAGAAAGGCGGTTCATGGAAGCCAAGCTGTTCTAACAGCGGTGCGACGATGGAGAGGAGAACGGTGCCTTCGGTGAGTAAATCGGCGTTGTAGTAGTTGTAGTAGCGTTGCTGTAGATGATCGAGAAAGGCTTTTTCGCTGTCGTCCAACCGTACAGATGGTGCCTGCCATTCTGAAAAGAATGAGGCATCGGTAGCGCGGCGTAGATCCAGTCGCTCATGCAGTGACTGAAAGCTTGTAATGGTTGACTCGACTGCTAATGAGCTGATCATAAGTGAGCTGGAGTATACAAAAGCGGTAAAGCAGGATACCCCTAATTGTAAGGGTCTTTAGCTGGCCTCACAGCTTCAGCGCTTAGTTATGGAGACACTTGCTCTTGTGAGTTGCACCACTCACGCCATCGAATCGCTCAGAATCGAATCGCTCAGAGGGATCTAGCAATGAACAACATCTCGAAGAAACGGAACAAACCGATTGAGAATTGGCGGGCAGCACTCTCACATTTTGCTATCCTATTTCCAGCTAACGCTTTTCCCTGTCAGTAAAGAGCGCTTACAAAAGATTCTGATCCACTCTCGCAGCAGCAATATGGTGACGTTAGACGCTTTGCAAGATGAGATTTATCGCAGACATCCCCGGCCCTATCAGTGCGATCGCCCCATAAACTTATACCAGTCACCGCTATGTCAGGGCTTAGTGACTCAGGCAGATAGCGGTCACCATTTGCACGCGCTAGAAGTGTCTAGAGATAACAGCGCTATTCGCGTGCGTATCTGCAAAGATGACTATCCGGGCTGGATTGCGGCTAAATGCGTGGCTGAACTGATCCCCGCCGCTGAGCCATACCAAGCACCCGTGCTCACCTTGACAGAGATTCAGCGACGCTTGCCGGAGGTGATGGCTTTTGCCAAAGCGGCAATGGCTGTGCCTAATCAGTATTTATGGGGCGGTGCGATCGCGCCCAACTACGACTGTTCTGGCTTAGTGCAAGCGGCCTTTCTGTCAGCAGGCATTCCGCTGCCGCGTGATTCTTATCAGCAGGAAGACTTTACTGAAAAGGTGGCTCAATCAGACTTGCAGCCAGGAGATTTGGTCTTTTTTGGGACAGCAGAGCGCACGACCCATGTTGCCATCTATCTGGGTGAGGGTCGCTACATTCATAGCTCGGGTAAAGATAAGGGCCGCAATGGTATTGGCATAGATTCGATGACTGATCTCAGTGATCCGGTGAGCGCAGGCTACGCTAAGCTACTGCGATGCTTTGGCCGCGTGGTGAAGAGCTATCAGCCAACAGGATAGTGTCAATCGGTCAATGTGGCGTTTAATCTAGAAAGTTATGCCTAGATCATCTATATGTTCAAGCATCAGATAGGATCTAGTTGATGGCTCTACGTTCTTGCCGTGACGTATCACCAGAAATCTCTCTCTTTTTTCGCTGCTGGCAAATCTGGTCGGCTGGCGCTCTGGCTACTGCTTTGGTTTGCGATCGCGCTGCTCATTCGCCTTAGCGGCGTTGCCTGCTGTGCGCTTTTTTCCCAGCCTTTTGATACTGGTAGGTGTAGCGCTAGCACCTTTTTGGCAGGAGAGAGGCAGCATAACACCGCTGCAGGTCTCGACGCGCTCACCCAGTTGAAATAGAGTTTAATAGGTCTCTCACGTCCGTTTGATTTGTGGCTGCTGAATCTCAGCCCTGATCTGACGGGCAGGGATGTGTGATGCCGACGGGCGGGAGCGGTAATCGAGGCTCGTTTAGCTATACGCACTACATCTGTGAGCACAGCTAGATACCCGTCAGCTATAAACATGTTTGAGTGACTCTTTAGCTGAGGCTATTCAGCACTTTCTGCCGAATCATCATCTTCACCTGGCAGCTCAATGTCTACAGTCGGGACCTCGATGGTCTCCTCTTCGGTTGTGACATTAACCTCAGGGACCTCAACGGTTTCCTCGGTCGTGTCCACGTCAACTTCTGGTCCCTCGACGTCATACTCGGGCAGCTCACCTGGCTCAGCTTGAACATCTACATCAGGCAGCTCCCCTTCATCCGTTTGCTCTACCCGGCAACCGGCCATCGAGACAGTCAGCATCAAAGCTGCAGGCACTAAGAGTAGCTGCTTCCATCGCAGCTGAGCCAATAGGTTAGCTATTTTACTGTTCATTTTGTAAAGACCTCTGTTGATTAAGATTGAAAGAGCTCCTTTAAAGCGGTCAAGGGCAACTTTGTAGACACACGCTTTCTGAATCTACCCCAAAAAACCAAGCGTTTACATCTACCTAAAGAGGGTCTGTTTAGCTGCTTTGGAAGTAACCCGGACAATGCTGTCGAGCGGATATCTGAACTCAGATGGCGGCGGCTTAAGTTGCTTTCGGAAGCCAGCTGCGAATGGTTTGCCATACTTCCATTGGGCCAATGCCAAACACTAGATAGAGCCCTAGCAGAAATAAGACTACTAAAACAGCGGTTTTAAACGTTGTTCTGACGACATTCAGTAGCCAAAAAAATACGAGGATAGCGATCGCTACCGCGCCTATTGTCAGCGCTAATTCCATACTGATTTTTTCCTAACTCTCTACCGACTCTCTATTGACTTGTCCACCTAGCTTTTTTTACCGGCCTTCTCCACCGGTTTTCTTTGTCAGCTTTCTCTACCGGCCTCACAAATCATATCAGGGCCGCGCTCAGCTCAGTGACCGCGCTGCGAGCCCACTGATCAACTGCCAAAATATCATCCAATCCAGGGGCACTGTTAAGATCGTTGCGATGGCGATCGCATACTTTTTCAATCACCTTGGCAATTTCTAGGTAGTGAATTTTCTCCTCTAAAAACAGGGCCACTGCTTGCTCATTAGCCGCATTTAGCACAGCGGTCATGGTCCCGCCTGCACGCCCAGCCGCGTACGCCAAATCCATGCAAGGGTACTTATCATGATCCGGTTCGCGAAAGGTCAGATCGCCCGACTTCACCAAATCCAGCGGTTCCCAATCGGTATATATCCGCTCTGGCCAGGAGAGCGCGTAAAGCAGTGGCAAGCGCATATCGGGCCAGCCGAGCTGCGCCAGCATTGAGGTATCTTGCAGCTCAATCAGCGAGTGAATGATGCTCTGCGGATGAATCACAATATCAATATCGTCGTAATCCATGCCAAACAGGTAGTGCGCTTCGATCACCTCTAGCCCTTTGTTCATCAGTGTGGCAGAGTCCACCGTGATCTTACGGCCCATCGACCAGTTGGGATGCTTGATCGCATCGGCCATCGTCACCTTGGGCAGATCTTCGACTGGCCAGTCGCGAAACGCACCGCCAGAAGCCGTCAGCAAAATTCTACGCAGTCCCCTCTCCGGAACGCCTTGCAAACACTGAAAAATGGCAGAGTGCTCCGAGTCGGCGGGCAATAGCTTAACGCCGTGCGCTTTAGCCAACGGCAGAACAACCGGGCCACCCGCAATTAGGGTTTCTTTGTTCGCCAGCGCAATGTCTTTACCGGCTTTAATGGCGGCAATGGTTGGCAACAGCCCCGCGCAGCCGACAATGCCAGTAACGACTGCTTGGGCATCTCCGTAGCGGGCAACCTCGACAATGCTGTCTTCTCCAGCCAGGATGATAGGTTGAGGATCGAGAGAGGCGATCGCACTCTTGAGTTCATCGAGCTTACTCTCATCGCAAATCGCTACAATCTCAGGGGTAAACTGCATAACCTGCTCAGCTAGCAGCGTCACGTTACTGCCTGCGGCAATTCCGACCAGCCGAAACTGGTCTGGATGGTGCTCGAGGATATCGAGAGTTTGAGTGCCGATAGAACCAGTCGAACCGAGCAGGGTGATAGCTTTCACAAGAGGGGTACCACTGTCATGTTTTCTTTATAATCACTATAGTTTCTCAACGGCTACCGCTACAAATTCAGCGCTATCTTCTTTTAGATAGCCACCTTTTAGATAGTCACCGTCCTAACCTATCCTGGAGCAATCGCCTTAATGGATGCGTTCGCACCGTTACCGCCCGACTGGGCAAAAGATGCTGTCCATGCCCAGCCCTTTGGCTGTCCGAGCTGTGGTGAGAGCAGCCGCAAAGCCAAGCAGGTTTGGCTAAATCGCCGGGCCCCTGTGTTCATGGAGGGCCGTAAGCGCAAGTGGCAAGAATTTTACCAGTGTGAGTGCGATACGGTCTGGTGGGGGTGGAGCTGTGATCGCCCGCCTTCAGAGGTCAGCAGAGACGATGAATAGGCGAATCGGTTGGGTAAAGCCTGCCCGTGCCCGCGCGCGCGACCATTGTGCGAGAGAATGTAAACAAGACAATAGCGCGGAGATATAAAGGCGAATAAGCCATGGCAGATGTGGTGGTGCTAGGCAGTGTCAATATGGATTTGGTGGCTCGCGTGAAGCGGCTACCGTTACCCGGTGAAACCTTGACGGGGACTCACTTTGCGAGCGTTCCTGGAGGGAAAGGGGCCAATCAGGCTGTGGCCGCCGCGCGGCTAGGGGCAAGCACAGCTTTTGTGGGCCGGGTGGGGAGAGATGAGCTGGGCCGGACCTTGCGCTCAGGGCTGAGTAAAGAAAGAGTGGACGTGCGATCGCTCTTTGTCAGTCAGCAGGCCCCGTCGGGCACAGCGCTCATTGCCGTCGCACCCTATGACAATCAGATCATTGTGATTCCGGGCGCGAATGGGGAAATCGATGAAGAAGATCTCGCTAGGCTGACGCCCTACTTTGATCAGGCGAGCGTTTTACTGCTTCAGTTTGAAATTCCACTGCCGATTGTCGAAAAAGCAGCGGCTTTAGCCTACCAGGCCGGTCTGACGGTGATTGTCGATCCAGCGCCGGTGCAAGAACCGCTGGGCGCTGATTTTTGCGAATACATTTCTATCTTGACGCCGAATCAGTCTGAGGCGGCGTTGCTCACGGGGCAAACAGTCAACGATGTAGAAGGGGCGATCGCTGCTGCTAAAACGCTTCATAACCAAGGTATTGCCGTCGTTATCGTCAAGCTCGGTGCGTTGGGATCGGTTTGCGTGAGCGCGCAGGGGAGCTTTGCGGTACCGGCCTTTCCGGTCCAAGCTATCGACACTGTCGCCGCCGGAGATGCTTTCAATGGGGGCTTAGCCGCGGCTTTGAGTCAACACCTAGGCCAACACCTGGGCCAACCCACGTTTCGCGCGGACCCGCTTAATGAGGCTGCTGCGAATGACGTGCTGAGCGATCGCACTGTCCTCAAATCTGCCATTGACTACGCTAGCGCTGTGGCGGCGCTGGCCGTGACCCAATCAGGCGCGCAGACAGCGATGCCGACCCGCTCACAGGTTGACGCCTTCTTGCAAACTCAGGCTGTTATTTGACATTAATTTTTTGATACTACTTTAAGGGATGCCATAAGCCAGCTCACCGAGAATATAGGTTGCCTGAACAGCCCGATCATCGCCCATCATCATCAAAGAGAACGCGCGATCAGCGAGTTCGTCTAAAGTACGAGGAAATTCGGCATTGTTACGAAAGGCCATCAGCGTTGTTGCTTGTGGATTGAGGACGATAAAGTCGGCGTCTTTGCCGATATCGAAGCTGCCAAGCGTATCTTCTAAACATAGGGCTTTGGCCCCGCCTAGCGTCGCCAAAAAGAGCGCTTTGAATGGAGAGAGCTTTTGCTGGCGTAGCTGCGCGACTTTATAGGCTTCATTGGCAGTCTGTAATATTGAGAAGCTAGTGCCCGCACCAACGTCTGTACCGAGTCCTACTTTTACCGGATAATCTGCTGATTTGGCCTGTTCTATCTTGAATAGGCCGCTGCCTAAGAACAAATTAGAGGTCGGGCAAAAGGCGATCGCACTCTGAGCTTCTGAAAGTCGCTGAAACTCACTATCCGTTAAGTGAATCCCATGAGCGAACACCGAGCGCTCCTGGACTAATCCGGCCTGGTCGTAAGCGTCCAAGTAGCCTTCGCAAGCTGGAAAAAGCGCTTTCACCCACTCAACTTCTTTAACATTTTCAGAAATATGCGTATGCATATAGACATCTGGAAATTCTCTCAGCAACTCTCCTGCTTTTTGCAGCTGTTCATCGGTTGAGGTAATCGCAAATCGAGGCGTAACCGCGTAGCGCAAGCGTCCTTTTTTATGCCATTTCTGAATTAAAGTCTTTGTCTCTTGATAAGCAGACTCAGCAGTATCGCATACAGCGTCTGGTGCGTTGCGATCCATCATCACCTTGCCTGCAATCATGCAGAGGTTGCGAGCTTCTGCCGCCTCAAAGAAGGCATCTACAGATTGAGGAAACACAGTTGCAAACACTAGCGCGGTCGTCGTACCGTTGCTCAGCAGCTGATCTAAAAAAATGTCGGCGACTTCGCGCGCATAGTCTTTGTCTTTAAATTTTTCTTCAGTCGGAAAAACATATTGATTTAGCCATTCTAGGAGTTGTTCTCCATAAGCGGCAATCATGCCAGTTTGAGGATAATGAATATGGGTATCGATGAACCCTGGCATAATCAGCCGTTCGGTATAAACAGTCGCTGGAATTTCTCCATAGTTAGCTTGCAGATCGTCATACGGACCAAAATCTTTAACCTTGCCGTTTTCTAGTACTAGTAAGCCGTCAGGTAAGTATCGAACGCTTTCTTTTTCTGGCACATAGAAAGGATCGTCCACAAAATCTAGAAACGATCCGCGAATGGCCTTAAGATTTTGCTCTGATTGATTTTGCTCTGATTGATTTTGTAGGCGATCCATTTGAATAGAGCTTATTGCTCGTTTTGATAAGACTGTTCTAGCTGAGAGTACTGTTTCTCATTAGTACTCATCTGACTTGACTGCTTCTGCTGTTGATCCTCTTGAGGTTTAGCCTGATTTGTTTGCTTATCTGTGTAGCTATAATCGCTAGCCTCTTGAGATTTTTCGTAACTGGACTGACTGGGGTAAGTCTGAGGTTTTTGCTGGCTAGCTGACTGGCTTTGGCTATACTCAACAGGCCGATACTGACTGGACTGATACTCGCTAGCTATGGCCGATAGCGGAGAGCTAAAAAGAGCACTAACGCTCAAAACTGCGATGGCAACGGCCACTAAAAGTTGACAAATCATCTAAACTATCTCCTAAAAATTAGGTCACTAAAACAAACGGTTACTAGAACGACAGCCTACTCAGCGATCGCATCAACCTCTGAGACTTCAGCCTCTGCTGGAATGCCTTCAATGGCATCGCTAGGGGAAACTCTCTTGAGCAAATGAGCCACCGATCCTTCGATCTGTTCTCGCTGATTTACTAAATAAACGCTGATCAGCGTCAGCATAACACCGACCCACTGAAGAATACTCAACGATTCATTTAAGAAGAGACTGCTAAACAACAGCGCAAATACGGGCGTCAGAAAAATCAGCGCACTAACGCTGGTCATATTGCCATTAGCCGCCAAGTAAAAGAACATCCCGTAGGTTAGCGCTGTGCCAAACACGGTGGCATAGACTAACCCAGCCCAATCAGACAAAAGTAGATTGTCAATTGGGTAAGGCTCCCACACACCAGACATCACAGCCAGCGGTATACCACCTAAAAGCATATGCCAACCCGTCGCCACAATCGGATCGGCATGGCGCTTCACATAGCCCATCAAAATCGTGCCGACTGACATCGACAGCGCCGCGAGAAGCATCAAAAACTCACCATTTTGGAGTAAGTTCGTCATTTCCCAGGTACTTTCGCTGGCCCCATATCCCTGAATGGCTTGCAGCCAGCTTTGTAAGGGAATACCATTTTGCCACAGGCTGTAAATCAACTCTGCGGGAAGTCCACATAGGCTAATGCCTGCGATTCCAATCGTTAGCCCTAGCCATCCCCATGGCCCAATCAAACTACCAAAGAGAATCCGAGCGAGCAGGGCGACCACTAAGGGCTGTGCATCGATCAGAACCGCGCCGAGTCCTGCGCCCGTATTCACCAGTCCGACGGTTAAAAGTCCCTGAAACATCGCCCCATCTACCAGGGCAAAGAGCGCAATCCACAGCCAAGCTTTCCAGGTTTTAGGCTGTGGCAGCTTAAGCACAGCAGCAACTATCAGCACCAATAGCCCTGCTGGCAAGAGCCTAAACGCTGCCAGAAAAAGCGGCGATGTGTGTGGCAGAATATACTTCATCACGACCATCGCTGTGCCGAGAAAGAAGAAAGGCGAAACTAGGAAAATAGGAGACTTTGCTAGATCAGTTTTTTGAAGCTGCATAAGCTTGCGAGGAATAAAAGATCGGATAAACCAGTCACCACAAGTGACTATAGTCACCAATTCTAAGAGAGAACAACTTTCGCGACCGATAAGCTTGCTACCAGATACAAAGGTTTCGCCTTTTATATAGATTGCGCGGGTTGTATAGCAGCTTCTGCAACAGGCGTAGGCTTGTGTTGGGGCATTGAAAATCCTGCTGAAGAACCATTGAATGAGCCTTTTCGTAATGGCTGACTTTGTTCTACTTCGTTATGTTGTTTGAGCAGGGCCGCGACTTTCTTGCGAATCATAATGCCAGGGCGATCGGTGAACATGTGTTCTTCTTTGCTAGGCATTAGGGGAACATCGTAATCGGTTGATTCTAGAATGCGCTTGTCTTCTAAGGTGACAGCACGGTCAAAGGCGACGACATCTGCCGCAGGCGTATCGGCCTCTGTATCGTTACGAACGCAAAACTGCACCATTTGGGAAGAGCGATCGCTCACAGGCGTCATAGTATTCACGACAATATGCTCCAACCCGTTGGGGTAAGTGATTTTGAGCTTAATGGTGAAAGGCATGAGCCAATCCATAGACAGTGTTCTAAAGGTTGCGCTCTCGCCCATCTTCAAATTTTTCTGCTGTAGTTCTGGATTAACCACACCTAGCTTGCCAAACACACGAATTCCCCAGTCAGTTTCAGTCATTTTCAGCTCGTCAGGAATCGGATGGTCTTCGCTACCAAACGTTTCGGTATGTACAAACGTTGGGTGTGCTAAATCCAGCTCATTCTCCATTACTCGCAGCCCGGCACACTGCCACGGTTCGTAAAACTCGTGAATCAACCGATAGTCTAAATCGTCTGCTTCTTCAATCTCAGGAATATCAATCAGCGGATCTTCTAAACAGACCCAGATATAGCCATAGCGCTCTTTACAACGATAGGCATCAACGCGGTAGTTAGCTGGAATCTGGCAGCCTGGTTGGAGCTGAGGCACCTTGACGCACTCGCCTTCAGCACTAAACTCCCAGCCGTGGTAAGGGCAGCATATTCTGCCCTTATCGACCTTCCCTAATGAGAGCTTGTCCGTGCGGTGGCAGCAGCGATCGCGCACCGCAGCCGCCTTTCCCCCTTCGTCTAGCCAAAGCACTAGCGGCTCTCCTAAGAGCTCAAAGGGCTGTGGCCCCTCGCTCAACTGCTGAAGAGGAATAACCGGATACCAAAAACGGCGAAATACGGGCTGCTGAGTAACTAACATAAAAGAAGTGTTCTAGAAGCACACTGTATACAGTATGCATTGCAGGTTAGTATCATTTTGTAGTTTGGGCTACCAAGACAATACTAATTTCATAGTTGAGATGACCTTAAGTTATCGGTCACAGTCCTTGCACAGGTGGCTACTTTTCCATTACTATTCAACGCGACAGGCGCTCGCATCTCCACGCGACAGGCGCTCGCATCACCTGAACGATAGAATTATCCTTACTCGTTTAGGACGCCTACTCCTGAAACAGAAAAAATATGAAGCTTCCTCAAAGGTTGAGAAAGCTGTATTGCTTTTGATTGATGTTTCAGATACTTTAGTATCCGTGAATACGTGCTCCAAGTCAGCGGCTATGCTGATGTCTTCGGCGCTTACAGCATCTACAAAAATCTAAATTTTCCGAAGTTTAGATAGCAAAACCACAGTCAACTTTGTGAAACGGGTGGGTTTTACTCAACGCTTGAAATCGTTGTATGGGCTTCTATCTTGCGTGCTCTCAGCTCCATCTTGTATTTGAAAGCCTGTTGATGACAGCAAGCCAAGACGCTTACGTCATAAAATTAGGATGATAAGAAAAATGTATGATTAATCGCCTCAAACCTGGTACTAGATGGCAGCCTATTCGTAAATCGGCTAATAACATTGTCCCTCTTACAGCTGAAAAGATAGCCAGCAATAGCTTAGTAGAAGCCTATTTGCGGCAACGATATCGCACCTATTTAGAACGACATAAAGGCAGCTTGCCGACACTCTCAGACACTGATCAGTTAATTCTTCGGGATCTTCAAGAGAGTGGTATTCATATAACTTCTCTGAGCGCGTTAGACATACCCGGCAGCTTTCAGTTGCGTGATCAGGGGTATTTTCTATTTGAGAAGCTAGCTGAGCAGGCCCTTTCGCACAAGCGTAAGTTCCAAGTCGTTCCTGATTTTGAGATGCTGTTGACGCATGCTTATATTTTTCAGTGGGGACTGTGCGATCGCCTAGTAGACATTGCTAATAACTATATCGGCTCACCCGTTGCATACGACACTTGTCTTTGCAACCTCTCAATTAATAACGGGTTAGAAACCGCTACCAGACGATGGCATTTAGACAATGAAGACAGAAAAGTTCTGAAGGTACTCATCTACTTCAACGACGTCGATGAAGAGGGGGGCCCCTTCCAATATTTTGATTCGATCCTGACAGCACAGGTTTTAGACGTAGTAAAAGATAGGTGTCAATTTTTACACACATCACAGCTAGCGCAGATGTTACCGCAAACATCGACCACGCAGGCGAAAGCTTGCACTGGAGAGGCTGGTACCGTGATTTTTGTCGATACTGCCAAACTGTATCATCGAGGTAAACCGCCCACAGCCCGATCTCGACGTGCCATTACGTTTGGCTATTGTAGTCGTCGTCCTTTGAGGCCCTTTAGATGTGGCAGAAATCTTTTAAGTCACGCCCAGCGATCGCAGTTGGCAAAGGGACTAAGTGTAGAGAAACAAACTTATGTTCACTGGGAAAAAACGCTGCCACCGTGGATTAGAAGTTTGCCAAAGCATTCTTATTGACGGGAACACTTACAGGTCGAGTGTAGAAAATTAAACAACATAGAAAATCTATCTTTATGCTCTTATCCCAGCCATTACTTAGTTGTCATTACTTAGTTAATTTGTCTTGTCGATTCATGAGGAGGTGATTCTGTTGTGAAAGTCGTTCAACTAGCAAAATACAAGCTGCGGCGAGTAAAAAGAGTGCTTATAGGAAAAGATAGAAACGCCAGTAATCACAACACCAGTAATCGCGTAGTACGACGTGATGTTGTTTTTATTCCTGTTGGTCAAAATGCAGAGCTAGAAGTTTACTGGAAGCTTACTCAGCTAGGCAATGGGCCCTCTATTATTTTGTACGTGCTTTCTCAGCCAGTTATTAGATTTGACTGTTTTGGCGCAGATGCTGGCCACGCGCATCTCTACATACCCGTAGCAGCGACAAAACGCGAATCTCGCTGGTGGCTTCCCGAGACCTCTATCGAAGACCAAATTGAAAGAGGTTTATTCGAGATTTCGAAAAATACCAACTATTGGATTCAGCGACACCGTAATCCAATCGTATATGAAACTAACGTAAACGCTCAGGCAATAGAGAAAGCCGTAGATACCGCACGAGAATATATGCACGATTACGCAGAGAGAACAAGAGCCGTATTATATACTCGTACGGAGGTCTCCGTTCATTAGTCATGGCTTCATTTCCTAAAAGATTAGAGAGAAAATTAGAAAAATGGACGTGGCCTCACCATCGTCTTTGGACCGTGAAAGCGCCTATGCCTCGGCCACTATTAGAAAGTACGGCGGCTGTGGTTAATGACGAGCTGTACGTGTTTGGCGGATTTACGCTGAAGTGGCAAGCAGTGACAGACAGCTACAAGTACAGCCCAAAGGACGACAAGTGGACATGTCTTAGTCAAATGCAGACGCCTGTAACCCATGTAAATTCAGCCGTCGACCAGTCAAAGATTTGGATCGCAGGCGGATTTGTAGGGAACCATCCAGGTACAGCAACAGACGAAGTTTGGTGCTACGACACAACAACCGATAAATGGACATCTAGCGTACCTTTACCAGAGAAAAGAGCTGGCGGCGGGCTCGCCCTTGTTGACCAAACACTGCATTACTTTGGAGGATTCTCAGAAGATCGAGAGACCACCCATGCCGACCACTGGATGCTTCAGCTCGATAAAGAGTGTCAGTGGATCGAGTCAGCGCCGCTGCCCACACCGCGAGGTCATATTTCGGTAGCCGTGGTTCAAGGCAAGATATACGCACTAGGTGGTCAAACCGGACACGATATAAATCCTATTGATCGCAATAGCGTCTATTGTTTTGACTGCTCAAAGATGCAGTGGTCTGAGATAGCAAAGCTGCCACATCCAAGATCTCACTTTGAAGCGGCTACCTGCGTTGTAGAAGACTACATCATTGTGACAGGCGGGCGTAATAATCAAGACCCTGTGCTGCTAAGTCACGACTGGTGGGATCATCGGCAGGAGAAGCTAATTGACGATATGCCGCTACAGCTGCTGTTGCGAGCCAAGTCCTCACCTCGCATTACCGATGTTTTATGCAATGTTATAGTCTATGACACAAAGCAGAATGCTTGGAAGGAGATTTTTTCTCTCCCAACTAGGCTGTACGGTCCTGTCGCTCAGATGGTAAATAAAGGCTTTACTGTCTCTGGCGGGGGAAGAATCCGACACCGTTTTGTCGAAACGCGTACTTTGCTCAACGAAACACTAATCGACTTGATTGATGCGTAGATAGCATCTATTACAGACAGACGCTCTGATAGAGGGTTACAGACTGTGATAACGACTGTTTCGTTGGCTACAACAGTTGGCTACAACAGTGCTAATCCCTCAATCAGCAGGTTATTTGTTAGCAGCTGTTAAGCCACTTATTTCTAGAATCCTTAAAGTCAGTCTATGCTAACCAGTATCATCATCAATAATTACAACTACGCTGAGTTCCTAGAAGATGCTATTTTAAGTGCCTTGAAGCAGGACTCAGCGATGCCTATAGAGGTCATTGTTGTAGATGATGGCTCTACCGATAATTCTAGAAAGGTGATTGCAGCTTACGAAGATAGGATTACTTCGGTTTTAAAGCAAAATGGCGGACAGGCTTCTGCTTTCAACGCAGGATATGAGGCCGCTACAGGAGACATCATTTGCCTGCTCGACGCAGATGATTACTTCTACTCACAGAAAATAACAGAGATTTCTAAAATATTTCAGCAGTATCCCGATGCAGGATGGTGCTTTCACGAACTTGAAGAGGTTGATAAAAATGGCCATGTTCATCATCGTGAAAGGCGATGCCTCAAGAAGTTCGAGTTTGTTTTTCTTAGAGATGTTCTCGTCGGGGGAACAAAGTTTCGACATCATTTTCCAGCGACTAGCGGACTGTGCTTTCGAAGGCATGTCTTAGAGACAATCTTTCCAATGCCAGAAGCCTTTAATATTGCAGCCGATTCCTACGTCAGGTTGTCTGCAATATACCTGTGTCCAGGTGTTTTATCGCCAAAGCGATACGCAGTACACCGGCAGCATGGTAGCAATCTCTACGATTTTAGAGAAGACGTTCACATCAGCAGATCAAAAGTGAATCTAAAGTCTGCTTACTATATGCGCCAAAAATTCCCTCCAGTACGCACTTATACAGACAAGCGATTTTATCAAGCTGTGAGTGAGTTAGCGCGTACGATAGGACTGAAGCAAACGCTGCGCAGTTTTGAGGTGCGGGCCTACCTTCAACAAGGACAATCGGAGAAACTTCGCCTACAAATAGCGGTTAGGATAGCAGGGACATATGCCAACAAGCGGATGCCTTGGGTTAAACCCATGCTTTCCTCTTTGCTTTCCTCTCATAGGACATTACCTATCGCAAGGTCGCATAAGGCCCGGACAGTCAAAATCCATCCTGCACCTATCTTTATCTTAGGACATGCTAAGTCTGGAACGACTGCGATCGCAATGCTACTGAGTAAAATGAGTCATGAAGCACTCACCACTGACTTATTTTACAGATTGGATCCTAAGAAAGAGAAGCAGCTATCCAAAGAAGTATTTGAAGAAAAAATTGCATTCAACGACTTCGTTAAAGATAATAGAACTTATTTTTCCACCCGTTTAAACAAATCTCCCGTTTTCTCTTTTCTATATCCACAGCTAAAACAACGCTTTCCAGAAGCTAAATTTGTCTTTATTCTACGCGATCCTAGAGATACAATCCGCAGCTACCTCAATCGTCGAGAAATTCCAGGCCATTTACAAACACTTTCACAAACGCAGCAGAGCCACTTAAATCGCTTTATCTCTATTCCACCTACCACAGGCAGCTATATCGAAAGGATGGCCTATCGCTGGACGGTAGCAGTCAGCGCATATCTCGACCACCCAAACGAAATAATCCTCGTTCGCTACGAAGACTTTATAGCAGATAAATTAGGTGTTATTCGTTCCCTGAGTGAGCAACTAGAGCTACCAGAAAAGGCCGATATTTCCTCCGATCTAGATACTCAATATCAGCCTCGTGGTAATCGCGAAATCAGCTGGCACGAGTTCTTTGGAGCACGCAACCTTAGCCTTATTGAAAGCATCTGCGCCGAACCCATGCGTCTTTTAAAGTATCCGCTCTCGACGTACGATCAGCAATCCCAGTGAGCGGTAAGTTTTTCTACAGACTCAAAAACAGATGCCTGCGTTTGCTCGTATGCCGTATGAATGACCCAATCTGCCGCCTGCTGATCCTGCTGTCGTGACCAGTTCCAAGCCGCCAAAGATAACAGCATCATGGCACTCCCTCAAGCTGCTTTCTAGTTCTCTTGAAATAAAGCTGAAAACAGCTCTGTCATCAGGGTGTTTCGAGCGGTCTCTACAGCGTCATCAGGATAGGCGTTTTCAGAGGCTGGCTTGTGGCTTTCGACCACGCTGCGCGCATTTGCCAGAAAGTCTTCTAGGTGGCCGTTATAGCGCTTTTGCCTGGTTAGAAGCACCTTGAGTAGCGGTTTTTCCGCTAGCCTATATTCACCATGCAGCATGTCAAATATCTTGTCGATGTTTTGAGTGATGGGGGCTCGCTCACTGGCTGGTAGCGTATACAGTCGCAGAACCATGCAGGCGGCTGAAAATATCTTGCCAATGTCGGCGATTTCATTCACCCGGCGAGGGTAGAGATCTCGAACAGAATCGATTTCTCGTGAGGTGTACTGAGTGGCCGCTTGGTCGCTTTTAAAAGAGCGAGTAATTTTCTTTTGCTTAGTGCCTTTTTCTCGCTCTATGCTGCATCCGTCTTCAGCGATCGCCCAAGCCATATCGAATAGTCGCCACGCCATGATCAGCTTCGTATCCCACTGAATCGGCCCCGGTGCGTCATCTTTTTCAAATTCTTCAGTGGTGTCACTACAGAGTAAATAAAGTCCTCGTGCGAGAAAGAGATGACAGGTATTCACGCCAAACAGGTAGATGCTTTTAGTGGGATGCTCGGAAGTGAGCTTAGGCAAATCTTCATAGTTAATCGCCAGAAGAGAGATATCGAGCGTGAGGAACTGATTGTCTTCACTGATTTCTCTGCCTTTTTGCAAGCCTCTATCTTCAAAAATAGCCGGTAGCTTTTCGATACTATAGCGTCCGTGATCTTCAAACTCATCAGGAAGACCGCTCTTCTCTTTAATGGCGTTGTAGCACTGACGGCCTGTTTTGTCATAGGTCAGCAGCGCATGGTCTCTTAGCCGCTTTGCCCAGGTAAGACAGTGATCGCGATTTAGGGTGCGAGATTCCCCCGTCCTCCCGTCAGAGAGCGTTAAATGCTGTGGATCTTCATAAGCCGCTGTGATGTAATAGCAGCTCTGCAAGGCGGCATAGTGAGAATATGCTTCGCTGCTGCCATCGGCGGCGACATACAGCCGGGCTTTTTCTAGCAGATACAGCTTGCCCCAGTGCACAGATGCCCGAGTTCTCTGCTGACCGACAAAGTTTTCTGTAAGCAGCACCTCTTCAGATCTAGGCACTAGGCGCGGGAAAAAGGTCAGCAGTCTAGCCCGTACTAGGTAAATGCGGCCCAGTAGTTGATAGTGAGGTTTAAAAGTCCCTTGAGAGACTTCGCTGATTACCATATATTTCTTGAGCCGAGCTTTGATATGTTCCTCAGCAAAATTCAGCATCTGCCAAGCTTTTTCTACTAGCTGCTGACGGCTAACACTCGATGAAAACTCATCTCCTAGATATTTAGGATCGCTTTCTTCTAGATCATACAGATAGTAGTAGGTCGCTTTACAAATTAAATAGCGAATGATCAACGTACTGGAGAAGACTTCGCAACGATCGCTACCAATATCTGAGCTCCCTTGAGGAGCCAAACTGTCTCGAGCAAAGCCTTCGACAACATCAAGCTTTTTGAGGTTGTTGTAGCTCGCTTTGTAAGCACCTTCGTCAAGTAGCGCTTCTGTGATAGATAAAAAGGCATCAAAGTAAATATCAGGATCTTCTCTACAAAGCTTTCTATTTTTAAATGTAGATCCTAGAATGCTCTTGTGAATAGTCCCGATCATGGCCATCGATGAGAAGGGATAATACTTCAGCATCTGCCAGGCTCGCTTGAGCGTAATCTGCCGCTCTATTTTTGCGCAGAGCTGCTGGATATAGTCCTGAGGGTTGATACCCGCATTGCGAATGGCCTGTAAGCGAGCCTGGAGAGAAGACTGGGCCTGAGCGATCAGAAAGTCGAATCCACAGAAATCGCCGTGTCCAATCGGTTCACCAAATGAAAAATCGTCGTAGGAGGAGTCATCTTCTTTATACGACCACAGGGCTTTACCCACTGACTGGTTATGGCATAGCTTGATCAGGCTATGTGCCCATATGGGAGAAGGGACATTGTCTCTGATAATAGTTTGGGTGGAGGTCACGTCGTGAGCGATGGGAAAAAAGCTATCCAGACAGGGAATGTCAGATAGTAAGGTCGTATTGATAACTTTCACGATATGCGATAGGGTGCCGCCGATGCCCGTACTGCTAAAGGTAAAGTCTACGCGGCGATAGGGCGGGTTGCTCTCTACGACATCACTCGCGAGGCTGTCAAACGTTTTTGGTACGACACTTAGATAGTCGCTCGGCACTTTGATATAGAATCCGAGCGTGATTTTGATCGCTTCTTGGGCGGCGAGTTCATAGTCGCTAGGACTAGGAATATCACCCACGAGAAAATGCTCTATGCTGCCATCAAGTTCTTGAAGCCATTTGTTTAAAAGGGGCGGATAGGAGCTGCCAAATTTATGCCTGCCGGGACTAGCATCTGAAAATGGCAGCGGCCCACAGGTTTCTATGGTGAGCTGCTTGAGATAAACCGGTAGCTGAGCAGTGAGGCGCTCATTGTTGACGACAGTTTGTGAGAGCTTTTTGATGAAGGCTGGCTGCAAGTAATGGCTAATGTACGGGTGATCGGCTGCTCTGTCTCTCAAAAAAGGTTGAGTGTTGCCGCTACGCACAAGCAAACGCCGTACTTCGCGCTGGGCCTTGCGAGTCAGATCGATAATGGTCTCTTCGTTGCTTTGGTCTTTTTGTTGATTTTGGAACTTGCTAGACCGCTGAGGTAAATAACCGAGAGCAGCCCTGACCGATGTTTCAATCAGCTCATTGACTTGGTCGAGGTTGGTAACGGCAGAATCCGCATCAAAAAACTCAAGTCCGACCGCTTCTGTGTACGCCCTAAAAACGGCCTCATAATTTTCTGTGCTGCTCTTAGTTTGTAGAGAGAGCAGGGTTTGTTGAAGCAGCGTCAGGCGATCGCCCACCGGCAACCCTAGTCGTGATCGCTCTTCAGGCGTCAGCTCAATCAGCTGATAAAGCGCAATCAGAATATCTTCGGCTGTCAGCACACGGCTGTAGGGCTCATCGTGAGATTTATAGTCTTCTATCAGATTCTCTTGCAGCGTCCCAAGCATATCGACAACACGACCAGTGGTGACTTCGGCATACTTTTTATGTGAGCTGATAGCCTTGTGCCATGCCTCTTCGTCAGATAGCACCGCTGAGAGCACTTTACGCAGCCCTCTACTGCCAACCCGCAGAGCAGTTTGAACACTGTTAGGCGTTCCGTCAAGCTTGCGGTGAATGGCTAAGCGACCTAGTAGATAGCGGTATAAGCGGTAGCTACGAGCACTGTCGGATTGCCTCGAATTGACCATTGCGTAAATTGACCATTTTCAGGGAAGGAACGAGATTTATCTCTCTAATTTTGGGTAGCTAATATAGCTACCCAAAACTTGATTAGTCCTAAAACTCCCACAAAAATGGACAGAAATCAGTATCTGTATTGACTATTCAGTATAAAACGCTATATCTCGTATCATTTGCTACATAATCTCTGGAGTTGTTGGACCACTGCTTTACTCTCTTAGCAGTCCGAGCCGTCCCACGCCCCCTCTAGAATCTTTTGTATACATATATCAAGATATGGGAACCAGGGAAACCACCCGATCAAAGTGCAAGTTTCCCTAGTTGCGTTTCGCCACGGAGGTTAGTCCAAATGACTTTTGAATAATACATTAACGACACACGGTTTGCGCGCAAGGTAAAGCCCATTTGATCTGAAAATCATCACTCCTCGAAGGCTTGCTGCTCTAAGCGAGTCGCCTTTCTACCTGCATCTTTTTAAGGAGGATCATCACATGGCTCGACCACGATATCTTGAACCAGTTGATCAACTTCATGACACTTACCATTTGGAGTGTCCCCGGTGTGGCCACCATAGCATCGTGACGCATGGCGAAAGCAGATACGTTTGCTTGAACTGTCACTGGCAGCGCGATGTGGATGGCGGCTGGGGCGACGGCCCACCACCGTTTTTGGTACTACTTGCGATCGCTTTCATCATCATTGTTCTAACAGCGGGTTAAAATCGCCTGCTGCCAACACAATGTTGAATATCGCAATTGGTCAAATAGCTGACCCGGCCGTGGCACTTGCCTAACGAGTGCCACGGCTTGCATTACGCTTGCAAAAGTTGGCGGTATGCCTGACTCATCTGCTGGGCGATCACCTGCCAACTGTAGTGATCTTTAGCGCAGCGCTGAGCATTTTGTCCGCGCAGCGATCGCGCCTCAGCATCGACCAACGCCTCAGCCAACGCCGCTGTCAGCGCCTCTACCTCAGTGGGCACCACCCAGCCCGCCGCATCCGCCTGAATTGTCGGCCAAATGTGCACCTGATCAGAAATCACCACCGGCAGTTTCGCCGCCATCGCCTCAGCCACCGCAATCCCAAAATTTTCGTAATAAGACGGCAGCACAAACAGATCAGCCGCGCTGAGAATCTTCGCCTTGAGCTCACCCGAGACAAAGCCATTCAGCGTTGCCCAACTCGCCCATGACGACGCTTCTATCTGCTGGCGAATACGCGTTTCGTAAGCGCGATCTTGAGGATTTGCACCGCACAGCAAAAAATGAAAAGGACAGTTTCGCCGATGCAGCTTTTCGAGTGCAGGCAACAGCAAATCAAACCCCTTTTTAGGATCGATCCGAGACATAAACAACACAATTGGCCGCTCTGCTGGAATGCCAAACTGCTCACGAATAGCGGCCTGTGAAGCCGCCCGATCTGGCAGCTCAGGGAGCGCAACGCCCAGCGGCACTACCACATCTGGCGTACTGACCCCAAAGCGTTCAGAGACTTTTGATTCAAGCTCGGTCGTGAAGTGAATCGCCGCCGCCCCGGCCAAATTAGGTCTCTCTAACAAGCTGGCATACAGTCGCTTAGCTTGCTTTTTCTTTTCCAAATCAGCCGGATCTAACGTGCCCAATGGCCGCATTAAATAGGGCAAATTTCGCCAGCGACAGACGGTCGCCGCCGCAGTGCTGACGGGTGAAAACAGCGCGTGGATATGAGCAATGTCGTAGTGGTGCGCATTGGCCCAGAGCCAGCTCAGCAGCTGAGTCGAAAATTTATAGCGGCGGAAGGGAGAACAGCGAAAATAGATGACTTCGTAGCCGTCTTCTGCCACGGGCATGCCCAATGGCACATCTAGCGGCAACTCGTCCACATCACCGTTAGAGTCAGTAGTGAGAATGGTGACTTTGGCGATCGCATTATCCCCGACTGTTTGATTCGCTAGCGCCGCGCTCAGCCCTCTGACCATCTGACTCGGACCGCCATACACCAGTGAAATAGAAGGAACAATCTGCAATATGTTTAGCGGCTTCATAAGTCGGTGGGATGGCTAAGCTCACCCGTGCTCAGGTCGATTTCGAGAGTTGTTCCACCTGCTTTCACCCGCGCATATAAGTCTTGAGCTGGCGCGGAAGAATTGGCCGTTTCATGGGCTGTTTCGTGGGTGGCTTCTCCTAGCGTCGGAGGCGCAGAAATCCACCAGCCGCTGGTAGCCTGCTCAGTCAGGACTGCGAGAGACACTTGGAGCGTTTTTTGAACATCTTCAAAGCTGTTTTGCGCAACAACTTCTCCGCTTTGATCAATCAGCGTCAGCGCATAGGGGCTGGCCACGTTGATAAATTCGTCGAGCAAAAGAACTTGCCCCCGAGGGCTCACCAAAACAAATCGAGGGCCGTACTCGTGAGGCAATTCCTGCTGCCAAAGCAGCCGATCACCGTCAGATAGCTGAGCGGTTGCGACAGGCGTTTCCCACTCGCGATCTTGAGCAGTAATCACGAGCTGGTAAGAGCCGGCGGTAAAGGTCTGGCGGATAGGTGGATGGCGCAGGCGATCAGGGGCGATCGCCACTTCACTATCGGCTGTTTGTACTGAGGAGCTTTCTCCCGCCGCAGACTTAGACGCTGGCGGGGACGCCGACGAGGAAACCGACCGGTGGCCAGGCCAAAACGTGACCAGCGCGGCGATCGCCATCACGCTCATTAGCGGGAAAAAAAGCTTCATCACAGTTACCACCTCATAATTGAGAATCTGATTGCGACTGACGCGCGGGCCAGCGGCGACGCACAGTCACGAAAGACAGTGCGATTACAGAGAGGCCCAACAGACCGTCAGATTCGGGGACGCTGACTGCTGCCGTGGCCGATGCTGCCGATGTTGCAGCCACAGGCTCTGACAAGGCCAAATTCGCCGAAGCGAGAGAATCCAAGGGCAGAGTCTCGGCGATCGCCGCTTCATCAGACAGCCGAGCAGTTGCCGAGTCGGCGGCAGCGATTTCTTCGCTGAGTATGCCAGGCACCCCTTCACGAACAAAGGAACTGTTTTGGATCGCTTTAATTTGCGCATCCGTCAGCACACTCAGCCCAGCGCCATCTATTCCAATGTCACTGAGCAAGCTAGGAATGAGCCGATCATCCCCATCAGTCGCTAGGTTCTTAGGTGAACCTGCTCCTAACGTAGCGTGCCGTAAGCCTAAGTTGTGGCTAATTTCATGGGCAACCGTATCCGTGCGACCCACACCACCGTTAAAATCCAAAGAATCTTGAGAGACCAGCACACCGTTAGAGCCGACCCAAGCCACGCCAAATTGGGTAAAACCGTTGATGGCCTCAATCTCATCGACAAACCAAACATTGATTGGGCCGCTGTCTCGGGTGGAATCCGGATGTCTGCCAAAAGCGCCCGCTCCGCCGGTCCGAGTCAGCTCGTAAAATTCGTAATCAGGTGAATTACGGTTCCTGGCATCCTCAATTCTTAGAAAGCGAGAGGCATTGAGCTGATTGGTCGGCAGAAAAGACACCTTGAGCTGAGCCTGCTCCAGAATTTTACGGGTAATATCTTCAAATAGATTGACATCAGCGCACGATTTTCCATTGTCATCGCACACTCGAATCGGCTGAACGAATAGCTCATCAGCCTCACCAAACGCAATTGATTGGACTGACTGAGCGCCCCCTTCGGCGCAGCCGCCTAGAGCTAAAGCAGCTCCTACCAGCAGCGGCAGTGATTTAGAGCGAGAGAAAACGCGGCCAAAAGGTAAACGAATTGAATACTTCACAAAAATAAAAATATATGTACGTGGGACAGCAGAATTAAGTAGGACGCTGTTTCAGGAAAAGTGTCTACCCGAGACGGACTCCACAGAGCCATTGGTCACGGGTTTAGCCAGATAGGGGCTGTCGAAGGCAGCATGGCTATCGAAGGGTTACTGAAGGAGACGATTCAGCATTTTCTTGAGTTTCGATAGGGGCAAAAAGAAAAAAGAGCAGAGGAACAGTCGGACGAAAGGCGCCAAGAGATTGAAAGGCAAAAGGAAAAACTCCAATCGAGCAAAATGGTTACTCTCTGTACATTCACGAGCATCCACTAAGTTCGCTTAACTCTACGGTGAAGCAGGCACCGATCAGAACAAAGTTTGGTAAAAGTTTAGTAATCTTTTCGCGAGAGCCGCATTGGTGTATTCATCGAGAGCGCGGCGATAGCCTTTTTGGGCGATCGCCTGCTGTTGGTCAGGCTGATCAATCAGCAGCGCAATTTTTTCGGCAAAGGCAGCGGCGTCTCCTTCTGGGAAGACAAGGCCATCTGAGCGAATCACATGCGGGATTTCGCCCGAATCCGAGCCAATTACAGGAACTTTGCAGGCCATTGCTTCGATGATCACATGGCCGAACTGCTCTTTCCAGCCAGCCGCTGAGAGCGTCTTGAACTGATAGGTCGTTTCAGACGGGAGCACGAGCGTGTCCATCAGGTTGATATAGCGCGGCACGTCGGCATGGGGGACACTTTCTACCCAAATGATGCGATCGCTCACACCTAGCGATTCTGCCTGCTGCTGCAGCGCCTCTTTGAGCGGCCCTCGGCCTAGCAACAGCAGCTTCCAAGCCCGATCTGTTAGCTTGCCTAACGCCTGAAACAATGTCAGCAGTCCCTTTTCTTCGACAAAGCGACCAACAAAGCCAATCACAAAGTCATCCGGGCTCAATCCGTGGCTAGCCGCTAGCTCGCTCTCAGCCGTAGGGCGAAAGATCCGCTCGTCAACTCCCAGCTGAGGCATTACGCACGCCGGACCCTGGTAGCCATGCTCGCGCAAAATATCTGCCCCGTCTTGGTTCCCGGCCACCAGTCCGTGAGTATGCCGTAAGTTGTAGCGCTCTAGCACAGACAGCGGAAACTTGACCTCGTAGGGCAAATTCCACCAGGTAAAAAAAACATTTTTGGCGTTGAGCCCGAGCAGCCGGTTGAGGGTGATCAGCTCAGCGTAACCAACAGATTTTGAGCCTTGTTCTACTTGAATAACGTCGGGCTGAAACTCTCGCAGCAGCGGCACAATGTCAGCGCCAAAGCTGAGCAGTCCCTGATTGTTTTGGCTGAAGTTGGAGACAGGCACCACGCGAAAGCGCCCTTCTTGCCTCGGCTGGGTTTCGATTTTTCGGCTCTGCACACCGCCTGGATTCCAGTGTTTGGGAACAACGACGGTGACTTCTACATTTGGGTCTATCTGAGTGAGCGATCGCAGCTTTTCACAGTTTAGATCAACAATATAGGTATGGCTAGCGACCAAAATTTTCATAGGACGGCTTGTCAAAGATGCAGATAACAGCGGGTCAACACAGGGCTTGATAGAGAACAAAGGCTCGATTGAACAAGGGCTCAATAGAACAAAGCTCGGATCTAGAACAAGGTTCAATCGAGCTTCCCTCACTATCAGGCGTTACATGACGGCAGATTTGTAGCTACCCAAATCGCTAGGCTTAGCACTATCAGCAGGTGGCTGGCTGTAGAGGCGACCATCTTGGCCAGTGGGCTTGAGCAGGGTGAGGCAAGCTTTGAGAAAGCCAAGGCTATAGAACCCGAAGCGAGTGACAATTTTGAGAGGCGATCCACTCTTATTACAGGGCGGATTGCCCAGCACATGACAGTCAAACAAGCTACCAGATAGCCGCATCACCTGCACAGGCGTCAGGTTTTTGAGCGCCATCAAAAAATGGTTGTGGTAAAAGGTGGTTTGATATTTGAGCGATCGCGTGCTGATGTCATGGCAGCCGCCCGTCTCTTCACCCAAGTGCACCAGATGAGCCGCCGGTTCGTACCAGATAATCAGGCCCGTCTTGCGCACCCGCAGACAAAAATCTGACTCCTCACGCACCGCACTGCCCGCAAAGCGCTCATCAAATCGCAAGCCGTACTCTTCAAACACCGCTCGCCGAAAAGACATGTTGCAGCCTCGCGCCGTCAGCACCCGCTGCGGCTTAACCGTATGCACCAAATCGATGTGATACCAGGCGATGCCCGGATCCATCGCCTCAGGCGGCAGCGTCTCAATCGCCAAATCCTGCGATTCTGCCAGCTTCATTCGGTCAAATACCCGGCCAGCGACAGCGCCCACCTCCGGGCGACTTTGATGCACCTGGGCATGGGCCTCTAAAAAGCCCTCAGGTAGCTCCACATCATCATCTAGAAACAAAAATATGCTGCCGTTAGCGCGCTCAATGGCATAGTTGCGAGCTGCTGGCAGACTCGCCCAAGAGACGGTATGCAGCTGGATTTTTTCCTCACTCGCCAGCTGCTCCAAAAGGTGTTGGGTCGCCGCTTCGTGCTGTTGGGTTTGGTCCACCACAATCACTTCGTAAGCAGGATAGGTCTGCGCCAGAACGCTTTTGATCGTGTCGCACAGTACGCTTTCTCGGCCATAGGTGGGTATAACCACTGAAATCAATGGCAAAGCAGATGCTGAAGGTGTTGTCATAGTGCTGAAGTAAGTAAATTCAGTCGAGTGAATATATGTCAGATGGCCGGCTAGTCGAAGGTTGGTTTTCGGCTGAGTTTACTGCGTCGCCGTTTCGACTTGATCAAGGTGCCATCTTCTAACGCCTGAGCGATCGCTGCTTCTGCCTTTTCCCGTTCCTGTCTCTCCAGTTCCGGAATCTTAAGCACAATTCCTGCCGCCAGCCAGTAGTAAACCCCCACCGGATCGACATCCAGCGGATAGTAATAGGGCCAGTAGCTCATAAAGGCAATAAATACCCACATAGAAGCCGCATAGCTGCGAAGGTTTGTATCTCTAGTTCCCCTATACGCTTTGAAGGTCACAATTGTGAGTGTGGTATAGACCAACAGCACCGCAAACAGGCCAATGGGACCAATTTCGTAAATTAGCTTAGGGTGATACGTCTCAATGAGCTGCGTGTTTCCAAAGCTACGGGCCGAATTCGTCGCTCGCCCTACCCCATGACCGAAGATACCGTCTTGCTTTCGCCAAACTTCGCTAAACTGATCCGCAATAAACTGCTGAGGCGGGGCTGCTTCCCATCGATCAGCCAGACTCGCTATTCTGGTTTCAACAATGGTTGGGTTACTAATGATCAGGTAGGACAAAATGAAGCCCATGACGATACCGATCGGAACAAATCGCTTGAGGTTGGCCACTTGACCGGTCAGCACCGTCAGCAGCACAACGACCGCAGGCACCAGCACCAGCGCAATCCGCTGGCCAGAAATCATCGCCGATACCATCACGCTCACCAGCGACGCCAGCCCAATCGTCCGCCAAAACGGAGATTTGTCGCTGAAGGTCGTCCCAAAGCTGAAAAACGCAGCCGAAATCAAAAACCAGCCCCATTGCCAGGGAGCCACAAAGGTGCCTGGCAAGCGAATCTGACCGGCTGCCGGAGAGTAGAGCAAAGAGCCCCCCACAAAACAGCGAGCTTGCAGAGAAGCTCTAAACATTTGATCGCCTAGGCCGGTCGTCCCTGCGCACATCCCGGTTTTCAGCATTAGGTACTGTATCAGCCCCAAGCCGGAAGCCACGAGGACCAGCACTGCCTGCAAACGCAACACGAAGATCATGTCTTCTTTATTGCGAATCAGATAGTAAATGCAGGCAACTAGCGGAATGTAGCCAAACATCAGCTTGAGTCCCCAAATAGCCATCACAATCGGCAGATTGGCTTCTGACGGTTCTTCGAACTGATCGACAGCATTGGTCGCGACACTGTGTATAAACTGATCCGGCACGTTGGTCACCAAAATCGTGATCAGCATCACGATCAGCAGAAAAAGCAGCGGCGGCTTAATCGCCTTGGGGAGAATAATGGGCAGACGGTTTTTGCGGCAAAACTGATAGACGCCTACTAAGGCGGGTATGTAAAAGATATCTTTGGCGATTTGTAAAATGGGATTGCCGCCTAGGGCATAGGTCACCGTCCCGGCAAAGGGAATATAGATAATAAAGCTGTATAGCGCCAGGCGCTGGTACTTGAGTGACAAGATCAAGCACATCAGCGCACCGCCAACTGATAGGCCAATCTTGGGTTCAATCAGCAAACCAGCCAGTAGGCCAATAAAAGCGCAGCCCAAGGCAACTGACACCACAAATACAATCGTTGCCTTGCGACGAGCAGCGGCGGCACGCTCCAAGACTAATTTTTGTCGAGGGGAAAGCGCTTTTGTCGAATCGGCAAGGATCTCCTGAGCGTTGACGTCAGGCGGGATATCACGCGGCGACTCTCCTAGCAAAGCCTCGCTTTGCTGCTGATTTCGCTTCTTAGCTCGCTTCATCGATTGCTTAATGGAGCGTTTCCCGGAGGAGCGTGAAACCATAGGACTAGCGGTAGAAAAAATCTCAGAACTCAGAGGTGGACTTAGAAAGGTCTCTAACTAAATCTACCCATATCATGCGCGTAAGGCTGCGATATGGCAGCAATTTTACAGATGAACTGCACCAAATCTTCTTCAACACTGAGTGCGAGTTGTCAGGATCTTTATGTTGTCAGGGCCATTGTGTTTTCAAGCTCTTAATAGAGCAGACATCAGCGACCTAAGCGATTGGGTATCCCTTCACAGCCGCCCGGAATCGTGTCGCGAGCCTTACTGCCGCCCCACTGACAGCAGTAGCAGCGCTGAGCTTCGGAGAGGCGCTGGGCATTCGTGAGATCAACGCCTTCAATGACAGCGCCAGTAAATTCACCCGTACTGTAGTTAGGCGGATCCTGACGTGTTCGGGGAGTAGCCGTTTCTAGCTCGCCATAAAAGAGGCGAACACCCATAATATCGGTATTGGTCAAGTTGGCGTCGCAGAGAATGGCACGAACGAAGCTGGTGCGGACCAGATCGCAGCCAGTGAGGTTGGCGCGGATGAGGTTAGCGCCGCTCAGGTCTAGCCAGCGTAGGTCGGTGCCTGAGAGGTCACTAGCAGCTAGCATCACACCCAAATCAATCACGCGAGTGCCGTTGGGGCGATCTTCGGCATATCCGCCAAGCCCGTCGAGAATCGGTCGGCCTAGCCGCTGATCGCGAGCGAGGGGTGTGAGTAGCTTAGATCGAGATAGAAATCGCAGCACTTTGGCCTTACCGCCCGCATCGACACTGCTGAGAATCGCGGCAGTCCGTGCTTCGGCGATGACGCGCTCTTGCGGCCAGTCTTCTAGCAGCCCTTCGTCGTCGAGCACTAGCTCTGAAATTCCTTGAAAGTAAGAGTCGATAGTTTGCTGCTGGGTGATCAAATTTTGTTGGACGGTGAGGTCGCGGGAGATGATGTACTGTCTCCAGGCAACGTAGACCGCGATGATGGCAATAAAAATTTGGCCGATGGCCCCTAAAAAATCTCCGAGAGCACTGATGATGTCCCAGCGCAGTCCGCTGCCCCACCGCGCAATCGGTCGGCCAATGCCACTGGTAGAGATGATGCCAACAATGCCGAGCAGCAGCCCTGGTACGGCGACAAATAAAGCGCGTTGCTGCTGAGAGAGATCGTCAATCGCTTCTCTTATGATAGGGGCGAGCAGCTGCAAAGAGACGACCAAGGTGACCAGAGACCCAGCTAAGGTGAGCCAAACGCTGCTCAGGGTAAAGCCAACTATGATCACCAGTGCGCCTGCGATCGCCACAATACTCACGGGTGCCTGGGCGACCTTAATAGGATTGATGGCGGGCTGTCTTTGGTAGCGTTCTGGGCGCTGTAAGCCGCTCTCAGAGGAGGTGCTTTGGCGGTTTCTTTTGTTAGCCTCATCGATTGCTTTAGCAGCCTCGTCGGCAGTTGCTCCCCGAGTTGAACGCCGCGTGACATGGGGATCTAGCAGGATGTTATCCGCTTGAAGCTCGGGATCGGGGTTGTAGTCAACGGTAAAGGTCTCGCTGTATGGGTTGGGTGGAGCGGGCGATCTAGCGTCAAGCGAGTCGAGCGTTGCTTGGCTATCCGTTGCTTTGCCATTCGTTTGAGCGCGGTCGAGAGGGACACAGCTATTTGACAAATCGGTTTCGAAGGCATCCGCAGGCCCTGCATCAGAGCCAAAATCAGCTTGGTGATCATCGCTTGAGGGAGGATTGGCCATAGGTGCTCACATAACTTAGAAGCTGGGTTGGAAGAAGCCAGCTGCTTAGTAGCCCAGTGTACCTGAAAGCTTTTGCGCTTCGCTAAAGTGCTGAAGTATTAAAGCGCTGAAGTGTGAGTCCATCCTCCACTAAAATAAAAACAAATACCCGCTTTATTTTTGCTGTGGAGTATGGATCTTGGGTGAGTGAGTTTCGTCAGTAGCGGCGCTGCTACCTAGAGCCAACCGCCGCAGCACCTGTCATTATGATTACAGTTTTACTTTTGTTCGCAGCGGTCGGCATTTTAACTTGGGGCTACTTAAAGGCTAAGCCATACGGCATGCCGGGTATTTTGGCTTGGCTGCAAACAGTCGTACTGATGGGGCCGTGGCTGCTATTTTTCGGCTTTTCTGCCGCTGGCATTTATCTCAACCTCGCTGGCATATTGCTGCTGGTGGTCTCCTCGGCGGGTCTCTATATTTACCTTGGCAAACGACTGCGAGCGATCAGCGCTGACGATCTGCCCACACAGCGAGCCGCGACCCTCACGCAGGAGAGTGCTGCCCACGAGAGCACCCATGAAACCGCTGTAGTAGACGCTCAACCGGCTGACAGCCCAGCCCAAGCACCGGAGTCGCTAGCGGCAGAGGCTTTAGAAGAAGCATCCGATAGAGCCTCTGACGAAGCCCCCGAGAAGACACCCGAGGAAAATCTTCCCCCTATCCCAGCAGAAGATCTGGCGGTTATCGAAGAGATCTTTGGGATCGACACCTTTTTTAGAACGAAGACAGTTCCCTATCAGGAGGGGGCGATTTTTAGAGGGAATTTGCGAGGGCAACCTCAAGAGACGGCGCAAGTGCTGAGTGAGAAGCTCAGCGAAAAGTTGGGCGATCGCTATCGGTCCTTTTTGCTAGCTGACCCTGAAGACAAGCCAGTAGTGGTGGTGCTGCCCCGCGAAAACGGTCCGCAGGCAACCTCAACTCGGCAAAGGATTTTGGCGGTAGCGCTGGCGATCGCGACTTTTGCCACCAGCTTAGAAACCGCAGGCATCTTGCAGGGCTTCGATATTTTTC
This sequence comes from Phormidesmis sp., assembly GCA_049680585.1. GTDB lineage: Bacteria > Cyanobacteriota > Cyanobacteriia > Phormidesmidales > Phormidesmidaceae > Phormidesmis. The sequence continues at coordinate 47,295 of JBAUIB010000128.1, forward strand.
AATCCCCCCAGCGCTGGCGCGAGGCGCTACCGATTGCACTAGGGATTGCATCTGTACTGGCCATTCATGAGCTAGGGCACCGAGGCGTTGCAAAGCGCACAAGCATTAATATCAGTCCGCCCTTTTTCCTGCCTGCCTGGCAACTTGGGTCTTTTGGCTCAATTATGCGCTTCGAGTCTATTTTGCCGAATCGCAGTGTCCTGTTTGATATTTCTTTTGCGGGACCCGCCGCCGGGGGACTGCTCTCTTTTGCCTTTTTATTTTTGGGGCTAGTGCTCTCTCATCCGGGTAGCTTATTTCAACTGCCAGCCGACTTTTTCCAGGGCTCTATTTTAGTCGGCACGCTGGCTCGTACAGTGCTCGGAGATGCCCTAAAAGCAGAGCTCGTCGATATCCATCCGCTGATGGTGGTGGGTTGGATCGGTCTCATCATCACGGCTATTAACCTGATGCCAGCTGGGCAGCTCGACGGTGGCCGCATGGTGCAGGCTATCTACGGTCGCAAAACGCTGGTGAGGACAACGACGGTGACGCTGGTGCTGCTGGCGCTGGTGGGGCTGTTCAATCCGCTGGCCCTTTACTGGGCAGTGCTGATCGTCTTTTTGCAGCGTCAGCCAGAGCGACCCTGCACAGACGATTTGAGCGAGCCAGATGACGCCCGCGCTGCACTTGCCCTACTGTCTCTTTTTCTGATGCTGCTGGTACTGCTGCCGCTCACCCCGAGCCTAGCCGTGCGTCTCGGGATTGGTTAGCCGGGATTGGTTAGTAAAAAGAGTCTCGGCATCAGGCATCGGCATCAGGCATCGGCATCAGGCATTTGATAAAGCACTTGCTAAAGCATCTGCGTCAGGCTTTTGGATTGTGATCTCACCTGTGAGGAACCCGTGATCAGACAAACCGTAAAGAAAACGTTTCTACCCATCGGGCTGCTGAGCGGCGCGGCGGGACTGAGCGTTTGGGTATCGCTGACGACAGTCGTTATTAACTTCCGTGCCGCGATCGCGCAGAGTCCACTGATTGTGCTCAGCCGAGATATCGTTCGCGGCCAAAGCATTACAGCCAGTGGGACAACGGCAGGCAGCTATAACCTGACTCAGCTCGCCGTTCGCGATCGCCATCGCAAGCTTTGCTTGGGTTACGGTAGCGATCAGCCCAGCCACAGACTAGAGCTAAGTGAAGATCAGCCTCGTCTACAAATTGCGATCAACAGTGAGGGGCAAGACACCACGCTACTCATTCATGGCCCTTGGGGGATCGACTGCAACGACAACCAGGGCCGAGGTCGCCGAGATGCCGCGATTAACGCCCGAAACTGGCCTGCTGGCCTGTATCAAATTTGGGTGGGTAGCTTCGATGCGGGCGATCGCTTAGACTACGTCCTAGAAATATCTGATCCGACAGCGAACCGTGAAGATTAGGCGCAATAGATTTAGCTGCAATAGATAAGGCTCGCTTTCTGACTGCCTACCGCTTGGCAGCCTATATCGGTAGAGGGGTTGGACGGGAATTGATCAGACGCTAGTATAAATATGGCTTGTAGACTGCCGTAATTTCCCAGGAAGCTGCATCGTGTTCAAACCCCTTGTCAAAGACTTTCGCATCATTTTTGAGCGAGACCCGGCTGCGCGCAACTGGCTAGAAGTTGCCTTGCTCTATCCGGGCTTTCAGGCGCTGGTGCTGCATCGGGTCGCCCACTGGCTGTGGAATATTGGCATTCCCTTTGTGCCCCGTTTGCTATCCCACCTCGCGCGCGCGCTTACGGGTATTGAAATTCATCCGGGGGCTACTATCGGCTGCGGGGTATTTATTGATCACGGCATGGGTGTGGTGATTGGTGAGACGGCGATTGTGGGTGACTCAGCGCTGATCTATCAAGGGGTAACCTTAGGCGGTACCGGCAAAGAAAGCGGTAAACGGCACCCCACTTTGGGCACTGGCGTTGTCGTCGGGGCAGGTGCTAAAGTCCTCGGCAATATTCAAATTGGCAACAACGTGCGCATTGGTGCTGGCTCGGTAGTGCTGCGAGAGGTTCCCTCTGACTGCACGGTTGTAGGGGTACCAGGACGCATTGTGTATCGCTCGGGTGAGCGCGTGGAGCCCTTAGACCATGCCCGATTACCGGACTCTGAAGCTTTGGCCATTCGCGCCCTGGTAGATCGCATTGATGCTTTGGAAAATGAGCTAACGGAGATGCGATCGCAACAGCAAACCGAAATCGGCTCAGCGGGCGTACAGGCCGATCGGCTAGTCGCGGTAGGCGCTAAATCCGCCGAGCAAAGAGCCCTATTGCTAAATGCTTTGCAGGCAAGCGGCACCGACTTAGGCGAATGCTGCCGCCTAGAAGACAAAGCAATCCAAGAATTTTTAGGCGGAGCAGGCATTTAAAGTCCTGATAGAAGCCCCGATAGAAGCCCAGCCTAGCAATCTGGCCGTTATGGATTAACGGCAAACTCCGCCCATTTTTCCTGGTTTTCGACTCTTTTGTACAGGTGACGGCGCTGAGGCTCACCGCGTAGCTCTAGATAGTCAACGCTGTTAACCGTCAGCAGCAGCAGGCAAAAGTTAACAGCGGGCGTCTGGTTGCTGGGTGCAGCTGGGCTAAAGGCGTCATCGTCAGAGGTGCGGGGCGCTTTGGGCTGGGGCCAAGCAAACTGTAGGCGGGCGCTGTCTGAAATTTTCTGCCAGGTCTGCTTGCGGGCTAACTGTAGGTCTTCTTGAGTGGTCTGCGAGCTGACGACGATTAGCTGACCAGATAGCCGAAACTGTTCGCGGGTTTTAGTGAAGTACCAGCAGGCTTCGGCAGCAGCGCTGTGCTCTATTTGAGCGATCTTTCCGCTGCGGCGATCGCTAATAAACATCAGCTGATTACTTTGCGCTAAAAACCCTCGAAAAACCACCGTGCGATTGGCTGGGGTGCCGTCAGTACGAACGGTCGCAAGCTGTAGATAGCGGCAGAACGGCTGGGCGCGGTTGCGGTGGAGGGCTCGCGATAGGGGCGATCGCCAGGGAGCAAGGGGTTCTGAACTTGAAGTGAGCAAAGTTAAAGGAGCCGTTACGTTTGCTTAGCATTTGCTCGGCGTTAGCCATAGCTATGTCTATAATGCCGCTCTTAGCAATCTTTTTGTAGACTGCATGAGACTTATATCTGGGTAGTTTGGTATAAGGAAGAAAGACCTAACGCTATGTCCTACTGATCGCGAGATAATCCTTGACAGCACCTATGAACATTTGGACGGTTGTGTCCCTAGCGGTGGGTTTGGTCCTATTGGTGGGCGGTGCAGAATTTTTGGTGAAAGGTGCCTCTAAGCTGGCGGCGACGATGGGCATATCACCGCTAGTTATTGGCCTAACGGTAGTCGCCTTTGGCACGAGTGCACCAGAGCTAGCCGTGAGCCTAAATGCAAGTCTCAATGGTCAGGCGGATATTGCCCTCGGTAATGTGGTGGGTAGCAATATCTGCAATATTTTACTCATTCTGGGCGCCTCAGCCTTGATCGCGCCGCTGGTGGTCGCTCAACAGCTAGTGCGGCTGGATGTGCCGATTATGATTGGCGTCTCGGCGCTGGTCATGCTATTCGGACTCGATGGCACAATTGGTCGCTCTGACGGTGTGGTTTTATTTGTGGGCGGACTGGTGTACACCGTGTTTTTGCTGTATCAGAGCCGCCGCGAAACCAATCAGGGGGTTCAGGATGAATACGCTAAATTTGGGGTGCGATCACTCTCTTTAAAGGAAACCGGCCTTAACGTTGCGCTGTTTGTCGTGGGCGGCATCATGTTGGTTTCGGGCTCACAACTGCTGGTGAATAGCGCCGTGACCATTGCCACTTTTTTAGGTGCAAGTCCGCTAATTGTGGGGCTGACAGTCATTGCTCTAGGAACATCGCTACCGGAGCTTGCCACTTCGATCACCGCTAGCTTGCGCGGCGAGCGCGATATTGCGGTGGGCAATGTGATTGGTAGCAACATTTTTAATATTTTGGTGGTTTTAGGTCTAACGAGTGCGATCTCGCCGACTGGTATTAGCATCTCAACATCGGCCATTTCCTTCGATATTCCCGTCATGATAGCGGTGGCCGTCATGTGCTTTCCGATCTTCTTCACCGACAACGAAGTTTCTCGGCGAGAGGGGGTGCTGCTGCTCGCGTACTACCTACTGTATGTGGGGTATTTAATTGTTAATGCAACCAATCCTGACTCTGTCTGGGCTGGTTGGATTGGCCTGATTGTCCTGCCGCTAACAGCGCTGATGCTGGGACTGCTCAGCTGGCGAATCTGGCTGACCGTGCGGCGTAAGCGGGAAGCCCGTAGTGTGAGCGATCGCGCGTAGTGAAGGGTTAAGTGATTGGGTTAACTGCAGCGGATCAACCCCAAGCAGCGTTCTTTGGTGGCTAGCGTAAATTGCGGCCTGAGAATGCCACCAAACAGCGCTAATAGCGGCGCTGGCGATTGCCTCGCTGGTTGTCTCTGGCAAACTTTGCTGAGCGGCGGTTGCCATCAGTCCACCCATCAGGCCGGTTAACACATCGCCACTACCTCCGCGAGCCAACGCTGCCGTGCTATGAGGGTTGAACCAGCACTTCTGTCCGGAGGCAATAGTACTTCTAGGGCCTTTGAGTACGATGATTGCGCCGCTGTCTTGAGCAGCCATAAGCGCCCTTTCTCCAGGCGGACTATCCACTGTTTGGTGATCAATATGGGGAAAAAGGCGCTTGAATTCTCCGGCGTGAGGGGTGAGCACAGTCGGCATAGCCGTAAACGCGCTGCGAGCTTGAAGCTGCTGAACGGAATCGCCTCGAGCTAATAGATTAAGGCCGTCTGCATCGAGTAGGAGCGGGCAGTGGGTCTTGAGTACGGTGTGGAGTAGCGTCGCCACAGTCGGCGTGAGGCCAGGGCCAAGGGCGATCGCGTCGTATTTACTCAGATCTAGTGAGTCAGGGAGTGAGGCGATCGCGCCAAGATTAGACTTTAGATCGGATTCTGGGCAGCCGATCAGCAGTGCGCCAGGAAGCTGCGGCAAGAGTGCCAGACGAATCGACTCAGGTACGGCCAGTGTGAGCATACCTACGCCGCTGGCGATCGCGCCTAGCCCAGTGAGTAAGGCGGCTCCAGCATACTGGCGAGAGCCTGCAATCAGCAGTAGGTGACCGGCTTTGTACTTGTGCGCGGTGGGCGATCGCTCTAAGGGAAGATAGGCGATCGCTTCAGGTGCAACCACTCGCCGCAGCTTTGGGGCCTCTCCCAGCACAGCGCTGATATCGCTCAGCGGAATATCAAAATCAATCAGATCGCAATCGCCCAGATACGTTAAAGCCGACTCTGCCATCACCCCTTGTTTCCACAGACCCAGGCAGGCCGTGCGATGAGCTTTTAGGGCAACGCCCATCACCTGGCCAGAATCAGTCTGAATACCAGACGGCAGGTCAATGCTGAAAATAGGGATCTGCTGCTGATTGAGCGCTTGAATATCAGCGGCCAACTCACCCGTAATCGCTCGCGTCAGCCCAAAACCAAACCAGCCGTCGATAATCGCCCCGCACTCTGCTAGGCTCGCGAGCGAATCGACAAACGCCATGCCCAGATGCCGCGCATATTGAGCATGTTGTTCAGTCAGGGGCTTGCAGTGAGCAAAGGGCTGATATACCCGGATGGCATAGCCCAAGTGATGCAGTTCGCGGGCGACGACCAGCGCATCGCCGCCATTGTGACCCGGCCCTGCGAGCACACCGATTGGCTGAGAGTTGAGACCAGGATTGCCATGCTTCAGCAATCCGTAGTGAAAAATAAACCACTCAGCAATCCGCTCAGAAACTTTCTCCATCAGTGCGGCAACTGGCATCCCAGCGTCAAATAGCCGCTGTTCAATTTGTTGCATTTGCTCGGCAGTAACTAGAAAAGGCTGAATGGCCGCGCGTGCAGGCGGGAGGCTAGTCATCGACGAGCTATTCATGGGCGATCGCAGGCGCTAGTTGACTGACAAGCCAATCATAGCTTTCGTTGTGTTATTTAACACTTAACGCAATTGCAACCACCCCGAACTATCCCCTTAATTAAAGAACACAATTTAGACTTAATGTAGAGAGAGAAAGCAAGTCTATAAAGAGTGCATTAAGTCGCTTTGATCAACAAGGAAAATACTGAATAGTCGCCTTATTATCGACACACATCAGCGTGATTATCCGTACGTCGCATCTATATCAAGGCGCTCATATCAGGATCTCATCTGAGTACTTACATTAGCATCTACCTATCAACATCTACCTATCAACATCTACCTATCAACATCTACCTATCAATCAGTCTCCCTTTGTAGGCTATCTCATTGTTTTGACATAGCTTGCGAGGAAACTAACCGAGGAACTCAGCTACCCGTTGACTCCTCTTTTGCCTAAAAATCTTGGTGCGTCAGAATTCTTGGTTGAATACCAGAAACAGACCAGTGTGAGCGTCCTTTTTCTCATCAGCTCAATTATTGGCACACAGTTTTAACGCAAGGCTTTTATCGCCCAGCTGCCTCGTGCAATTACGAGGCAAGGTTGGGCCTGAAACTCATGACTACAAAAATCTTACAAACCCACCGCTCTGTTAGCGACGCTTCCACACCTGCCTCAGCGTCCTATAGCTGGCTACCGATTTCTCTTATTCTTGTTTTTGCGACAGCTTTGTTCACCTTCCGACTAGAGGGTGAAGGACTTTGGCTCGATGAGCTGACCAGCATACAAGATGCTGATTTAGGACTCTGGGCTCTCTTTAAAGAAAATCAACTAAGGCCGCTCTATTACTTTCTGTTAAAGGGTTGGATGCAGTTTGGCTCTAGCGATGCCTGGCTGCGATCGCTCTCAGTTGTGTGCGCAGTTATCAGCGTCTTTTTACTGTACAAACTCGGCCGCCGCTTGATGGGTGAAGCCGAAGGCTTGATTGCGGCTTTGCTGATGAGTGTGTCGCCTGTGTTTATTAACCATACTCAAGAGATCCGGATGTATATCTTGAGTTTGTGTTTAGCAACGGCAGGAACGCTGTTTCTCACAGAGGCGTTACTCACACCACGCAATCACCCTGTGAGCTCAAAGCACCTCGCTGGCTGGTCGCTATTTCGGCTGTTAGCCATTTACACAGTACCGCTGAATGTCACGCTGCTCTTTGCCGATGCTGTCTTGATTCTCCTGCGATTTCGCCGTGAGCGAGCAGTCTTGGTGAGCTTTGGTAAATGGCTGTTGCTGCTGTTGGTTTTGTGGATACCGGCGTTGCTCTCAGTGATTGAAGAATCTGCGCCGGATTCTAGTTTTGCCGTGCACCATGTCAGCGCAGTACCGCCAGGGCCGGATCGACTCGTCCGTTCGCTAAAGTTTTTGACGGTGTGGCCGTTTGCAGCTCAAGATAATGCGATCGCTGCTCTCTTTTACAAAGTGTTTACACTGCTGGTCGCCGGACTCATCGGTGCAGGGCTGATTCGCAAGCGTCCCCCATCGGCGCTGCTGTGGGTTTTTGCCTGGTTCATCATTCCGCTTATGCCGATAGTCGTGTTCTCCCAAATCTCTATCCCCATCTGGGAAAATCGCTATATTCTGTTTGTCTGCCCTTATCTCTTTATTTTGCTCGCAGCCGGCCTTACCCGTCTCTGGCAAGAGTGGCGCATAGCGGCTGTTGCCATCAGCGCGATCTACCTAATCGCTGTCAGCGGTGGGCTCTGGCACTACTACACCGTGCAAGATCGCCCAGACTACAAGTTCAATATTGAAACGCTCGAGCAGTATGAGCGCTCAGGGGATGCTATTGTTTGGAGCTATCACTACCAAAAACCGCTGGATCACTACTACGACGGCAGCTCAGAGGTTTACTGGCGCACCATTCGCGATCTCGAAACGGCTGAGGACATACAGCTATGGATGACTCAGCTGCCAACGGGATATGAGCGTCTGTGGTTTGTGCTCGATAACACGACGTCTCTGACGGACGAGGTCAGAGCGGCGGTCACGAGTGCTTACCGCGTTGAGGAAACCTTTGATTACGCGCGAGGGTCCGAAATCCTGCTGCTAAACCCTTTAAAATCTTCTCTTCCTAACGCTCCTTCCTAACCCCCTCTCTAGCTGCTTTCGCCTGGGTGGCGGCTGCTTATCGCCACCGGAAGCGGCGTCTGGTGGGCGCATAAAAGTTCAGCCGCGTAATCCCCGCATACTGACCTTCGCTGGCTCCGACAGGGTAAGCTGTGAGGCGGTAAACGTAGATGCCATCGCGGGGATTCCGGCGGGATCTAAGTGCGATAGTGAGCTGGCCACCAGGCTCGACAGGCGGATCGAATTTAACTGTGATAGTTCTATCGTCAGTGTTGTTCTCAACTTGGCTTAGGGGTTGCTGAGCGTTGCGATCACCCGCTGTAAACGCATAGCTACTATCAGGGTTGTAATGGGGATAGTCGGCCCCTTCAATTTGCTCAAAAACCAGCTTTTCGAGCGGCTCTACCGCATCCGCTGGAAAAGCAAGCGTAAAGAAATAGTCAGAAGCCCGATACTGCCAGCTATTCGGTATGCGCACATTCGTCACTCGCAGCGGTCTGCGAAAGCTAATAGCTGGATTTGTCGCCGCGCTGGGCTCAACGGATTGCTGAGACAGATGGACTCGAGGGTGTGCTTCGTCTCCCTGAGCGATCGCTGGTAGGTGTGGCAGACTCAGGAGTAAAAAGGCAGGAAGAAAATAGACCGCTCGATTTCTTTGTCGATGATTCAATCGGCGGGGTAAACGTAAGCGGCTCATCATGTCAAAAAGGTTTCTGCTGATTTCACAAGCCTAAGCCAAAAAAGAGAAGGCCGAGAGGAATAAGACACAGAACAACGCCAAAATCTTCGGTAGGCTAGAAGCACAAATTGTCATCTGCATAAGTGCTTCGCCCTATGTCTATTTCGGCGTCTATTTCGGCGTCTTCTATTTTGGCCCCCGTTCATCAGTGGTTTACTCAGCAGGGCTGGAAACCTATCCCCTTTCAATCCAAGATCTGGAAAGCCTATCTGGCAGGTGAAAGCGGCCTCATTCAGGTACCAACCGGTTCGGGTAAGACCTACGGAGCCGTGATGGGGCCGCTGGCGCACATGCTTGCTGATATCGAGACTGGTCAGCTTTTAGGCGGATTGCAGCTGCTGTACATTACGCCTTTGCGCGCACTTTCTAGAGATATCGAAGCCTCGATTCGCCGTCCCATAGAGGAAATGAGCTGGCCGATTACGGTAGAGTCGCGTACGGGCGATACCGCCTCTTCAGTGAAAAGTCGGCAGGTCAAGAAAATGCCGCAGATTTTGATTACGACACCGGAGTCGCTGGCGGTGCTGCTGTCGTATAAAAATTCGCAGCAGCGATTTGGTGCTTTGCGCTGTGTGATCTTGGATGAGTGGCATGAGCTGATGGCCTCTAAGCGGGGGACGCAGGCAGAGCTATGTATGTCTCGGCTGCGATCGCTCAATCCGAGCCTACAAACCTGGGCGATTTCGGCGACGCTGGGAAATTTGCAAGAAGCGGCTGAGGCGGCAACTGGGTTAGGCAGCCAGCCGACTATCGTGCGCTCAAATATTCAGCGAGATACCGTTATCACCAGCATTCTGCCGGCCTCTATCGATACTTTTCCCTGGGCGGGGCACTTAGGGTTGCGAATGTTCGAAGAGCTGGTAGCGGCATTGGATATTGAGCGCTCTACGCTGATATTTGTGAATACGCGATCGCAAGCCGAAAGATGGTTTCAAGCGCTCACCTTCTCTATGCCCGACGACGAGCAGCACATTGCCCTCCACCACGGCTCGATTGATTTTGCCACGCGTCAAGCGATTGAAGCGGGCATTAAGACAGGCGAGATCAAGTGGGTCGTGTGCACCTCTTCGTTAGATTTGGGTGTGGACTTTCAGCCGGTAGAGCGCGTGGTGCAAATCGGCAGTGCCAAGAACTTAGCGCGGCTGCTGCAAAGGGCAGGCCGCTCAGCACATGTGCCAGGAGGAACCTCCGAAGTGTTCTTTCTGCCGACAAACGCACTGGAGCTACTAGAAATATCGGCCTTTCGCCGAGGATTGGCGGCAGGCCAAATAGAATCTCGCTATCCGTTAGATAAGCCTTACGATGTGCTCATTCAACACTTGGTGACCTTGGCCTGCGGGGACGGATTTACTGCCAAAGAGACGTTTGACTCGGTGCGAAGTACGACGGCTTACCAGGCGCTGGACGAAGCAGAATTTAGCTGGATTCTAGACTTTTTAGAGAATGGCGGAAAATGTCTTAAAGCTTACCCCCGATATCAAAAGCTTGTGGTTGAAGCGGGCGTATATAAAATCTCCACGCCGCAGATTGCTCGAATGCACAAGCTTAGTATTGGTACGATTACCGGCAACCAACAGGTGAAGATTGCCTATGCGAAGGGTCGTCGAATTGGCACAGTAGAAGAGAGTTTTGTCTCACGGCTGAAAAAAGGCGATGTGTTCTTTTTTGCAGGCCGACAGCTAGAGTATTTTCAGATGAAAGATATGACGCTGTATGTGAAAAATGCGAGAAAAAAATCGAATGTCGTACCGGTGTGGAGCGGCGGATATTTAGCGATTTCGGACTGTTTGAGCCAATACATACGAGAAGAGATTACGCAGGTAAAAGAGGGTAATACTAGCCCAGAAGTGCTTTGCATTATGCCGATTTTAGCGGCGCAAGATCAGATTTCGCAGCTGCCAGGGGCCGATCAGTTTTTGATAGAGAGCTGCCGGACGCGGGAGGGAGAGCACCTGTATGTATATCCCTTTGAGGGGCGAAATGTACATGAAGGGCTGGGCTTCTTGTGGGCGTATCGATTCTCTCAGCTGAGCAAGGCAACGCTTACCGTCTCGGTGAATGACTATGGGTTTGAGATTTTAGCGCCGAAAGATTACCCATTTAACACCCTATTTGATGAAAGCTTTTTCTCTACGCGGAATTTGTATGAGGAGATCAAGGAGAGTTTGAATATTTCGGAGCTCACACAGCGGCGGTTTCGGGGGATCTCTCAGGTATCAGGGCTGGTTTTTAAGGGATATCCTAGCGCGCGTAAGAGCGCCAATCAGGTGCAGATTAGCTCTTCACTGATCTATGAGGTGTTTAGTAAATACGAACCAGAGAACTTGTTGTTGCAGCAGGCGGAGCGGGAGGTGCTCGATTTGCAGTTGGAGGCGCAAAGGCTGACGGGGGCACTGACGCGGGTGCGATCGCTCGATCTAATATGGCAAAAAACTCGGCGACCGTCTCCTTTGGCATTTCCGCTGTTGGTAGAACGCTTGAGTTCGCGGCTGACGAATGAGAGCTTGCGCGATCGCATCGAACGCCTCAAAAAACAGTGGGATAAATAGCGATCGCATCAGCGCTGCTAGAAAAGCCAATATCACAGCATTTACCACGAATCAACGCTACCTCCTCACGCACAGACAGTCGCAGTCCTCTTGTGACTATGCATTCGGCTTTGCCTACATCAACGTTCTTACGTCAAATAGTTGACGCTTTTGAAAGCATACTGATACGCTAGCTGCTACGGTGATCACCTGCCAAAAGCGGAGCGATCGCCCCAACGCCTCGAAAAATTTAGCCGCTACTAGCGTTGGCAGGCACCAACAC
>JBAUIB010000129.1:0-8396 GCA_049680585.1 Phormidesmis sp.
ACGCTACTCTCCTTAGTCCTGCTGTCGGGGAGCTTTTTTGCGCTGCCTGCTCAGTCACAAACGACCGCAGGACGCTGCCCAGCCAACCAACAAGGGGGGCTTGTGGGCTCAGGCATTACCCCGTACATCAGCACCGAAGTTGGCCCAAACGGAGTCGCTAACCGCAACGCTGCCATTCGCCTAGACAATGGTTGGCGAGCCGCCGCTGACACAGCCGGATTCAGTCGCTTCCAAACCTGGATAGAACTTGGTCCTGACATCTCCATTGCTAGCCCCTATCAGCTTTTGAGCAGCGCTACTGGCGCGAGTGCTGACGTCTGGGTTTCCTCTCTCGATATGCTTGATATTGATGGCTGTATAGGCACAGTGACCTCCGCTGCCCTACAACTTTCCGATAGTGACACCCTTCAAGACAGAGCCCCTCGTCCTAATGCAACCGCTGATGACCCCTTTCCAGATCTCTACGATCCGACGGCCCAACCTCGCTTCTGGTCGCAAACAGGCGGTGATGGCAATAGCCGAAATGCCGTCTTGTTTGAATTCTCTTCTCCGGTCGGTGCTTTTGGCGCTTGGTTTGGCGATCTGGAGACCCGCAGTGAAAACGGCGTTCCGGCTATTCTGAGGTTGATAGATGCCAGCGGTAACCCGATTGGCGAAGATCAAATTATTGAACCCGATCCAGGCTTTTTTACCAACCAAAGTGACTGTGGCGGCCCTAGCAGCAGCGATATCACTGGCTGCGGCAACAGCACCACTCGTTGGATTGGCTTTGTCGATCCACTCGCTCGCGTTTCAAAAATGGTCGTTATTGTCGGTGACGATGACGCAGGCGACGATGGTTATTCAGAGAGAATTAGCTTCGTCGGCGCGACTCTGGCCGCTGCTAGCCGCTCGCCTGAGCTGCTACTGGTAAAACGCATTACCGCGATTGACAACAACGCTCTAGAAAACCCCAACGACGGCACGCTACTCAACGAAGTGCTCGACGACGGCATTGCCAATTCCTCAGATGATCATCCCTATTGGCCGGATGACTATCTGCGCGGTGCGCTCAACGGCGGCACGGTCCAACCCGCTGCGGATATAGAGTACACAGTCTATTTTCTTTCTACAGGTGATGCCGCTGCTGCTGATGTCTTGGTGTGCGATCGCATTCCTCCCCACACCACCTTCATGCCCAACGCCTACCGCGATCATCCAACGGCTGGCGCGGGCGATCGCGGCATTCTCCTCAGCTTTAACGGCACAGAAGTCGCCTTAACGAACGTTCACGACGGCGACGAAATTCCGGACACTGGCAATCAAGACGGCATCGGGGGCTATTATTTTCCTGCTAGCGCTAATCCTAGCGATACCTTCCCTGGCCTCGACTGCGGAGCTACCAACGACAATGGCGCGATTGTGGTTGATCTCAGCACCCTGCCTTTTGCGACAGATAAAGGTACACCCACTAACGCCTATGGCTTCATCCGCTTTCAAGTCACGCTCGATTGAGACTCATGCTGTAGAGACGTTAGGATAAAGGCAACTTCGAGGCTGTAGCCCTACATGCGCTGGTTTAATACGGCAGGCCCCTGTCAGGCCGATATTCACTACATGCTGCCGCCGCTAGATCGCCTGCCCCCATTAGATCGGGTGATTCAACAGCGCGGGTATTTTGTGATTCATGCGCCGCGCCAAATCGGTAAGACGACGGCAATGTTGGCTTTGGCGCGATCGCTCACTGACAGCGGCCAGTACGCTGCTGTAATGGTCTCGGCAGAAACAGGCGCGGCCTTCCCTAAAGATATTGGCAAAGCTGAAAAAGCGATGTTGAGAGACTGGAAAGCATCCATCAAAGCGCGGCTACCCGAGTCTCTACAGCCGCCACCCTGGATAGAAAGCCCCGATGGCAGTCAGATCGGTGCGGCTTTACAAAGCTGGGCCATCAATTCTCCTCAGCCGCTCGTCGTTTTTATTGACGAAATAGACGCGTTAGAAGACGAAGTATTAATCGCTGTACTCAGACAGCTACGCAGCGGTTACCCTAACCGCCCCCAAAATTTTCCGCATTCTTTAGCCCTCATCGGCCTGCGAGATGTGCGGGACTACAAAGTCGCTTCTGGCGGCAGTCAGCGGCTCAATACTGCCAGCCCGTTCAATATCAAAGTGAAGTCTATTACGCTGCAAAATTTCACTGCTGAGGAAGTCGCTGCCCTCTACGCGCAACATACGGCTGAGACCGGACAACCCTTTACCTCAGAGGCCGTAGAACGTGCCTTTTATCTCACTGATGGGCAACCCTGGCTCGTCAACGCGCTGGCAAAAGAGATTGTTGAAGAATTGGTGCCTGATGGCCTTACACCCATTACCCAAGAACATGTTGAGAGCGCTAAGGAGATTTTGATTCAGCGGCAAGATACTCACCTCGATAGCCTGGCAGAGCGGCTGAGAGACCCGGTCATTCAGGCGATTGTGGAACCGATACTGTCGGGCCAATCACAGGCAGATATTCCATTAGATGATCGTCGCTATGCAATAGATTTAGGACTGCTCAAGCGAGATCCGGCTGGTGGTCTGACGGTGGCTAATCCTATTTATCGCGAGGTGATACCTAGGGCCTTAGCCAGCGGTCCGCAAGACACGTTGCCTATTATTCAGCCGACCTGGCTAACCCCTGAGGGTGATCTTGACACTGATCGTTTGCTAGGCGCATTTATAGCCTTTTGGCGGCAGCACGGTCAGCCGTTGCTAAAGAGTGCTCCCTATCATGAAATTGCGCCTCATCTGGTTTTGATGGCGTTTTTGCATCGGGTGGTTAACGGTGGCGGCACGCTTGAGCGAGAATATGCCATTGGCACTGACCGAATGGACTTGTGCTTGCGGTATCGCCAAGTGACGCTGGCAATGGAGTTGAAAGTATGGCGAGAAGGCAGACCTGATCCGCTCAAAGCCGGTTTGCAACAGTTAGATCGATACCTGGCAGGTTTGAGCTTAGATGAAGGCTGGCTAGTGATTTTCGATCAGCGCAGGGGCCTACCGCCGCTTAGCGATCGCACATCAACGGCCCCGGCAGAAACGCCCAGCGGAAAAGCAGTAACTGTGATTAGGGGTTGACCATTGACGACACTGACACTTAGCGAGCTGTATATCTATCCGATTAAGTCGGCGGCGGGAATTGCGGTGAATGAAGCGCAGCTGACGGCGCGGGGCTTGCAGTATGACCGGCGGTGGATGGTGGTAGATGCGCAGGGTAAGTTTATGAGCCAGCGGCGCTTTCCTCGGATGGCATTGATTGGAGTCAGCATTGGCGATCAGCATTTGCAGCTGGTTGCGCCAGGGATGCCTGATTTGTTTGTGCGCATAGATGACTGCTTAGGCTTGGATTCGGGTGTGCGCAATGAGCCGTTTGATCGGCTGATGGTGGAGGTGTGGGGCGATCGCTGTGAGGCCGTTGCGCTCGGCCCTGACAGCGCTCGGTGGTTTAGCGAGTTTATTGATAGAGACTGCCAGCTCGTGTATATGCCGGAGCGATCGCACAGACCCGCCGAGCACGGTCAACTAGGTGCTGATCGACTAGTGAGCTTTGCCGATGCCTATCCCTATCTCTTGATCTCCGAAGCTTCTTTGTCAGGGCTCAATCAAAAGCTCTTAGCGCAAGGACAAACCTCAGTAACGATGGCACGGTTTCGCCCTAATCTGGTTGTGAAAGGCTGCACGGAGCCGCACGAGGAAGATAGCTGGCAGCAAATTCGGATAGGTGAGACCGTGTTGGACCTGCCGAAGCTATGCGCTCGCTGCTCCATACCCAACGTCGATCCGATCAGTGGCGATCGCGGCAAAGAACCCACCAAAATCCTATCGACCTACCGCTATTGGGACAAAGGCATCTGGTTTGGTCAAAATTGCGTTCAGGCTAATAACGGCGACCGAAACACCACGCTGCGCATCGGAGATCTCATCGAAGTCATCAACGAGTAGGCGGTAACACAAAGACAATGGGCGCTCTTGTGAGATCATAGAGGGCAATTACTGAGACATCCCTTTATTGAAATGGCTATCAAAACGGTTTCCACCACTCCTTTTGACGACCAAAAACCCGGTACTTCCGGTCTGCGCAAGCAAGTTCCTACTTTCCAGAAGCCCAATTATCTAGAAAATTTCATTCAATCGACGTTCGACAGTCTTGAAGACTACCAGGGTAAAACCCTAGTGCTCGGTGGCGACGGTCGCTACTTCAACCGCCCCGCCATTCAGACTATTTTGAAGATGGCCGCTGCTAACGGTGTCGGTAAAACGCTCGTAGGACAAGGCGGCATCCTCTCTACACCTGCTGCTTCTTGTCTGATTCGTAAATACGATGCCTTCGGTGGCATTATTCTCTCGGCTAGTCACAACCCCGGCGGCCCCGAAGGCGACTTCGGCGTCAAGTACAACGTTTCTAACGGTGGACCCGCGCCAGAGAAAGTGACCAGCGCCATCTTTGAAAATACAAAGTCCATCCGCGAGTACAAAATTACCGCTAGCGAAGACATTGACCTCGATACGCTTGGCACTGCCAAAGTCGGTGAAATGACGGTCGAAGTCGTCGATTCGGTTGCCGATTACGCTGAGCTGATGGAAAAGCTGTTTGACTTTGACAAAATCCGTCAGCTTTTAAAGAGTGATTTCAGCATGTGTATGGATTCGCTGCATGCGGTGACCGGACCCTATGCGAAGTCGATTTTTGAGCAGGCGCTTGGGGCAAAAGCGGGGACAGTCACCAATGGCGAACCGCTAGAAGATTTTGGTGGCGGACACCCTGATCCAAATCTCGTGTATGCCCATGATCTCGTTGAGACGATGTTTGCAAAGGATGCGCCTGATTTTGGGGCGGCCTCAGATGGGGATGGCGATCGCAATATGATCTTGGGCAACAATTTCTTTGTCAACCCTAGCGACAGTCTGGCCTTGATCGCCGCCAACGCCGCCTTGATCCCTGGCTACAAGGGCGGTCTATCTGGGATTGCTCGCTCTATGCCGACTAGCCAAGCGGCTGATCGTGTCGCGGAAAAGCTCGGGCTCGACTGCTATGAAACCCCGACGGGGTGGAAATTCTTTGGCAATTTGCTAGATGCAGACAAAATTACCGTCTGTGGTGAAGAAAGCTTTGGCACTGGCTCTGACCACGTTCGCGAAAAAGACGGTTTGTGGGCAGTGCTGTTCTGGCTGAATATTTTGGCAGAGCGGCAGCAGTCTGTAGAAGAGATTGTGGTCGAGCACTGGAAAACGTATGGCCGCAACTTTTACTCGCGGCATGACTATGAAGGGGTCGATAGCGCGAAGGCAAATGAGCTGATGAAAGGATTACGATCGCAGCTCAGCAATTTACCTGGCAAGCAGCTAGGCAATTACACCGTAGACTACGCCGACGACTTCAGCTATACCGACCCAATTGACGGCAGCGTGAGTGAAAAACAAGGCATTCGCATTGGCTTTACCGATGGCTCGCGGATGGTGTTCCGCCTCTCCGGAACCGGGACGCAAGGTGCGACGCTTCGGCTCTACTTGGAAAGTTACGAGCCCGATTCTGCCAAGCATAGCCAAGATCCGCAAGCAGCCCTGAAGCCACTAATTGTGATCGCCGATAAAACTGCCAAAATCAAACAGCTGACCGGACGCGATCAGCCCACGGTTATCACCTAAAGCCTTACCAAAGCGGGGAAGGCTACGCAGCAACCCGTCGGAAAATCTCCAAACCGTATCTCAGACCACATCAAAATCGTGTAAATGTGAAAAATTGATACTAAGGGTGTCTGGGGGTGTCCGCAATTACCGTAATACATATTCAGCAAAATTCTCTACCATTTGGCTGAGAGCAGACACAGTTTTTACAAACGACGTGCCCACCATAAAGTTGTCTGCTACGATTTCCCCTATACTGCTGACTATTAACTGACCCTCTGGTGGATGGGGCCACTGGCTAGGCTTAGGTAACTTTGTGCACTCGGCCATCTGAGCAAACAACATGAAATATTGGGAATTTCTCATCCAGAAAGAAGGCGATCAAACCTGGCTACCGTTAGAAGCGCAGCAGGTGGAGATTTTGGAAGGTCGCTACCGGGTCGTTGCTCATACTGATCGTATCAACACGCCTCTGGAAATTCAGGTCGCTCAGCTCACAACTCAGGAAATGCCGCCGCGCAAACGGGTGCGTCAGCGTACCGGGCGAACCAACGAAAAGGGGTTGGTGGTGGTGATGCCCTATGTCTACCTCACCCCTGGCCAGTGGGAGCTGACCTGTAGTCGCCTGAGCGCGTTAGATGACCTGACAGAGGGCGGCTGGCAATATGGCGTACAGATTCAGGTCTTTGCCCATACGGAAGAAGAGTGGTCAGCAGAATGGCCAGTCCCCACTGGCTCAGAAACTGTCTCTAGTGTGGTCATCGAAGGCGACGAGCCGCTTGAAGATGCCGCTCTAACGGAAGGTGCTCTAACAGAAGACCTGACAGAAGATAAGTTACTCAACGAAGCCCTGCCGCTCATTCAGGCCCAAGCAGAACTACAAACTCATTGGCCAAATCACGCAGCCGCACAACCCGTTGCAGACAGTATTGCAAACAGCAGTGCGTCGGACAGCCAGAGGCACTACCACGTTTCGCTCTCGCAGCAGGCTTATCTAGCCCGCTCCAGTCAGCCTATGACCATTGTGGGTAAAGTCAATGCCCTCTCGGCGATCGCCCCCGATGTTGCCAGTGAAGATGACAGTCAGCTCTGGATTCGCTTGCAAAATCCAGAAAATGGCCAGATCATTATGGAAGCCCACCGGCCTTTGAGTCTGGCGCGACTGCCCGCTGACTTTAAAGTGCAAATACAGCTACCCGTAGAGGTAACAACGCGCGTTATCTTGGGCGAAGTCTCTTTGCGCACAGCCGCCATTAAGACAGCCGCCATTGAGACGGAGACGAGTGGGGAAGCCAGTGGACAAATTGAAACGGAGGCAAGCGGACAGATTCTGACCGCCACTGCGTTTACCATTACTGCTGGTATTGAGCATTTGCTAGACAGTGTTGCTAACCAAGATCTCGATGCTTTTGATGCTTTTGAAGACGAGCACCCCTCTAGCCCACCCCGTCAATCGGCAGTCTCTGTGGAGGATCGTCCCGCTTCTATTGCAATACCGTCACTAGACTTCGCCCCAAAAGATATGGCGCCGGCTGTCGGTGTGGTTTTGCCTACTCTGGGCGATCGCAGCGCTCCGCCGCCGCTAGAGGTGACCTCGCCTCCGCCTCGACGTCCTGCGATCTCGTCTGATAAAGAGGCTACCACCAGTGATGCACCCCCTACTCAAAAATCAGACCAACCATCAGACACTATCCCTGATCAGCCATCAGACAGCACATCAGACAACGCGACTGATGTCACCGTATCGTCTGCGCCAACAGCGGTTCCCACGATTGATGACACACCGGTAACCACCCCATTTGAGCTGCCGCCCATGGTGTCTCAACCGGCCCAATTTGTCGGTACTAGCATTCTCGACGGGGATCTGGAAGCAGATGAAATTTCTGCTGTCTTAGAAGATATTGATAAAGACTTGTATTCAGAGGTGGCTGACTTAGATGCGTTCGAGCCACCGGGGGTAGAAGGATTGCTGCTACCTACGCCGGATCCAGTGATGTCTAGCGAAAAATCAGAGGCTCAGGAAGCGCCGCTATCTGAGGCCCCCTTATCTATAAATAGCACGGCTGTAGATAGCGCGGCTGTCGATAGCGAGACTGTAAAAATACCTGCCAGCGATCGCCCCGCTGTTCAACCCGCATCAGCCCAACTCGACGATCCTGCCGCCAGCAACGAACAGCCATCGAGCAGAGCCCTAGAAGCCAGTCTCGACTTCAAAGCGCTCAAGCTCAAAGATTATTTCTGGCAACGCCTGTCTGCCCTTACCCATGAGAGCCATGAGGAAGCCGTCAAAGTGGCTCAGGGCATGAAAGCAGCCGGGGTGACTCGCACTCAGGCGGCGACGCCTGCGATGCCGACTTTTCCAACCACGGCGTTGCCAACCAGTGACGAAGTGGTCATCTACGACGAACCCACCGAAGAAAAAACGCGTGAGAAAACGAGCGCGGCCAACTGGCCTGTTGCGGTCCCTGACAGCCCATCATTTGCTCGCCCCGATAGTCAGTCAGTTAGTCAGCCAGCAACTCAGCCAACGCCCAGCCGTCAAATATCTAGAGACTTTCCCAGCAATTCACCTGTTAGTAATCCACCTATTAGTAGTCCACCTGTTAGCAATCCACTCGTTAGCAATCCACCATCCGGCCCGACGCCTCGTCGCCTGAGTCGCGCCACCCGTCCTCGTGTGGAGGACAATCGATCTGCGCTCGCCGACGCGCCTCAAACGCCCGCGCCGCCTGTAGGCTCATTTTCTACTCACG
>JBAUIB010000130.1:0-49797 GCA_049680585.1 Phormidesmis sp.
TCTGCCATTGGCGGGCAGCGCTTGCCTGTGGGCACCATCGTGCGGGGACGGTTCGAGCCTGCGGATGGGGGGTTGGTGTACCGGGCTAACTCAATAGAGGTTGCTGATCGAATTTATCAGGTGGATGCCTATTCTGAGCTACTGCGCGATCGCAAAGACCCTCGACAAACCTCGACAGGGGCCATCCTGACTGATGCGGCAATTGGTGCGGCTGGCGGGTATGTGCTCAGTGAAGTATTGGGTGATGCCGGTGTTTGGGAAGTGGTTGGCGGGGCGGCGGCTGGCGTGGCGGTCGGCAATGCGACAGCGCCTTTTGTCGTCGTGATTGACCCAGAAGACCCTATTTTGCTGTATTCAAACTAACGCTGCGGCAGTTCTTTCCCAGACAGCAGGGTCACTCAGCAACAGAGACACTCAATAGACCGGCGCGATAGAAGGCTGCTTGCTGTGGTTTTGTAGTTCATATATACTATTGACGAAGCATCCATTTTTGTTTTGCGAGAGCTGAAGGCTTTTGCAAAAGCTGTGGCATCCTCGATTGTTATCGAGGCAACATCTAAATGCACCACAGTTAAGGATGATGGATTGGATCTCTTTGGTATGTTGTCTCGCTGCCCCACCCTTATGAGTAGTCACAGTAACCCCGCATCTAGTACTGATGAAACAAAGCTGATAAGCGTTGATCTCGGTCGCACCTCGACGAAGACATGTGTAAGCCGTGAGCAAAAGGAGGTTGTCTTAATTCCAGCTAACGTTGCCCATCTGAGCGTAGAGCAGGTGCGGCGAGGTGATTTTGAATCGCAGCCGAGCGATCCGCTGCTCGATATTTGGCTGGAATATCAGGGCAAGGGCTATGCAGTTGGGCAGCTAGCGGCTGACTTTGGGGCTAATCTTGGCGTTGGGCAATCGAAGGTGGAAGATGCGCTGATCAAAACCTTGGCCTGTATCGGATTTTTTGAGCTGAGCGGCAGCATTTCGATTGTGTTGGGATTGCCCTATCACTCGCAGGAGCAGTTTGATCGGGAGAAAGAGCAGATCACGAGTTTGCTCTGTGGCCCTCATGTGATGATGTATCGAGGGGAAGCCGTTGAGCTGACGATCAACAAAGTCTGGGTGATGCCAGAAGGCTACGGCAGTTTGATCTGGACGGAAGCAGGCAACAAGCGGGCAAATGTCAACTTCCCTGAGATGTCGGTTGGCGTTGTCGATATCGGTCATCAGACGACAGATTTTTTAATGGTTGATCGCTTTCGCTTTGCGCGGGGGGCATCTGAAAGCGAGGAGTTTGCGATGTCTCAGTTTTATGAACAGGTTGCCGCCCAAATTCAGGGCGCCGATAGTCAATCGCTTTCACTGATTGGGGCTGTCCACCGGGCTGAGGGTGAAAGGTTTTATCGCCCTAAAGGGGTGTCAAAGCCTACAAACCTAGATGATATTTTACCGAGTCTGCAAAAGAGCTTTGCCCGTGAGCTATCTGATCGTCTGCTCAACTGGCTACCTGAGCGTACCACCGATGTCGTGGTGACTGGCGGTGGCGGTGAGTTCTTTTGGCAAGATTTGCGCCCGCTGTTGAAAGAGGCTCAGCTAAAAGGACATTTGGCAAAACCTTCGCGTGCGGCCAATGTTCTAGGTCAGTATATTTATGGAGAAGCTCAGCTGGCGCTGTTGGCGCAGTCGTAAATGGCCTCCTCACCCAAGTCGGTTCGTAAGAGCGTTACGTTTGACGGTAGCGATCGCGCTCAGTCTCTCCTGAGTGCTGTGGAAGCCGAGCTGCAAAAAAATGAGTACGGTAGCTTTAGCGAGCTGTGCAAAGCGGCTCTCTATCAGTTTTTAGCGAGCCGTGAACCGAGCCAATCAGTCGTTTTATTCATGGATTTAGAGCGGCAGGTGATCGCCCTGCAGGAGAGACTGGCCCGGATTGAAGAAAAAGAAGAGTTGTCTATTGTTGAACGGCTGAGCGCGTTAGAGTCTCAAATAGCCCAATTAGACAAGGCACAATCAGACGAAAGAGAGCAGCCCTCAGAAAAGCAGACGGCTGAAACGGTTGAGAACAACAAGCTTGCTGCCGAGCCATCTTTGCCCTCTTTAGAAAGTGATCCTCTTTTAGCTCGACTGGTGCCGCTTTTGGAAGATTTTTAACTTCAGTGGCGTCTTGCGTATTTTATGTGGCATGGGTTGATAGCTTTAGTAAAGCCCACTCTTGGAAACTGAAGGAAAGCCCTATGGACTACAAAACTGCTTTGCAATGTGCGCGGCTATCTAAAGATGTGTATCAAGGATTTGCAGATATCAAGTTTGAAAAATGGCCGGGGGCCGAGCCCGTTTTAGTAGACAAAGGCTCAACCGATACTCAGCTAGCGGTTCTAGAAGATCCCTCAGCTCAGCTAGCGGTGATTGTGTTTCGCGGGAGCGACGCTGATAAAGACTGGGAAATCAACCTCCAGCAAGGCACCAGAGAGCAGGACTGGACGCCTGAAGAAAAGCGCGAAAAAAAGGAAGATGTGAAAGAGATGGTCACAGATAGTAAGGAGATGGTCTATCCGGCTACCTATGGTGAGCCAAGTCGTCCGGTCAAAATGCACAGCGGGTTCATCTCGGCGTATCTGTCTGTTCGCGATGAAATTCATCGCCAGATTGCCCAGAGCAGCGCTACTCGCTATATCGTGACCGGTCATAGTTTGGGCGGGGCGCTGGCCACCCTTTGCGCGGTTGATTTGCAGTACAACTTCGGCGATCGCATCTCGATAGAAGCCTATACGTTTGGCTCACCTAGGGTCGGCAATGCGGCTTTTGCCGAATCTTACAACCAGCGAGTCCCAGATACCTGGCGGGTGGTGAATGGGTGGGACGCAGTGGTCGGACTGCCTGCGCCGTGGCAAGGCTATCGGCATGTAGAAATTGCTCAAAAGCTAGAGCGTAAGTTTACCTGGCGAATTATCACTGGTAGCTTTTCGGAGCATCGGATTGATAACTATATTGAGGCGCTCAAAGAACGAGCATAGCGGCCTGACAGAAGCGATCGCCGCTAACACGACAGTCAATTAAATCAATACTCTGCGAGGTTATAGGCTTCAAAGTCGGCCAAAATGTCGTCTTGATGTTCGATAAAAAGCTGCCGCCCAATATCTTGGGTAACTCGCTCTAGCGCAAACTGTAAGTCTGTCAGATTGGCGCGAAAGCCGCTGGGGATAGCCGCGCCAGAAGAGAGATAGTAGCAGCGGCTCAAGTAGCTGTGCTCTGGAGATTTGGCGGTGAATTCGAGACTTTTCCCGAGATAGGGATAGTGTGCCATTGTCTCATGTTCGTCGCCGGGGGGCGGGGTGAAGCGATCACCCCAGCGAGCAATGTAAGGGCAGAGCGATCTCAATTCTGGCTGAAGCGCTAGTTTTGTGGCAAATCCGGTCCCGCAGATCAAGGCATCGTGACGAAGCGTCAGGCTCCCATACTGGCCAACAATCTCACCTGCTGGGTCACCTGCTTGGTAGGTAAGCTGTGTGACCGGAGCGCTGGTGTAGAGCGTGAAGTGAGAGTGGCTAATGGTTTGATAATAGGTATGAGAAGGCGGAAGCTGGCCAATGCGAATTTCTGAGAGGCTATAGGCCCACTTGATATCATCGGGCAGATCGGGATAGTGCCGGTGATAGCCGTTCCACTCGCTCCAGCGAATGCGATTGACATTGGGTAGCTTGGATCTGCGGATGGCAATATCGACCGACGCTGCGCCCGCCTTTAGCAGCAAAAGTGCGTTGTCAAAGGCGCTAGCGCCACCGCCGATAATGATGATGCGCTTGTTTGCAAAGGCAGGGAAGTCGATAGCATCCATCGTGTGGTGATAGCAGTGCTCTGGCAGGCTGTTTTGAACAATCGCAGGAATATTTTTGCCCCCGGCGCACTCCATTCCGGTTGCGAAAATCACAAAGCGAGCTTTAAAGATCGTTGTTATTGCTTGATCTGGGGTGTGAGTCTGCTGGGCGTGAAGCCAAAAGCACTGTTCTGCATCGTTCCAGGTAATGTCTTGAATATCAACGCCATTTTGAACAGGCAGGTCGAGGACTTTGCCGTACCAATCTAAATAATCTGCCCAGAGCAGCCGGGGAATGTAGCGGATTCTTTGCCAGTAGTCATCGCCGTGGCGAGCAGCGCACCAGCGGCGAAAGTTGAGGTTGGGGATGCCCCAGTCTAGGCCGCCGGTGATTTTTTTAGGCGATCGCAAGGTTGCATTGCGCGCAAATGATCGCCAGATGCCCTCTTGCCCAGGCGCGCGGCGATCAAAAATGCGAACGCGGCTAATCCCCCTTTGCCGCAGCCCAAACGCCGCTGATTTCCCGCCGTGACCTGCGCCCAAGATGGCCACTTCGAGAATATCCGGATTGCGGCTGTAGTTCCAGCGGCGGCCCGGATAGCTGACCACATCCAAATCTGCATAGAGTGCCTCAGCCAGCCGATGCAGTCGTTCTTCGGCATCGGGTAGAAGCGGCGGCAGCTCCCAAAAATCGGTGGTTACAAAGTTGGCGGGCGGCGATGAAGGGATGTGGATATCGGTCATAGTAGGGATCAAACCCGCTGGTTCTATCTACGGTAGTTTATGCGCTAACGTTCTTCAATCCACCGGTTTAATCTGTATCCTTTAACACTGTTGCTTGCCAAGGTGGTTTGGCAGTGAGATCTAGAGAATGTTTGAAAGTGCTAGGGCCTAATCAACCCAGAAGATGAAGAAAATTTACTTTTCATCCAGAATCTACACTGACGTAATTAAAGATACGTTCTGCGGTCTCGAAAAGTCTTACAACTTTGAAGCTAGGGCAGAGGGTGATATCTGCCGCAAGCCGCTTTTTTGAGGATTGGGACCGTCAATGTCATTGTCTACCAAACCGAGAATGCCAAAAGTAGAGCAGGAGCGCTCTGCTGGTGAAGACTATCCTTTGAGCGCGGTTCCCTGGTCGGCTCGCAAGCCTTTTTGGTCGCTGTCGTTACTGCTGATGGGCTTTGCGCTAACCTCTACGACGCTGTTTGCAGGTGGCGCGATTGGCCCTTCATTTAGCTTTCCGCAGCTGATCGGCATCATTTTATTCGGCAACGTGATCTTGGGGCTGTACTGCGCGGCCCTAAGCTATATTGCCAGCCAGAGCGGACTGACGACAGTGCTGATGGCCCGCTTTAGCTTTGGCAATGTGGGCTCTCGCTGGGTGGATTTTATTTTAGGGGCGACGCAGATTGGCTGGTATGCCTTTACCACCGCTATTGTCGTGCAGGTGCTGCTGGAGATTATGGGCGTTGCCAGCAACGGGCCGCTTTATTTCGCGCTGGTCTTTTTCTTTAACTACACATTTTGTGCGACAGCCTATATTGGCTATCGGGCGATTGACTGGCTCAGTCGACTGGCCGTACCGGCAATGCTCATACTCGTAGCGATTAGCCTAGCGCTGGCGGTTCGAGACTACGGCAGTGCGACTATTCCGGTGCCGAGCGGGGAAATGAGTACGGGCGCGGCGCTGGCTGTGATTATCGGTAGCTTTATCTCGGGGGGGACTCAGGCGACGAACTGGAGCCGATTTGCAGACTCTGGCAAAAATGCCATCGTTTCTACGCTGAGCGCTTTTTTCCTGGTCAATGGCATCTTGGTGTTTGCGGGCGCGTTTTGTACGCTGGTGTATGGCTCAGAAGATCTGATTGCAGCGATGTCCACGCAGGGCATTTTAGCGGGCGGCGTTATTTTACTCATTCTCAATGTCTGGACGACGCAGGACAATACTATTTATGCGTTTTCAGTGGCGGGGGCGAATATGTTTCGCACGCATAAGCGCCATGCTTTTGTGCTGGGCGGTGCGACTTTTGCCCTGATACTGACGCTGTCGGGTATTTACGATCTGCTGCCGACCTATCTGATCTTTTTAGGAACGGTAATTCCGCCAGTAGGTGGGATTATTATGGTGGACTTTTGGCTGCGCTATGGTGGGCAATTTCCCCGGCTCTCAGCGCGCCTACCGGCGTTTAACTGGGCGGGGGTGATTG
Source organism: Phormidesmis sp. (assembly GCA_049680585.1). GTDB lineage: Bacteria > Cyanobacteriota > Cyanobacteriia > Phormidesmidales > Phormidesmidaceae > Phormidesmis. The sequence continues at coordinate 6,013 of JBAUIB010000130.1, forward strand.
CTTATCTGTTAGGTTCTGTGGTGGCCTACACGACAGGGAATGCCGGGGTGGGCATTGGCCCGGTTAATGGAATTGTGGTGGCGGCGGTTGCCTACGGCATCTTGTATCGCGTGATTCCTCAAAATATTCGTTCCTTTGAGATTCGATGAGTGATTCTGTTCAGTTAGTTCGTGGCCGGTGGGTATTTACAGGGAAGGGTGTGCTGGCCGATGGGGCGATCGCTCTGCAAGGCGACACCATTATTGAAGTCGGCGCTTGGCAGCGGCTGCGTGATCACTACCCCGATGCGCCTGTTTCGGGCTCGCCTGAGCACACTGTGCTGCCTGGCTTTGTAAATGCCCATCATCACAGTAATGGCGTTGCCAATTCTCTTTTGGGCATCAAGGATGATTTTTTAGAACTGTGGCTGTATTCGAGAGGGGCTGCGCGATCGCAAGATACAACGCTCAGTACGCTACTCAGCGCTGCCCTGTTGCTTAAAAGCGGAGTCACTAGCGTCGTTGATGTCTCTAGCCTTGGCGGTTCAGCGGACGCTAGCCAAGTCGCCCTGCAAAACCAGCTCAATGCTTATGAACAGGCAGGCATTCGAGTTGCTTTAGCGCCGGGGGCAAAGTACGACAGCTTTTTGGTGCACGGTGAGGGGCAAGACGCTGCATTTTTAGCGAGCCTGCCCGTCTCTTTGCAAAAGCAGATTCAAGCGCTGACGCCACCTCAACAGGGGCTTGCCGCAGAGGACTATTTAGAGATTATCAGCGAGGCGGCAGAGCGCTATCAGAAGCATCCCCATATTGATGTTTGGTTTGGCCCACCGGGACCGCAGTGGGTCGGCGATGCGTTGCTGCTGAAAATTGTGGAAGCGGCGGAGCGGTTAGATACGGGCGTACAAACTCATGTGATGGAGTCTCTGCCCGAAAAGCTGATGGGACCACGTTTCTACGGTCAGTCCGTGATTGCACATTTGCGATCGCTAGGTGTACTCAGCCCTCGGTTTTCGATGGCGCATGGCGTTTGGGTGAGTGAAAACGACATTGAAATTTTGGCTGAAACAGGCGCGGCGATTAGCCATAACCCCAGCTCTAACCTGCGGCTACGGGCGGGTGTCGCACCGCTGACTCAGCTGCTAGCGGGCGGGGTGACGATGGGGCTGGGCATGGATGGCACCACGCTCAATGACGACGAGGATATGTTTACTGAGATGCGGCTGGCGGCTAGGTTGCAGCGATCGCCCCAGATGGAATCACCCGCTCCGACCCTTACAGAGATTTTTCGACTGGCGACGACGGGCGGCGCTAAGCTGCTGAGAAAAGAGCACAGCATTGGAAAATTGGCTGTGGGCTACAAGGCGGATGTGGTGCTCGTGAAGTGCGATCGCATGACTTGGCCCTATCTCGCCCCTGAAGCCGATCCGCTGAGGGTAGTGATGATGCGAGCTCGCAGCGCCGATGTCGATATGGTACTAGTGAATGGCCGGGTGGTTCTGGAAGATGGTGAGCCGACTGGATTTGATATGCGATCGCTCGGTGAAAAAATAGCGATGCAGCTAGCTGCCGCTCCAGATCGTGCCGCCCATCGCAGCCTGGCCAAAGCAGTGCGCCCCTACTTAGCAAACTGGTACGCCAATTGGCAGGTTCCTGAGCTTCAGCCCTTTGCTGCCTTTAATCACGCTCGTGATCAAGTAGGTGTTAGTAACAAATAACATCTAGAGAGATGCTAAAAAATAACAACTTTCTCTTGCCATTCCCCTTATCTATTTTATAATCGGTATCATGCGATACAGAAAATATTAAAAATAGGGGTTTTACATGTTGAACAAGATTCTAGTCGCTATCGACGAGTCAGCCTCCAGTGAGTGGGCCTTTGACACTGCTTTAGCAATGGCAAAATCACTCAAAGCTAGCCTGCTTTTAGTTCACGTACTCGATTCGTGGTCATCAGACAGCCCTAAGCATCCCTGTGCTCTGGTTGACAGCTTCCTCGTAGATGAAGCAAGTTCTGCGCAGAAAGAGTATGAACAAAGATGGGAGCAGTTTATAGATCGCTACGACACGTTGCTCAAACAGAAGCAAGCGGATGCTGAGGCCGCTGGCGTCACCACGACTTATCTACAGACTCATGGGATTCCAGAACAGAAAATTTGCGAAATTGCGAAGAAAAACGATATCGATTTGATTGTCGTTGGCAATCGTGATCGCACCAATCGCAGCAGCAGCGTCAGCAACTATCTAACTCATCACGCACCTTGTTCAGTGACAGTCGTTCACCCGAAAGCTGAGGACGAGGCTGTTTCTTTGAGCGATCTTTCCCAGGCAGTTGCTGTATAGCCGTAGAGCGGCTAGGCGCCGGTGGGCAAATTCATGTAGCTGCAACCGGCGCTTCGATTTAGCCACAACCCTAGCTCTGACCTGCGGCTGTGGGTAGGCGGGTTGCTACGCTAACAGAGTCATATGTATCTGAAGCTGTGTGTCTAAAAAATATGCCTGAAGATATGTGAAAGGTTTCGTATAGTCTCTTCTGATCGAGATAGGATGCGGAATAGGTGAGCTAGCTAGGGATTGTAGGCTGAGAGTCTAAATACCTCTGTATGAAGGTGAATTTTCAATTGAGCTGAAGCTTTTATTTGCCATGTCACCGTTCGTGTTTAAAATATTTGCCTAATAGCGAATCCCTCTAGATAACCCGGACAAAAGAGGGACAAAGCGGCTTATGAAACGGTTGGTTGTGCTAGCAGCAGGGCTAAACGGCTCCCCAAGAAAGTGGAATACTCTGCTAGAACAGCTGGGTCAAGAGGACGAATTGGCAGGTAGCGATTGGCTAGTCTTCAACCACTATGGCTTCTGGAACTGGCGTGCATTCAAGTATTTCTTTACGCATTCAGTCGAACAGCTTGCTCTAGAGCTAAAGGCCAGAATTGAGCAGCAATGGGTCGCGGCGATCGCAAGCGGTGAACCCTACGAAGAAGTCATCTGCATCGGTCATAGCGTAGGCGGCTTAATGATCAGGCAGGCTTACCTAGTTGCTGCTGGTGCTTATCCAAGAGCTGCTAAAAGTGAAATCCGCTGGAGTGAAACAGTTAGTCGGTTTGTTTTGATTGCCTCTATTAACAGAGGCTTTGAAATCAAAAATCCGCTGGTATCAGCGATCACTAATCTATCTAATGTCACTGGCTGTCTGCCTGTAATCAGGAATATTTCTCGCGGTTCAGATTTTGTGACCAACCTACGAATTAGCTGGATTCGCTACTTCTCGAATATGGCCACAGAAGAGCCTGCCATGATTCAAGTTTTGGGCACTTACGATGGCATTGTCAAAAGAGAGGACAGCATCGATCTTCAGGCGTTTCCCAATGGCATACAGATAGATGTCCCTGGCGCAAATCACGACAGTATTTATCGGCCGAGCGGGAAAAGTCCCCCAGCCCTAGAAGAATGGATGCTGCGCTATAGGCTATTAAAGTGGGCAATTCTACAGTGTGAGCCCAAACGCACGGTAGCGGTGCCTGATGAGCTTCATGCAAGTGTGGCTCTTGGCCCTTTAAAGCTCTTCCGTGTCAAACGCAGAAGTGAAGCAGCCGTCGTATTTATTGTGCATGGTATCCGAGATAGCAACAGCGGCTGGGCCCGTCAGCTAGAAGACAACATTAAGATGCAGACAGATGGGAAATTTTCAGTTGTGCGCTCTACCTACGGATATTTTTCTGCTTTTAACTTCTTTCTTCCCTGGCTCAGACGCCGAAATATTCGCTGGTTTCAAGATCAATACAGCTATCATTTTGCCTTGAATCCTACCGCAGACTTCCATTTTATTGGCCATAGCAATGGCACTTATCTGCTAGGAGAGAGCTTGAAACGGGTTTCTTCGATGCAATTCAGACGCGTGTATTTAGCAGGCAGCGTCTTGCCCTGCGAATATCCCTGGCAGGAGCGCTTCGATCTCAATCAGGTTGATACGTTGAGAAATGATCGCAGTTGCTGGGACTGGCCGGTTGGTATCCTTTGCAGTGGCTTACGTGGCTTGCGTATGAAAGACATCGGCACGGGTGGATTCGATGGCTTTCAATTTGATGATGATCGCACAGAGGAGGTGTACTACTACAACGGTAGTCACGGAGAACCGCTTGCCAAGGAAAACCAAACTAGCGTGCTTTCCTTCATCTTGGAGGGCGATCGCACGCATCCTGGCCACTTACTCGAGCTATCTCAAACCTCTGCGAGGTTTCGCCTGATCTCAAGAATGGCGCCTTATATCGCACCGTGGCTGTTAGTCGCAGTGATAGGTGTGGCATTTGCGCTAATTTGCCTTATTCTCTGGGGAGCTGGTTGGAGCAGTGTACTATTTTGGATCAAGCTTATCGGTGTGCTCTTGATTCTGTATACTCTCTATGCTTTGGCCAAGACAGGATGACCTGACTGCCTCTACCTGCTAACCTCAGCTTCTAATACAGATTTCTTTGGGATCATAAGTCTGGGAATCGAAGTCTGGGAATCCAGGTCTGGAGATTTAAGTTTCGCTAGGAACATAAGGCTGGGCTTGCTCGGCGGGCGTGAGGTCGGCCAAAGCAACATCTTGGCGAAGCTCGCGGCCATTGGGGCCAACGATCTGCCGGGGCAGGCTTTGCGGCTCGACAACTTCTAGTGTGTTCATGTTGTAAGTGGTGTAAACGGTGCTGGCGCTCTCTAAAAATACATCCACGATGGTGAGCGTTTGGAAGGCAGCTTTGGTAGTCGATAAAAGAGATTTGGGACCGCTGCCCAGTGCACCTGCATGAAGGGTGTTGATTTGGCCAGCCTTGCCAGGGAAATAGGCATGGTGATGGCCGCTGATGTAGGTGTGAACGTTGTGGCGCTCTAGTAGCTGGCGGAGTTCGTCAGCTTGATTGAGGTATTCGCCAGGGCGATCGCGCCTTTGTGAAACGGCATACATCGGCAGATGACCTAGCACAACGCGGAGTCTGGCATTTTGCGCTTCGGGGCTAGCTAGGATGCGATCTGCCCAGGCAACTTGTTCGGGGGGCACATTTGCTGAGGATGCATCCCAGGTCAGATAGAAAATGTCGTTTTGCTTAAAGCTGTAGTAGAACGGAAAGCCGCTGGCTTCGACGAAGCTGAGATCTGTATCGGATTGATGGCCTTCCCAGTATTTAGCGGTTTCTTGACGATCTAGCACATAGAGATAGTTGCCGCTGTTTGGCCCCCCTTCCTGGTAGCTAGAGGCGTCATGATTACCGATAGTCAGCGCAAAGGGTAAGCCTGCTGTGCGAATAGGAGACAGTATCTTTTCGTCGAAAGCGTTCCACATCGCTTCGATTTCGCTAGCCGATAGGCTAATGCTTTGGCCTGCGACCATGTCGCCACCGCAAATGACCAGATCGGGCTGCCAGTCGGGCAGCAGACTAATCCCGGTGATAACTTCTTGGCGATAGTCGGTGGAGCCGTATTCACTGTTGAGATCGCTGATGACGGCAAGGCGGACGTCACCCCGCGGAGGGGCGAAGAGGCCAGCGGGACCAATGGCAGTAGGCGCACTAGCAGAAGCAGCAGTGGTTTGAGCGAGCGTTTGTGCGGTGGACTCGGCGGTGGGATCGGCAATAGATTGAGTGGTGGTACCGGCAGTGGATTTGCTGCAGGCGATCGCACTTGTACCGGCAGCGCCTAAGGCCAGTCCACTTAGCAGAACAAAACGACGACGATTCAGCGGCATGGCATTTTCCTAAACAAACTCGCAGCAGTCATAAAATCTACAGTATGGCATTCTACCAGCGGGAACTGAGCTGATCTAAAGAGCCCCAAAGTTATACTTCAAGTAGGCTTATTTGGCCACGCTCACTCGGCGATGCGCCTCAATACGGTTCCCATTATGATCGAGAATTTACTGTGGTAGAAGAACAGACTATTTACGATGTGGTGATTATCGGTGGCGGTGTCTGCGGGACGGCTTTACTCTATACGCTGAGTCACTATACTAACGTTAACAAAATCGCGCTGATTGAGAAAAACGATCAGGTGGCGCTGGTCAATTCTAAAGAGAGCAGTAACAGCCAAACGCTTCACTTTGGCGATATTGAAACCAACTACAGCTTAGAGAAAGCCCAAAAGGTCAACCGCGCTGCCAGCTTAGTTAAGAACTACCTGTTGCAGTTCGACCCGTCGCAGGAGATTTATACGCTGTATCACAAAATGGTGCTAGCCGTGGGTGAAGCCGAAGCCGCCGTTTTAAAGGCGCGCTATGAAACGTTTAAGACGCTGTTTCCGGCTCTGAAAATTCTCGATAGAAAAGAGATAATGACAGTTGAGCCCAATGTTGTCAAAGGACGAGATGACAGCGAAGAAATGCTAGCGCTCTTCACGCCAGATGGCTACACGGTAGATTATCAAAAGCTGTCTCGCTCGTTCGTTGCTAAAGCGCTTGAGAATACCGATAAATCAATTGAAATGATGACCGCAACTAAGGTCAAATCCGTTCAGAAAAGCGGCGATCGCTATCAGATTCAAACAAAAGATCAGACAATTTGCGCCAAGACTGTTGCCGTGACCAGCGGGGCGCACAGTTTGTTGTTTGCCAAATCTTTGGGCTATGGGCAGGACTATGCGCTGCTGAGTGCGGCCGGTAGCTTTTATTTTGCCCCGGCGCTGCTGAAGGGAAAGGTGTATCGGGTGCAGATGGCGAAGCTGCCGTTTGCCGCTATTCACGGTGATCCTGAAGTGCATGATGCCAGCAAAACTCGGTTTGGACCAACGGCAAAGGTGCTGCCCATGCTGGAGCGTCACCGCTATGGCACGATACTTGAATACTTCAAAACAGCCGGACTGAGTTGGGATGCGTTTAGAAGCTTTTTTGCAATTCTGAGCGATCGCACGATCTTGTGGTACATGATTATGAACTTTATCTATGACATTCCGGTGATTGGTAAGGTCTTTTTTATTCGCAAGGTGAGAAAGATTGTGCCGTCCATTCGGCTGAGCGACTTGAAGTTTGCTAAGGGCTATGGCGGTATTCGGCCCCAGATTGTTGATTTGAGGGCGCGAAAGATGGAGATGGGAGAGGCCAAGATTTTGGGCGAAAATATTTTGTTTAATATTACGCCGTCACCGGGGGCCTCAACCTGCTTGAAAAATGCTCAGGACGATACGAAGCGGCTGATTGGTTTTTTGGGCGGAGCATATCGGTTTGCAGAAGATCGCTTCTTAAAGGATTTAGCCTAGTGCAGCCTGAGCATCCAGTTCAGCTAAAACTGATTTTGCCAGTGGGTTTGTAGAAAATTAGGTACAGCCTGTATAAAAAACGCGTGGATTTTTCTGAAACCGTTTGTAGATATAAACAACTGCTGGCTGGAAACCCGCTAAAATGGTCTCGCGCACTGAGCATAGAGCGAGATGGATTTTGGGGTTCCGACTCGTTTCTAGATTGTTCTCTGCGTCGCTAATTTGCTTTCGTGTTTTTCCTAGCGTCTCATTCATGTCTTCTTCTCCTGGTGATTATTACCGTCGCCTACGCCTGCCAAACAACGCCAGCCGCCGAGAAATCAAAGCCGCATTTCGTCGGTTAGCGCGGCAATGTCACCCTGATTTACATCCCAATCGGCCAGACGCGGTCCATAAGTTTCAGGCGCTGCGAGAAGCCTACGAAGTATTGATAGATCGGGTGCAGCGCCAGCGCTACGACCAGCATCAGCAGGGCTATCACAGCTATACCCCTTCGACTGCTCCGCAAACGCCCTCAGACTTTTATCTGCGTGGGGTTCGCTACACTTTGGCCCGACGCTACAGAGCCGCTCTCGACGATTACAACCAAGCAATTGAGCTAGACGATCAGTTTGCTGAGGCGTTTTTGCGGCGAGCAGAGGTGCGCTATTTACTAGAGGATGACACCGGGGTGCTGAATGATTGTCAGCAGGCGATCGCCCTCAATTCTGTCGAGGCTAAGACTTACTATTACCAAGGCTTAGCCCGCTGCCGGCTGAACTATGTTCAAAGTGCGATCGCAGCCTTTACTGATGCCATTACCTGCGATCCTGAAGATGCTCGCTGCCACTACCAGAGAGGGCTTGCCTATCAGGATCTCGGCGAGCTAGACAATGCGGCCAAAGATCTGCGGCGCGCGGCTCAGCTCTTTCGAGAGCAAGGTGATGTGGCGGCTTATCAGCGGCTCCAGCGCTACCTGAAGCCGTTTGGTGCGGCGGGGCGATCGCGTTCGATGCAGTTTCTTAGTCACCTAGCCAGCCGGTTCTCTCTATCGACAAACAACGGCCATCCAAGTGCGAGCTCCAAGCTTAATATTAGCCATCCTGTCCCGGCTGAGCAGCCAGACAAGCGGCCAGACAAGCGGCCAGACAAGCGGCCAGATAAACAGCCAAATGAGCGATCAGACAAGCCCCAGAACAAGCGCTCAGAGGGCTGGACAGATGGTCGCACAGATCGTCAGATAGAGCGTCGAGCCAGCCAGTGGCGTCATCACAATCGGCCCGCTAGGCCCTCAGAGAGACGCATACACCAGCGAATAGCGAAAGCGAAGCGATTAAGCAGGCGGCCTTCTGGCTTTGGCAATAGTCTTAGGCTGTTGAGCAATCCCGCAGGTGAACTGGTGCCTCTCTATCGGCAGCTATCTCCTCGGCAGATTACCTACGTCGGCTATGGTCTGGCCGTCTTAGCAAATGTCTGCTTTGTCACTGGGGGTATGCAGTATCTGTCTACCGATAGCTGGCTGCTGGTCGCGTCTTGGCTGTGGGCTGCTGGTGGACTTGCCTTTGTAACGATGGTGCTGGTTGCGCTGCTTGCTCGCCTCTGGTTGCAGATTAGCGGGGCGTGGGCTGCTGATATTTTTGTGCTGGGTACGGCGCTTTGGCCGCTAGGGCTGCTGTCGATGGCGATCGCATTCATGCCCTCCTTAGACACTTGGCTCGGGCCGATTTTGATCTTGTTAGCGACGCTCTGGGCGTTTTCTCACTCACTGATCGTAATTTACAGTGGATTTTCTCGCATCCAGGCTTTTCCGGAGCGCTGGGTCGCTTGGTTTGCGCCGGTCATTTTGGCGCTAGGGATAGCCGCTGGCGTAGGCATGTGGAGAATTCTGGCTTTATAGTCTGACTTTATAGTTCGGTTTTACAAGTCGCTAGGCGCGATCAGACAAAAGCTGCCAGCAGGCTTGAGCGATCGCCCAATCTTCTTGAGTATGAATCACCAGCGCCCGCACCGCAGAGTTTGCCGTCGCAATATCTTGATCGACCGGCTTGCTCTCATTTTTTGCGTGATCTAGCGACAGGCCCAAAAATGCCATCGACGCGCAGATGTGCTCTCTCACCCAGGCGGAATTCTCACCAATGCCAGCGGTAAACACGATTGCATCAACCCCGCCCAAGCTCATCAGCATGGAGCCCATGCAGGCTTTTAAGCGGTGAAGATACAGATCTTTGGCTAGCTGAGCTCGCTGGCTGCCCTGGAGAGCAGCCTCTGCCACCGCTCGTAAGTCATGCGATACCCCGGAAATTCCACTGAGTCCAGATTCCGCATTGAGCTGATGGTCGAGCTCGTCAGCCGAGTGGCCTTGACGCATGAGATAGATCAAAATTCCCGGATCGACCGCGCCGGATCGCGTGCCCATCATCAGGCCGTCTAGGGGCGTGAATCCCATTGTGGTGTCAATGCTCTGGCCCTGCCTAACGGCGCAGAGCGATCCGCCATTTCCCAGATGGCAAATTATCAGGCGCAAATTGTGCTGGTCGCGGTTGAGGATTTGCGCGGCTCTTTGCATGCAGTACTGATGGCTGATGCCGTGAAACCCATAGCGACGAATGCCTTTCTCTAGCCAGTCGTAAGGGCCAGGGTAGGTGGCGGCGACAGGCGGCATTTGGCTGTGAAAAGCCGTGTCAAAAACCGCAACTTGAGGAATGTCTGCTAGTAGCTGCTCCATTAGCTCAATGCCTTCAAGATTGGCCGGATTATGGTTAGGCGCGAGGGGAATGAAGCGGGCGATCGCCTCTTTTACCTCTGAGGTAATCACCACACTGGACTGATAGGCTTGGGCGCCATGCACGACCCGATGACCAACGATGTCAATTTCTTCTAGGCGCGAAACGACCTGCGTTTCTCCTTGTGAAAGGGTATTTAGCAGGTAGGAGAGGGTATCGCGCCTAGAGGTGACATCGAGCTTCTCTGAGAGATTTTTTCCCTGGGCTGTTCTGACGGCTAGCGCGGCTGAATTTTCTGCTGGCTCCCAGTCAATTTGGGCTTCCCATATGGCTGCTGGAGGGCGATCACTCAGCGCATTTTCAATCTCATACAGACAGCATTTATGACTACTCGAACCCGCATTCAGTACAAGTATTTTCATCTTGTCTGGTCATCTTGTTGGGTCATCTTCATGTGCCGATTCGGCTGCGTAGCGACTCGGGTAAGTGGCTGCGATCGCCTAGTCGCAATAGCATCGGACCGTGCAGATCAAACTTGACAACGCTGAGCCCAGCAACGGGCATTTCAATGCGATCGCGATAGCGGCCCAGATCAATCCCCAGTAGGTTACAGAGAATAATCCGTATAGTCGCCTTGTGAGAGACCACCAGCACGTTGCCCGATAAAAACGTCTTCTCAATCTCTGCGATCACCAGCGACGCACGGCTCGCAATCTGCACCGCCGTTTCGCCCTCGGTTGGAGGATTCCAGGCTGGCTCCTGCATCCAATGGAGATAGTCATCAGCGTAGTGTTCTCTCACATAGACAGGCGTTTGCTCCTCCCACTGTCCGTAGTTAATTTCTTTGAGTCCTTCTCTTAGCTGCGGCTCCATGCCAATGGCGTGACATAGCGGTTTTGCAGTTGCGATTGTTCGCTTCATCGGGCTGGCAAAAACGGCCTCCCACTTCACCTGTTGATAAACCGCTGCAAACGCCTCTGCCATTTGCAGTCCCGCAGGGGTTAGCTCCGGATCAGAAAAGCCGCAGTAGCCCCCGCTTTGACTAGAAGTGGTCTCCCCATGACGCAGAAAATATAGATTTAGACTCACGGTTGTAGACTCACGATGTTGGACAGATAGAGTTGATTACCCACCCTCTTCATAGGAATAGGGCCACCGCCAGTTTACAATCTCCTCTGGATCTCGGCCGTGCTCATGCGCATAGGCGACACATTCTAGAATCGTGTTTTTCATCTGTTCTTTTACGTGGCCCGCCGCCGAGCCTAGTTTAGGCACCCGATCAATCACATCAATAACCAGATTGAAGCGATCAATCTGGTTGTTAATCGCCAGCTCCAGCGGGGTATTGATGTTGCCTTTCTCTTTATAGCCTCGCACATGAATGCGATCTTGATTAGAGCGGCGGTATACCAGCTTATGAATTAACCAAGGGTAGCCGTGAAAGTTGAAAATGACCGGCTTATCTCGAGTAAACAGAGAATCGAAGTCTCGATCAGATAGGCCGTGGGGATGCTCTGTTTCTGACATTAGCTTGAACAAATCCACCACATTGATAAAGCGCACCTTAATGTGGGGCAGCTGCTCTCGCAAAATAGCAGTCGCCGCTAAAGACTCCATCGTTGGAATATCGCCGCAGCAAGCCATCACCACGTCTGGAACATCAGGCTCTATGCCGCAGTCGTCGTTGCTCGCCCAATCCCAAATGCCAATTCCTTTTGTGCAATGCTGAATCGCTGCTTTCATCGGCAAATACTGCAAGTGCTTCTGCTTATCAGAGATAATCACATTGATATAGTCCACACTCCGAAAGCAGTGGTCGGCTACTGAGAGCAGGCAGTTTGCGTCTGGCGGGAAGTAAAGCCGGACCACGTCCGGGCTCTTGTTAGTGACTAAGTCTATGTAGCCTGGATCCTGGTGGCTAAAGCCGTTGTGATCTTGTCGCCAGACCAAAGAAGAGAGCAAAATATTGAGTGAAGAGACTGACCGCCGCCAGGGGACATGCTGCCGACAAATGTCTAGCCACTTGGCATGCTGGTTAAACATAGAATCGACAACATGGGCAAAGGCTTCGTAGGTATGAAAGAGGCCATGCCGTCCGGTGAGTAAGTAGCCTTCTAGCCATCCCTGGAGCGTATGCTCGCTGAGGATCTCCATCACTCGGCCATCGCGAGAGAGTTCGCTGCCGCCTGCATCCTCAGGATAAATATCGGCCATCCAAGCTTTTTTCGTGACGGCATATACGTCCTGGAGGCGGTTGGAGGCGGTTTCATCTGGCCCCATCAGGCGGAAGTTGTCAGGATTATCTCGAAAGATATCCCGCATCAGCAGACCCAGCACTTTGGTGTTTTCAAACTCTACGGTGCCGGGTCTATCCATTTCGATGGCATAGTCTTGGAAGGGTGGCATCTTCAGGGCACGGCGCAGCAGGCCGCCATTGGCGTGGGGGTTGGCGCTCATGCGACGGGTGCCGGTGGGTGCTAGTGCCTTCAGCTCGGGGATGAGGGTGCCGTTCTCGTCGAAGAGTTCTTCTGGTTTGTAGCTGCGCATCCAGGCTTCTAGGCGCTGTAGGTGGTCGGGGTTGTCTTGCATGCCGCCCATTGGGACTTGGTGCGATCGCCAAAAATCTTCTACCTTTTTGCCATCGACTTCTTCAGGGCCAGTCCAGCCTTTGGGCGATCGCAGCACAATCATGGGCCAACGCGGCCGCTGCACGTCATCTGTCTGTCTGTCTGTCTGGCGAGCCGCCTGCTGAATTTCCTTAATTTTGAGAATGCAGGTTTCCATTGTGGCTGCCATCTTTTGGTGCATCTCCTCGGGATTGCTGCCTTCTACGAAGTAAGGTGTGTAGCCATAGCCCCGGAAAAGATACTCCAATTCTTCATGAGAAATCCGAGCCAAAATAGTCGGATTGGCAATTTTATAGCCATTAAGATTGAGAACAGGCAGCACCGCGCCGTCACGAGCGGGATTGATAAACTTGTTAGAATGCCAGGCCGTTGCCAGCGGCCCCGTTTCGGCTTCGCCATCACCGACCACCACACAGGTAATCAGATCAGGGTTATCTAATACAGAACCATACGCATGAGAGACGCTGTAGCCCAATTCGCCGCCTTCGTGAATTGATCCGGGCACCTCTGGGGTGACATGGCTACCGATATCACCGGGAAAAGAGAACTGCTTGAAGAACTTTTGCATGCCAGCTTCATCTTCACTTTTGTCGGGATAGATCTCGGCGTAGGTGCCCTCTAAATACACCGGTCCCAGCACACCCGGTGCCCCATGACCTGGCCCAGCCATAAAGATCATGTCCAAATCGTACTTTTTAATTAGCCGATTGCAGTGAATGTAGGTGAAGCTCAAGGCGGGGGACGCGCCCCAATGGCCTAGCAGTCGGTGCTTTACATGTGCCTTTTCTAACGGCGCTTTGAGCAGTGGATTGTCGCGCAGATAAATCATCCCAACAGCGAGATAGTGACAGGCTCGCCAGTAAGCATCTGTCAGGCGAAGTTCATCGGCACTGAGCACAGGCGAGGCAATTTCTGTCGATGAATAAGCAGATTGGGGGGTGAGTTGCTCGGGAGCTGTAACCATAGTTTTTCTTCCTCGCTTGTGAGACTTCCTCCATAACGGTAGTTCCAGATTTCTATTAGGCTCCAGTCTCATGGTTAAAATTGTGTTAAGGAGATAGTGATAATTCCTCTCCAGCCTCCTTATAGCAAGGGTTATAAGATTTTTAGAGCTTTCATGACACAGTCTATAAAATCTACGCAAGGCCCATAGGATACCGAGATAGGTCGGTTGTTATCTATCATCAGGATAGCGATCGGTTATTTATAGACTGCCTAAAAGGTTGAGAGTAGAGATCCTCGTATTGCTGTTCTCTATGCCGTTGTCCGTGTTGTTGACAGGGGTTATCTCTCTCTTGTGTTAGACGAAAGCAGGGCTCGTCAGCCCTATGCTAAGAAGCGTTAACGAAAAAGGAGATTTATTGGATGGTTAAGCTATTCAGCAATGCTATTGGAGCAACGGCACAACGTGTCGCTCAGGTATGGAGCAGCTTACAGCTACAGAAATTAGTGGCGATCGCCTTTGTGGGCTTGTTCTTACTCACTACCAGCGTAGACAATGCCAACTTGAAGGCCAGTACAAAAGCTGAGCTCAACGATCTGGCGGCTCGCGGTGCCAACGGACGGCCAACGACAACAGGCCAATGGCTCTCTGAAAATGAAGAGCTGCAGGGTCAGCCTGGTCAGCAGGCCGAGCGAATTTTGAAGGAATCGGCAGATGCTGTGGGAGAAATGGCAGAAATTTATCCTGGTAACGTGAAGAGCGTTCTACCCGGTATGAGCAACGATTCTATCGAGCGCGACGACTAACTGCATAACGGTTAAGCGCGTAATGACTGACCCTTAGAAGGCGTTGTACCGCATATGTAAAGAAGAATAGGCTGACGAAAAATAGCCAGCGTCATTATCCAATGGTGACGCTGGCTATTTTTACATCTGATGGTGACGCTGGCTATTTCTGCGTTTGTTTTAGCTAGTATGCTTATCAAGAATACTAGCTAGGCCAGGAACAGCCGCCGAGACGTCCTTTTTAACTGACTTGCGCAGCTTTTTGTAGGAGGATCCGATGATGCCACCGCTGGCTTTGCGTTCAATTCGCGCGTCGGTAGTGCTCAAAATAACATCGGCAGTGCGATCGCTATGCTGAGAGAGGTGTGCGACCGGATCGCCACTTTGTACACCCTCTGCCCACATCGGATCGAGGGCGACGGAGATTTCTGGTAAGAGTCTTTCCACTGCACTGGGAATGTAGTCGCTGCCAATGCCTTTAACAACGCCATAGGCGGCTTTCATCGCCATTCCAGACAGTCCGCTTTTGGCAGCGACCTGTTCGTCTATGAGCTGAGTGCAGTCAGCCGCAATGTTCTCGCGGACAGCTTTGTCCTGAATTTGTTGGCTAAGTTCCATACTAAAATCGGTTGGGTTCGAATAAGGCTGACAATATACTAATTTCTAATCGTTTCGGACTGTATGAAGAGTCATCCGGGAATTAACCCTGCTGATGGATGGATGGATGTTTTTTTAATCTCAAGTAATTATTAGGCCGGTTCAGTTCGCGGGCTCTGTCCTCGGGCGCAGTCTGATTCGCTGGAGGTAAGCGGCAGCAGGATCTCAAATTCGGTACCAGTCGGCGGAGAACTGGCTGTCGGCAAGGTTTTTTCTGAGGCATGAAAAGAACGCATCCAAAATTTGCCGCCGTGTCTGGCGGTGATGATCTGGTAACTCAGGGCGAGGCCAGTTTCTTTGCGGGAGCGGCTCTTTATGGAAAAAGATTCGATAATTTGAGCTTTGGTGTGAGGCGGCAAACCGGGGCCATTGTCACTGATGATCACAGAAACCCAGCGGGCCTCGTTGGAACTTATCTGAAAAGTGTCTTGGGGGCTACGAACGCAGGTTGTGACCGTAATTTGAGGCGCGATTTGAGAGGCTACCTGACAAGCGCCAGTGTTTCTACTAGAGCTGTTGGAGGTATTCTCAGCGAGGTCGTCTGCTAGCTTAGCCTGTGCTAAGAGATCATTAATGGCGTGTGTGAAGAGCGTGATCAAGACTTGACTTATCTGCCCTGGAAAACAGGGAATAGGCGGTAGCTTACCGTAAGCGCAGTGGACACTTAGAGGCGTTATCAACCGGCTTTTAAGGAGCCGCAGCGTGTTGTCTATGAGCGTATTGAGATCTGTCGGTCGAGGCTGGACCTCATCAATGTGGCAGAAGTTTTGCAGGCTGGCCGCGAGCTGACGAAGACGGTGGGCACCGCCTCGGGCGCTTTTGATCGCAGCGGGCAAGTCGCTACGTAAGTAGTCGAATTCAATATCGTCCTTGAGCTGAGTGATGTAAGTCGGCGGAGTTGGCAGGGCACGGCTATAGGCGGTGATCAGGTCAGCTTGCTGCTGGGTATAGGTGTCTATGTAGCTCAGATTTCCCCAGATAAAGCTAACTGGATCTAGTATTTCATGCGCAACGCCATCGACTAAGCGCCCGAGGGCAGCCATTTTTTCGCTTTGCAACAGCTGCATTTGCATCCGCTCGTAGCGAATTTGGGTTTCGATGCCGCGAATTTGCCAGTGGGCGACGTTGAGGGTATGAGCCTCTAATAGGTGATAGCGGTTGTCTTGTACGACTATGAGCGGATCGCCTTGGGTATTGGGCGATCGCCTCAATGCCTGCTGCGCACCGTTCAAAATAGAAACATCGCCCACCAGCGTCAGGCTATAGCGGTTGGCCTGAGGCAGTATACGTCTGAGCGATTCTTGGTCTAGCCTCAGGCTTTGGCCAAAATGCAGCCGGAATTCTAAAAACTGCTGCCGTGAGAGAACGCTCACCTGATCGACTTCACAGATCACCACACCTGGCAGATCAGGTCGTTGAGAAAAGTGCTCAATTAGATCACAGATGGCATAGTCGGCTGTCACGGTAAACGTGTATAGCGGCAGATCGCCGACGGTGGAATGAACTGAGAGAGGTTGCTGGGTACCTGGCCTAAGCTGAGGAGAAGGCTGAGGCGTCATGCTCGGGGGTGTGATAGGAAGCATAAAAGAAACGCTGTCGTACAATTCACACAGAAGGATCAGTAGCCAGTCAGCGGCAGAGTGCTCAGTTAAAAAGAGGGTCTGTATAGGCAGTGTGCCCGTGAAATTGGGATGAGCTATGTATGAAGCGTTCGTTTTTATAGGGGCAGGCTGTGGATACGACTGATTTACGGATAGTGTCGTTGATTCCCAGTGCGACGGAGATTGTCGCGAAGTTGGGCTATGGCCGGTATTTGGTGGGGCGATCGCACGAATGTGATTTTCCGGCGGCGGTGCGATCGCTGCCAGTTTGCACAGAGCCTAAGTTTGATCCGGTTGGCACCAGCGCAGAAATTCACCAGCGAGTCAGTGAGCTACTTGCCTCGGCGCTGAGCGTGTATCGCGTCAATACAGCGGTGCTGGCCGACTTGCAGCCGACTCATATCGTCACCCAAGCTCAGTGCGAAGTTTGTGCGGTTAGCCTGAGTGAAGTAGAGCAGGCAGTGGCCAGCTTGGTAGGGATAGCGCCCGACCAAATTCAGGTGATTTCTTTGCAGCCTGAGCGACTAGCAGATATCTGGACGGATATGGCCCGTGTGGCCGACGCTTTGGATAGCTCAACGGCCGGTCAAGCAGCGGCTACCGCCACTATTGAGCAGCTAAAGGCTCGGATTGTGGTGGCTGGCAGAGAGAACGCGTCGCCAGTGCCGAAAGTAGCCTGTATAGAGTGGACTGAGCCTTTGATGGCGGCAGGAAACTGGGTGCCGGAGCTAGTGAATTTAGCGGGCGGTGATGACTGCTTGGGTAAAGCGGGTGCTCATTCAGAGTGGATGAGCTGGCAGGAGCTGGCGGCAGCCGATCCAGATATTATCGTAGTAATGTCCTGCGGCTATACCCTAGCGCAGACGCGCAAGGCAACGATGGAAATGGCGGCAAAGCCGGAGTGGTCAACGCTGAAAGCCGTCAGAAGCGGTCGGGTTTATGTAACGGATGGCAATCAGTATTTCAATCGACCGGGTCCTAGACTGGTGGAATCTTGGGAAATTTTGACAGAGATTATTCAGCAATTGCCACCTAATAGTGATCGGCAATCAGCAGGCTGGGAGCGATTTTAGCGAGGCATTTGTGATGTTGGAGAATAGTGACACTGCTCAAATGGATTCAAGGAGCGTGAGCACTGCCTGCTCGTGATGCGCTAGCCATTCGCTTGGCTTAGCCTGTGCCTCGCTTTGGGCTTCAATTAACTGCGCTATCAGTTCTCCTGCGATGTAGTTTTCCGGCACGATTGGGTGCACATAGTACTTGCGGCAGGTGGCAGGGCGGTTTCCGAGGCGCTCAGCGGCGGCTTTGATCGCAACGACGACGTTGTGAGTCGCTTCTGTTTCTTTTTCCCACTCACCGAGCTGATGCAGTGTATCGGTGGCGACGGTGGTCCCAGCCCAAGTGCGAAAGTCTTTTGCCGTGAAACTTTCACCAGTAATACTTTGCAGATAGTCGTTGACATC
Organism: Phormidesmis sp.; assembly: GCA_049680585.1. Lineage (GTDB taxonomy): Bacteria > Cyanobacteriota > Cyanobacteriia > Phormidesmidales > Phormidesmidaceae > Phormidesmis. The sequence continues at coordinate 23,990 of JBAUIB010000130.1, forward strand.
GCCAGAGTCAACGGTCTGCCGATTACCTGCTTCGTCGTAGTACTGAAAGAGCTCGTAGCCTGGGATGTCCTGGCAGCGTTTGACGACCTCGGCAAGCTTAGGATCTTCCAGCTTAATCTCGTGTTCTACGCCACTCTTGCCTTTGAAGTGGAAATCGATTTGATCTTTTTCAATATCGACATGGCGATCGCGCAGCGTTGTCAGCCCGTAAGAATTATTCTGCTTAGCGTATTCTGTATTTCCCACTCGAATCAAGGTGCGATCTAGCAGCTGTACAATGGCGGCTGTCACCTTTTTGCGCGAGAGGTTGGGCAGCGCCAAGTCAGCCTTTGCCTGCTGACGAAGTTCGCTTAGTGCTAGCCCAAAAGGGACCATCCGGTCGAACTTTTGTAAATTTCGAAACGCGCGCCAGTCAGGGTGATAGCGGTACTGTTTGCGGCCTTTGGCATCGCGACCTGTTGCCTGTAGGTGGCCGTCGGGATCGGTGCAAATCCAAACGTCTTCCCAGTTGGGAGGAATGACCAAATCTTCGATGCGCTGGCGGAGCTTCGCCTTGGGGGAACCGGACTTGGCGGAGGAGGAGAGGCGATCGCCATTTGGTAATAGGTAGCTAAAGCCTTTACCCCACCGCTGGCGGTGAATACCCGGCATGTCATCTTGAACGTATCTCAATCCAGCAGCAGCAGCGGCTTTTTCAGGGGCGGCTTTCATCTGCTACGCCCTGCAAACAGGGGAGTGAACTGCACCGTATCAAATCGTATAAAATACCCGTGAAACTCAACTGGTATGGTAGTAAGGATTGTTTTTTTTGAAAGGTCCTTTGGGCTAGAGGGGTTTGAAACATGTACTTACTGATGCAGGAAACCGGTATTCCGTACTCTCTATTTTTGACTGTTGTCGGCGTAGCCGGGTTCGCCGCAGCGGTGGGTATTGGCTCCATTGCTTGGTACAACTCCAAGCGTCCGGCCGGTTGGGAAGGAAAAGAGCGGCCAGATGTTGTCCCAAAAATTGACAAGAATGGCGATTCCTAGATGTACGGAGGCATTCAGCCCTAGGAATTCACTATATATGTGGCTAAAAAGGCTGAGCGGATTCGAAGCTCAGCCTTTTGTTTTATACCTTTTTTCCTTAGAGACGTGGAGACATTGCTTTAGCTTGAAAGCTGTCCGCCAGTGACATCGACTAATGCGCCAGTCATAAAGCTGCTATCTTCAGCGGCTAGGAAGACATAGGCGGGCGCTAGTTCCTCTGGCTGACCGGCTCGGCTCATCGCATTGTCGCTGTCGTATCCTTCTACCTTATCGGCTGGCATTGTTGCCGGAATATTAGGCGTCCATACAGGCCCAGGGACAACCGCATTGACTCGAATTTTTTTATCAGCCAGATTTTGCGCGAGTGATTTGGTAAAGGTATGAACAGCGCCTTTGCTAGACGAGTAGTCTACTAACATCCCCTTACCGATTTTGCCGACAATCGAACCTGTGTTGATAATGACGTCGCCTGCTTCGAGATAGGGCGCGGCGGCTTTGAACATGTGAAAGTAGCCAAATATATTGGTCTCAAAAGTCTCGTGAAACTGTTTGATGGTGAGGTCCGCGAGGTCTCTTTGAACCATCTGAAAGGCAGCGTTGTTCACTAAGATATTGAGCTGGCCAAACTTTTCGATGGTTTGCTGGACGGCTGCTTCGCACGCTTCGGGCTCACGCACGTCCATCTTGATCGGTAAGCACTGGCCACCTTTTTCCTCTACCATCGCTTTGGTTTTGTCAGCGTCGGCGTCGTTGACGTTGTATAAAATAGCGACATTGGCCCCTTCCATTGCGTAGGCGATCGCCACCGCCCGGCCAATCCCCGAATCGCCACCCGTAATAATGGCGACTTTGCCTGTTAGCTTACCGGCTGCCTTGTAATTAGAAAGGTCGCTGTCAGGCGCAAGATTCATATCCTCCTGACTAGCAGGGTAGGGTAGCTGCTGAGCGTGAATTTCGTCAGGAGTGGGGCGTCGTTCTTGTTGTGAGGTCGTCATGGCAGGTCGGAGGCAAAAAGTTTTGTAGGCGTTTTGTAAGAGAATTCATAGAATCAGGCCGGGAAACAGCTCATAAAGGGTTGCCGTCCGGCCTGATGTGCAAGCAAGGCGCTCAATAACAAGGGTTAGCAAGGCCCGACTAGGTGTTGAGTAAGGTTTGAACCCGATACCTTAGCGCGCTTCCGTGCCTTGGTTGGGGCTACCAGCGACAGTGCCGTCATTCCCAGGAGCTTCGGGCTCAGCGCCGTCACGAGTCTCTGCATTAGAGCCCTGACCAGTCGTGCGGGTTTTGCCTTCTATCGGGGTTTGCTTATCGCTAGTATTGAGATTCTTCTCTTTATCTTCGCTAGCCATTGTAAAGTCTCCATTTGCTTAGTAAAAGTTGGGTTGCGAGCAGTTCAGATTGCTTCTATAAGAGCGCTTGCGTCTGAAAAGGCGTAACCTCATACCTATAAAGAATAGAGAAAGCGGCAACGGGAAAACTCTATCGGGGGTGGCAGAACATTGTAAAGTTAGCCACTGCGAAAGACTGATATTTACAGTTTGTCGTGGCTAATGTTTCTATCGCATATAGATGACGTGAGCAGGCCAAGCAGCAAGCGTTTGCTGATAAACTGGCGAGGCAGCGCTGAATTGCTTCAGGATATTGTATGAGATTTGTATCTGATCCGGCGATCGCTACTAAAATTGCTCGAATGAAAGAGCGAGTACGCTGGCAGCATTCGTTGATTGAGCAGTATGGCATTGATCAAACTCGGCTAGAGATTTTAGATAAGCCTGCGACTGATGAACCGGATCTAGATCACAGTGGATTAGACGATAAGACGAGCGATTCGGCGTCCGCTCAAAAAAGCTTCTCTTTTTTGGTGATTGGGGATAGCGGCACGAGTCGGCATTTGCGAGATCGCCCTCAGCGACATGTTAATGAGCGTCTACTAGCTCATTCTGACGAGTGTGACTTTGTGGTGCACACGGGCGATGTGGTGTATCTAACCGGATCTAGCGAGCAGTATCCCGACAATTTTATCGACCCTTACCGCGAATTTCTAGTGGGTGGTGAAAACCCCAAAAAAATTCGGTTCGACAAAATGATCTTCAAAAAGCCCTTTCTACCTGTATTGGGCAATCATGACTATTACGACTTAACGGTCACAGCCGGACTTTTGAGTAAGGCTCTGACCCCTTTACGCCGATTGCTGCGCAAGCGTATCAATTTAGATATTGGCTGGCACGGCTCTTTTCAGGGAGAGGCCTTTACCCGAGCGTTTGTAGACTATCTGCAAGCGGTAGGGTCTGCTCAGCTCTCTTCGCACTTGCAAAAGCGTTATAGCCACAAAACTGAAACGGGGCGTTGCTTGGGCTATATTCCCGGAGAGTTCACGCGATTACCCAATCGCTATTACACGTTCCGGCGCAACGGCATCGATTTTTTCGCACTTGATAGCAATACCTTTAATGCACCTCAGCCCATTCCCAAAACGGCGGAGGGCAAAGCTCAAAGAGAGGAAATAGAAGCGTATCAAGATGAGCTAGAAGCGAAGATGCAATCGATGTTGGCAGAGTCGACCAGCCTCGATATGGATATTCCAGAGGAAGCTGAGCGGGCAACTAGCCTCTACGCCAAGATTGAGCAGGTAGAAGAACAGCTCTGGGATATTGAGAAGCAGCTCAATGCCTCGTCTAGCGACTCGCTAGATACTGAACAGCTCGACTGGCTGCGCGATCGCCTGATCGCTTCCTGGCAAGATAAAAGCGCTAAGGGCCGCGTGCTGTACTTTCACCATCCGCCCTATGTGACCGAAAAGACAAAGTGGTTTCAGGCGCAAACGCTGTCAGTCAGATTTCATTTGCGCCGGGTGCTCAATGCGGTCGAGGCTGCTGTCAGACCGGCAGATGCACCCGCCGACTCTAGGCCACTGGTAGATTTGGTGTTGAGCGGTCATGCGCACTGCTTTGAATATTTAAAAACTGAAGATACTGGGCATGGCGATCGCCACATTCCCTGGATCGTGTGCGGGGGCAGTGGCTTTAGTCTACGCCGGCAACGGCAAGAAGGGCCGGTGCTAGAGGAGTATGGCCGGCCAGTTGCCAAGTGCCACCTGTTTATTGGGCGCTCTGGTCACGGCAGCCAAAAGCGCCGTCCTTATTCCGCGCTGCGCGTAGATGTGAACTACGACCCGGCGGGAGAAATACCTCAGTTTGTGCTTCGGCCTCTAATTGCCGAGCAGTATCAGGGCGAGTGGCGCCACTACGACCTCGATCCGATTGTCCTAGAAGAAGGGGCTGATCACAGCGGGCTAACGCTGCCAGCACCTCTGTCGGAGCCCCTAGCAGACCTGGCAGCTTCGTCCTAGAAAGCCAGTAGAGGCCGGGAGAAGTTAGGAGAAGTCAGGCTCTAGTTATTTAGCTGATCCATCTGCCAGGTGGTAAGGGTGCCAATCGGGCTCCACAGCAGGTAGGGAATTAGCAGGACCGCCGCCCAGATAGAAATAGGAAGTGCGCTAACAGCCAGCAGTAGGCCAATCACGAAGCCTGCGCCACCCACATATGTCGCGATCTTGAGACTATGAGACCAAAACAAAACTGGCGTAAAGGCCACCGTCACTAGCTCTAGCAAGATGTAAGCGGCCATCCAGCTCCAAGATTGAGTTTGCTCCCACACAATGTAGGCAGACCACGCCCCGCAGACAAACGTAACGGTCCAAATAACCGGGATGAGCTTTTCAAAGGTCAGCCAGTCAGGCCGCTGGAGCCGCCTAAACCACTTGACATCTTTGGGCCTAATCGCGTTAGCAAGCAGGGCGATGACTAGCGTCACTCCCCCAATAACCATCCAAGATTTCATAAGTTTTCAGCAAAGTAGAGAATCTTTTACCTGTCCGCTGCAGCCAAAGGCTTACCCGTCGGACCGTTTTGTTTGTCAGCCGGTCCAAGGAGTCCGGAAAGAGGGGAACAGCGTGAGGCCGCCATCAATGAAGAGGGTTTGACCCGTGATATAGGCCGCATCGTCAGAGGCTAAAAAAGCGGCGACCGCTGCCATTTCTTCCGACGTACCTGCCCGCCCCATTGGGATGTGGCTCTCAATATCGGCCTTTTTTTGCGGATCGTCTTTCCAGGGGTTGATCGGCGTGAGAGTCGCGCCGGGGGCAAATGAATTAATCCGGATATTATCGCGAGCGTACTCTAGGGCAAGGGTCCGGGTCATGCCGCGCATCCCCGATTTGCTCATGGTGTAGCCGACATACTGCGGGCGCGGAATGAGCTCATGCACGCTGGAGTCATTTACGATAACGCCGCCGCCGTTTTCAAGGAAATGAGCGATCGCCATTCGAGCACACAGAAAAGCGCCTCTCATATTGATATCGATCATTTTGTCGAACTGATCGAGCGGAATTTCGTGAGAGTTTCCTTGAATTTGCATCCCAGCGTTGTTGACCAAAATGTCAAGACCCCCAAAGGTGGAAATGACTTTTTCAAACATCGTGCTGACGTCTTTTTCTTTGGAGACATCGGCCTGTACGGTCATATCTTTGAGGCTTCCCGATGCAATCCCGGCAGCCGCACTAGCCGCTCGCATTTCTTGGACGGTGGCGTCGGCTTCCTCATCTCCTTTGTAGTAGTTCACCGCCACATGGGCACCTTCAGCGGCAAATCGAGTGGCGATCGCCCGGCCAATCCCGCTGCTTGCGCCAGTGACCAATACATTCTTTCCCTTCAGCCCGCGCATATACGTCCTTACAATTGAGATAACGGCTTTTTGTCTGATGAAAATGCTTAGAAGTATAGAGGGAGTTACCCCTTTTCTAACATTCTCCTCCCTACTGTCCCTCAAGAGAGAGGATAATTCTGTCTACCTGTAGAGGTTATTATGGCGACCATTCTTTAATTTATTAACAAATGCAAAGCTTACTCATACATGGAGGTTATTCCCTATGGATGTAGGCTAATTGCTTTATATATTCCGCTGCCATCAGGCTGGTTGGTTAGGCTAATTGGCCAGTCAATTGACCAATTAGGTGATAGGCGAGCGGTATAAATAAAAACACCGTTTGGAGATGAAAAACAGTATGGAAAAGGCAGACACTCAGCCTAAGCAAGCTGCGCTCGATAGCAAGGCTGCTCACGCCGGTGACGGATCACCTGCGCAAGAAGCCGGAATGGGCGTTGACAAGATGGGCACCCATGCGGGTCTCGATGTTCAGCCAGAAGAGTCTCTCTCTGTTGCTGAGGATCTCCAAGCGCGAGATCAGGACCGCTATGAGCTGGATGTCGATTCTAAAGAGGAGCCGCGTTAGGACTCTTATGAAACTTGATACATACAAATCTCCAGGCAACCAACATTAGAGCTGGTGCGTACCACTAACTCTATTGAGCTGGCAGCTTTCACCATTATTGAATAGCTGCTTTGCTCGTGACAACGAACGAATATTAGGAAGAAGGACAGCACACTCATGGCAGATGAAATGACAAGCGAAGCTACAACCGGAGCCACACCAGAAACATCGGGAGAAGCTTTTGAAGCAGCCAAAGATACGGCTGCTAAAGTGATAGACAAAGCAGACGAAAAAGAAAATCAGGCGCTCGAAGCCGTCGAGAAAGTACAAACCGCTGTTGCTAAGGTGACGCCTGTTCCCGATGACTTTAAGGCGGACTCTTCGCCGTCTGATCTAAAGGCGCGATTAGAGTGGGGCGAGCCTGCGCTGTCCATATTAGATGTGCGCGATCGCGAAGAGTTCAACCGCGAGCGGATTACAGGCGCAATGCCGATGCCTATTGCTGATCTTATAGAGCGTGCCCAAGGCGCGCTTGAACCCAGCCGCGATTTATTTGTTTACAGCAGCTCAGACGAGCAGGCCGTTGAGGCTGCAACCCAGCTATACAATGCTGGTTTTGAGAAAGTGAGCGCCATCAAAGGCGGCCTGCCCGCTTGGAAGGCCATTGGCGGTCCGGTCGAAGGCCAGGCTTCTATATAGATCCCATTTACAAGCGTCTTAGCTGTTTGGCTTAGCATCTAGCTTAGCTATCTGGCTTAGAATTATGGCGCTTTTCAGAGGCGTAGGCTCATTATCGGCCTACGCCTTTTTTTAGTGAGAAAGCGAAGAGGATCGGTTATTGCGACTTTTCCCTTTCAGCTCACTCCCGTTACATTGTGAGTTAGATTAGCACTCTCAGCTACTGAGTGCTAAGTTTTGGAATGAAAAATTCGTAACAACTGGCATATGGCGAAATTAGTATTGTTTGATGAAAAGTCGCGTCAAGCGCTTGAGCGCGGCGTCAATGCCTTGGCGGACGCAGTCAAAATCACGTTGGGTCCTAAAGGCCGCAACGTCGTTCTCGAGAAGAAGTTCGGCATGCCTCAGATTGTCAATGACGGCATCACAATTGCAAAAGAGATAGAGCTAGAAGATCCTTACGAGAACACAGGGGCTCGTTTGATTCAGGAGGTGGCATCTAAGACAAACGATTTGGCTGGGGACGGGACGACTACAGCAACGGTATTGGCTCAAGCACTCATCCGCGAAGGGCTCAAGAACGTGGCGGCAGGTGCTAATCCGGTGAGTCTGCGTCGCGGTATCGAGAAAGCGGTGGCTCAGCTGGTTGGTGACATTGCCTCAGCGGCTAAGCCGGTAGAAGGCTCTGACATCGCTCAAGTAGCCGCCGTTTCTTCGGGTAACGATGACACCATTGGAGCTATGATCGCTCAAGCAATGGATAAGGTTACCAAAGACGGCGTCATCACCGTTGAAGAATCGAAGTCTCTGGACACTGAACTCGACGTAGTGGAAGGGATGCAGATTGATCGGGGCTATATGTCACCGTACTTCGTCACCGACCAAGAGCGAATGATTGTCGAGCTAGAGAATGCTCGCATTCTAATTGTTGATAAGAAGGTCAGCTCTGTTCAAGATCTGGTGCCTGTACTAGAGCAAGTGACTCGCTCTGGCCAGCCGCTCTTGATTATTGCTGAGGATGTTGAAGGCGAAGCTTTGGCTACCTTGGTGGTCAATAAGGCGCGTGGCGTACTGAATGTGGCTTCGATCAAGTCTCCTGGCTTTGGCGAGCGCCGCAAAGCATTGCTCGCGGATATTGCAGTGCTTACAGGCGGTCAGGTGATTTCTGAAGAGGTGGGCCTCAACTTGGAGAGCGCTACGCTAGATATGCTAGGGGTTGCTAGCAAAGTCACTATCACAAAGGACACCACCACAATTGTGTCTGACAGTGGTAACAAGCCCGATATTGGTAAGCGGGTTGAGCAGATTCGCCGCGAGCTAGAGCTGACTGACTCCGAATATGACAAAGAAAAGCTTGCGGAGCGTTTGGCCAAGCTTGCGGGTGGTGTCGCGGTAATCAAAGTAGGGGCGGCTACTGAAACTGAGCTTAAAGACCGCAAGCTTCGCATTGAGGATGCGCTCAGTGCCACTAAAGCGGCTGTAGAAGAGGGTATTGTTCCAGGTGGCGGCGCGACATTGCTGCACATCGCTCAGAACCTTCAGTCCTTAAAGGACTCTCTTTCTGATGAAGAGAAGACGGCTGTCGATATCGTTCAGCGAGCCCTGGAAGCCCCCTTGCGTCAGATCGCTGACAATGCAGGCGCAGAAGGCTCTGTGGTTGTCGAAAAAGTTAAAGCGATGGACTTCAACTATGGCTACAATGCCATGACGGGTCAGTACGAAGACCTGATGAGTAGCGGCATTGTAGATCCTGCAAAAGTTGTTCGCTCGGCCTTGCAAGATGCGGCCTCTGTGGCTGGCATGGTGCTGACAACGGAAGTTCTGGTGGTCGAGAAGCCTGAGCCTGAAGCGCCAATGCCCGATGGCGGCATGGGTGGCATGGGTGGCATGGGCGGCATGGGCGGTATGGGTGGCATGGGCGGCATGGGCATGATGTAGGTCGCCGTCCTTTCGCCTGTCTTTGCTTCAAGGCAGGTAGGGCTGAAAAGCTCAGAAAGCTGAAAAGCCGATAAAAGGAGGTATGGTCTGAAAAGCCTGTACCTCCTTTTTATATTGCTTGCCTTAGCTATAGTAGTTCTCGTGTACTATTTTAATGATGTTGAATGAGCAAGGCGATGACGAAAAACCTGATGGCCGCTCAGCTCTCGATGAAGGAGCTAACAGGGCGCATTTTAGACATGGCTCAGACGGGTGTATACCGGGAGTCCCTGTTTGAGACCTTTCGTCCCGTCGCGACAAAGCGTCAGATAAGGAGCGCGATCGCGCTTGCCAAGCAATTCGGCCTTCATTCTGATCCGGCTCTTCGCGATCAGGCGCTCGGCACTTACTACCAAGTAGATACCCTTAAGGTCGAATCTTTTCAGGCAGCTGCCCATTCCCTGACCCTCAGTGCCGGAGACGATATGGCCCAGCGACTGCTGCTAGCGACGCGAACCGTCAAGCTGATGCTACTGGTGTCCGGAGCGAGTGCGATCGCCCTACTGTTACTAGGCGCTGGCTACGTGCTCTCTGGCAAAACAGCCGCCGCTGCGATGTGGTGGACCAGTGCCCTCTGCGCGGGCAGCATTTGGCTATGGCAAAAGAACGTCGCCAAACCGATGCTTTAGTTTTTTAACCAGCGCTAGCATTTAAACAGACGCCACACCCCAAAAACTCACCCACACAACCGCATGCCATTTAGGCGAGTCCTCCTTTTCAGCGATTCGCCCGGCCACTTTGTCTACCTTTGAAATTGCGTCAGCGCTACAGCAGTCTTCTAGAATAACGGTGGTCACTGAAAACCAATACTGCTCGTAGGGAATGACATCACCGACCCTTGGCATCATCGGCGCACGTAAGTACCAGTCAAGCTTAGTCGTCGGGGCCCGATGAGAGGTTTCTAACGTCTGCTGATCGGGGGGAAAATACAGCACCTTGCAAAGATAGGGAAATCGCCTATCTAATGCGACAGACCGTGCTGAATTTTTCATACTGATGGGGTATCTCATTCCTTAGATTGTGCTTTATGTGACGACTGTATGTAAATACTCCTAGGCGGACTATATATAAACCATAATTTTTCGGTCGATAGCGTCATAACTTTGTAAATGACGTCGTTACCTTTTATTTATCATGAAGCTGTCTGACTTTTCTGCTTCTATCTTTTTTCTTCCTCTTTTTGCTGTAATCTCTATCTTTTGGCGGTAGATAGAGCTTTGCGCTCATGCTTTTGACTGTTGTCTTCTCAATCTTTACTGTTTAGAGCTCAATGTTCATTTCCCTGTGCTCGTCTATTTTATGGGTGGCGCAAGCAGCATATCTAGCGTCGGCGCTGAAGGCCATTGTTCTGCCTGAGACGTTTATAGACGAAGCTATTCGCAATAATCTGGTGGTCTCGATAGTCGGGTTCGCGCTGGTGAGCGCCCTGCGGATTGCGGCGACAAAGGTGATCAACCGGCAGATCAGCGCGCCGCGGCTCCGCTATGCCTGGCGCAAATGGATAGGCTATATTTCCTATTGCATATACGGCTTTGCGATGGTGCTGCTGTGGCTACCGAATATGGAGGGCCTCTCGACCTTTTTGGGTTTGTTTGCAGCCGGTCTAGCTGTTGTCATGCGAGATCCACTGGTCAATTTGGTGGGCTGGCTGTTTATTCTGTGGCGACAGCCGTTTCAAATGGGCGATCGCATCCAAATTTCCGAGCATTCTGGCGATGTCATCGACATTGGCGTGTTTCAATTTACCCTGATGGAAATCGGTAACTGGGTCGAGACCGATCAGAGTACCGGACGAATTATCCATGTGCCCAATGGTAAGGTCTTTCAAGAGGCGATCGCTAACTACTCCCAGGGATTTAAATACATTTGGCACGAAATCCCCGTGCTGGTGACTTTTGAGAGCGACTGGGAAGAAGCCAAAAAGATCTTATTTACGCAGGTGAATAACCATGCTGAGCATCTGAGCGGCACTGCCGAAGAGCATCTGCGTAAGGCAGGGCAAAAGTATATGATCTTTTATTCCAAACTCACGCCAACGGTGTACACCACCGTCAAAGAAAGCGGCATTTTGCTCACTATGCGCTATCTCTGTGAACCCCGTCGCCGCCGTGGTTCGGAACAAGTGCTGTGGGAAAACGTGCTGCGCGAATTTGCAAAAAACTCGAGCATTTCACTGGCCTATCCGACACAGCGTTTCTATGCCACAGCTGTCGATGTGGCCGCTCCGCTGCTGCCCAAGCACAACAGCGGTCCGCCAAAAGATAATGGCCAGCCAGAAGATTCTGTTAAATGAGCGCCCTCAAGCAAGCCTGCTTCCTTATGTGGAAATTGTAGAGACCGATCCACCATCGACGCGCCAGTTTGAGCCCACCACATAGCTAGTATGCTCTGAGCACAAAAAGGCGATCACCGCAGCGACTTCTTCTACCCGGCCCCGTCGGCCTACTTCAATGCCGGGACGGTTTTCAGCCAGAAAGCTTTCGACGGCTTCATCCATCGTGACATTGCGTTCTTCGGCGCGCGATCGCATCATCGCATCTGTCATTGCCGTTTTCACAAACGCAGGAGAAACCATATTTGTCAGCACGCCATCTTTCGCATATGCCTTGGAAAGGTTCTTCGTAAGATTTAGCGTACCGGCCTTACAAGCGCAATAAGGCATATCTTCAATGTACGGCTGCACGGCATCTTCAGAGCCCAGCAGCACGATTCGGCCCCAGCCCGCGGCGCGCATCGCCGGGATAAACGTCCGGCAAACCCGCACCGTTCCCATCAAGTTGACATCAATTGTTTTCATCCAGCCGTCGTCGTCAATTTCTAAAAAGTCACCGACAGCGCCTGTGATGCCGGCTGAGTGCACCAAAATTTCAGCGGCTCCGAAGTGTTCTGTAATTTTGTCGCGGGCGGCTTCGACTTGATCGAGCTGAGTGATATCTGCTTTGACTGGAAACGGATCGCCAAAGGCTTTGAGGTCGTCAATTTCGTCAAAAGAGCGATTGAGAATAGCAACCTTTGCGCCCTCTTTTAATAGTATTTCAGCCGTTGCCTTGCCGATCCCTGAATCTCCGCCCGTGACCACGGCCACCTTATCTTTTAGACCTAAATCCATAAAAATTGAATCCCCAAATGGATGCGTTTTGCTACGCTATGCCTTCAATGACGCCCTTAATTTAAAGCGATAAAGCGCTCACTCACCTAGACATGCAACAAAAGCATAGATAAAGAGCATAGACAAAAAGGCGAGTAGCACACAATTTTTTTAAAGCGCGAGATGGTTGTTATGGAAAATGAGAAAAAGCAAATGCAAAATCAAGTGAATCAGGAAAATCGAGCGGCTGTGTCCCAGCCTAAGGCCGTGGTTTTACTATCCGGGGGATTGGATTCGGCGACCTGCGCGGCTCAGGCGATCGCCGATGGTTATCAGGTGATTGCGCTGTCATTTGCCTACGGACAACGTCATGAAAAGGAACTATTGGCCGCTAAAGCTGTAGTCCAAGCGCTGGGAATTGTCGATCACCATGTAGTTGAGATTAACCTGGCTCAGTGGGGCGGCTCATCCCTCACCGATCAGTCAATGGCCTTACCGGTGGAGGGCCTGCAGGCAGAAGGCATTCCCTCCACCTATGTGCCGGGGCGCAATACGGTATTTATTGCGATCGCCCTTTCTTTGGCCGAAGCGCAAGCGGCTAGCGCCATCTACTTGGGGATCAACGCGGTTGACTATTCCGGCTATCCAGACTGTCGCCCAGACTACTTAGCAGCCTTTCAAACCCTTGCCCAGCTCTCTTCTAAAGCTGGACTAGAGGGCAACGCGCCCAAACTAATCGCCCCTTTAGTGATGGACTCAAAGGCCGATATTGTCCGTAGAGCATTGCGGCTAGGCGTGCCGATTGAAGCCACCTGGTCTTGCTATAGCGGTGAAGAGCTTCCCTGCGGACTGTGCGACTCTTGCCGAATTCGAGATGAAGCCCTCATTCGCGCCGGGCGAGAAGAGTTAGCGACGACAGTGGCCAGACGCCGCCGACAGCCTGTGTAAGAACCCATTAAATAAGACCCAATCGAAAAAGCCGATGGCCGGATTCGAACCGGCGACCTAATCATTACGAATGATTTGCTCTACCCCTGAGCCACATCGGCATACCAACACGTCCACTCCCCTTTTTTCGCTACTAGAGGGTGTGCATTGGTCTTTCAGCTATGAATTATAGCAGCCGGTGTATAAAGTGATAAAAGCGATATCGTTAGGATTTGGATCGGTTCATGGCAAAGGGCAAGTCATCTAGCAAAAAGGCCAAACGACAAGATTTCAAGCAGACTCAAAACAAACCTAACCCCAACCCACCAACGGGCATGAGTAAAGAGCGCTATGCCCGCTTATTGGCCGAAGCCGAAGCCCCTTATAAAGGATTACGAAAGTTCCTCTACGCTGCTTTCGGGGCCTCAGGAGCCATTGGTGGTTTTGTCTTTTTCACTAAAATTTTGGCAGGTCGTGATGTTGCCCAGTCTTTACCTAATCTTGCTTTGCAGATCGGGGTTGTCGCACTGATGGTCTTTCTATTTCGCTGGGAAGATCGCAATCAGGAAAAGTCTTAGCCGTAAACGCTACTTGCTCGCTGCGCTGATCACCTGCTCACAGTTAGACAAGAGACTTCTCGTGAGCATCTCCCACTTTAGAGTATTGATGCTCACCAAAAACAGCGCTGGGATAGACGTAATACTTGAACTCCATCAAGTTATGGAACGGATCTTCTAGAAAGAATGTGCGGTGTTCTATCCGCTCCCCTTTAAAGCGATGCTTAGGCTGTTGATGGAAAGTGAGCTTTTTGTCTTTTGCGCGGGCCAACAGCGCTGCCCACTCAGCTTCAGTCTGAAACGTTAGCCCAAAATGACGCGGATAGATGCCCCGCTGCGGCTCAATTGGCCCTGAGACCACATGTGCCACTAGCTGGTGGCCTTGCAAGTTTAAAATGAGCGAGCCTAGGCCCTCACGACCGGCTTCGCAGCCTAGCCCTTCAACATAAAAGCGCTTGGTCTCAGGAATGTTTTCAACGGGAAATGAAAGATGAAAAATAGTATTCATAGGAAAAATCTGAAGCCTCACAATAGAACAGCTCTTTAAATTGTCTCTGAGTAGGGCAGTTATTTTGTAGTGCGTGCTACAGCCAAAATGGGCGATAGACGGGTAGATCATAGAATAAGTAAAGGGCTTGCGTAGGGTGGGTTAGTTCTCTGTCCTAGGACTGTGCTACTGTTGCTGATATCTACTTTTTGTGAGGTGCCAACTCGTAAGAGATAGTGAATCGAGAAGATAAATAGGGAGCATAAATATGCGGCCTAATCTGTACGGTTTACAGCCGTATAGTTTGCATATGTAGCCTGCAGATTTATCTCAAGTCTTGTAATCCATACTCTAGAGACACTCTAGAGACGCTTCTATGTCAATTTATGTTGGTAACCTGTCTTTTGATGCGACTCAGGAGGACATCAATCAGGTATTTACGGAATATGGTTCGGTCAAGTCTGTTAAAGTTCCGACTGATCGTGAAACTGGCCGAGTGCGAGGCTTTGCTTTTGTAGAAATGGGTAGCGAGAGCGAGGAACAAGCTGCTATCGATGCGCTAGATGGGGCCGAATGGATGGGCCGTACGCTCAAGGTAAACAAAGCCAGACCTCGGACCTGATGCGTCGCGTCTGACTAATCTAGAGGCGGCTAGAACGAGCCAACAAAAAGCGTAGGCAAAGAAAGCGTAGGCAAAGAAAGCGTGGATAGGAAAGCGCAGATGAAACAGCGTGTTGGGAAGGCTAAGTGAGCACCTAAAAGACGCGATCAGCTCTTCCTAACACCCCACAGCCAATTGAAGCTTACTGCCGACCAAAAAGAGCAGCTCAGTCGCCCTCGACCTTTTTTATTCTTAATTGTCCTTGGGATGTTTGCGCTGCCTTGGGTGATACTGTTGCGAAGCGGTGTTCAGGCACGGCAGCAGCAGCGCCAGATGAATGTAGAGGCAAAGCATTTCTTTGCCCAGTTTTCTAGTGTCGAAAGGAACGAATCTGCGCAGCGATTTGACCGACTAGGCGCTGACTTGGGGTTTAATCCTAGCGATCCTGGCGATCTGCTCTTCCGGACTAATTCAGAGGCTGAGCTTGCCTATCAGGCAGTTGATAAATCGCTGAGTCGGTTTTTAGCAGCGCAGACAACTAAGATCGCTGGGCCTTTAGCGGCCCTCCCACCGGAGCTGCGTGCGTATCTCGATACTTACGCAGAAAGCCTTACAGCCGCTCAATCACATATTTTAGAGAGTGATCTTCCTCGGTGGAATCTGGATCTAGAGCGTATGCAAAATCCGGGCTATCCCTTTCCTGGGTTTGTAAATGTTCGCGATGTGCAGCGGCTGTTGCTGCTCAGTGTGATTGACAACAGCCAGCGTGGTCAACAGCCGGAGATGCTCGGCGCGCTCGAGGCATCATGGCGCTTGAATCAGGCCGTTCTTCAGCGCCCCGATCTAGTTTCTCAGATCCTGACCTCTGGGGTGTCTGAGCAGCAAGCGGGGCTTTTGCGTCATGTGGAGAACGTGCCAACAGTGTGGCAGACGCGCTTGATCCAGCAGGCTCAGCAGCAGTCTGTCTTAGCCGGACGACAGTTCGATGTTTGGCTACAGTACAGTATCTCACAGCGTTCGTTAGATGTGACGCTTTACCGTTCGGATGCTAACTCAGCGATTGGTGATTGGCTAGCCTCTGCTCTCTCTTATGGGTTCTCTCCTGTATATATGCTTCAGCTACGGGCGATAGACACCACTCAGACAGCGAATCGTGCTCTTGAGCAGCTGCATCACTTAGAAGCCTGTTCGACTGGGCAACTGAGCGCTGAGCGGGCGCTAGCGGCGGAGACAACGGCCCGGTGGAACCGGGCAACGGCATTAGAGCCGTCGGTTGTTGCGAAGCGGTGGAAAGTGGCGGGCGATCGCCAACTCACCCTAGAACTCACTCAGCAAGTGCTGCAGGCAAAGCAGCGATTTCATCAAGTCCAGCGGTGGCCTGAACCACTGCCCAGGATAGCCTCTCAGTTTTGTCATGGAGAATATTGGGTATATGAGCGCGGCGACGACAACACAATCACAATGTCGTTGAGCGCTGAGCGGAGACTTGACTCTCTAGGGCCTTTTCGCTATCAGTTCCCGAGCTCTTATCGTTAGTCACGGTTGTTGGTCAGTCACTACTGTTGATTCATAGCGCGCCTGATTCGTAGCGCGATCGCCCTTTTGTTAGTTTACATGAGCGGTTGACTGACGTGAGCAAGTCTCCCCAAGAAAGCCTCAATAACGAAGCTCTAGACAAGGAGGAACCCTGCCTAGAGCCAGATCGGTTAATTAGCTGTATTAGATCTCGCGCTTCGAATCCAACATATAGCGTTTCTCACTTGGCTTGAATACGATTGCCCTGGTGAAAGCCTTACAGAACAACAGGCCAAGTGACTCGCGTTACCCGAATGCATCCGGGTAACGCTATATAGTTAACCAGCGGCCTTGATAGCCTTTTCAGAAGCACTATAAGTGCCGCCTCTACCGCGATACCAGTGGCCGTCGCGAGCCCCTGCTGAAAGGATATTAGAAACGCGGTTACGGGCTTTTAAGAAGTGGCTTTTGGGCATATCTTCTTTGAACACGGCGTTCATCACATCCGCAATTTTGAAGACGTTGCCCGGTTGGGCCTGTAAGACGCCTACGATAACGTCGGGCAGCGGTGCCTTGCTGTAGCTCTCTTGCACATATTTCTGCCAGTTAGCTGTTCTCCCACTGCGCTTCGCTGTTTTCTTCGAGGCAGCTGTGGACTTTTCTGCTTTTGTCGCAGCGGTTTTAGCCTTAGCAGGGCGACCCCGTGTGGCTTTAGTCTTAGTGGCTTTTACCTTGGCAGTCTCTTTAGGGGTCTTTGTACTTTTCCCTTGGGTGGCTTTAGCAGTTGTTTTAGTGCTTTTGGCTTTGGTGCTTTGAGTCGCTTTTGCGGCTGGCTTGGGGTCTGTGGATTCAGGAGCGATCGCTGCGGATGCGGCTATTTCAGAGGGTGCTGGGGGGGAAACACTGGCGGTAGCGGCCGATAGCTCTTCGGCTGGAGGGGTGCCACCTGACTCGAATAGCCCAATAACAGTTTGAATCCCTTTGCGCTTTTCATATAGCTCATTGAGTTGAGCTTCCAGTGCGCTAGCTTGTGCCGACAGCTCAGAGTCAACCTCTAAAAGCTGCGGTAGAACCGGTGTAGACATACGTCATCGTCTCCTTGTTATTTCGAGTGTGAATGTGAATGAAAATACAGATGCCTACGCGTTTAGGCGGGCTGATTGTGCAATAGAACTGTTTTGCGTAAGGGCTGTGCAAGGGGGTTTTGCAACGATCTTAAGCAGTTGCTCGCAAGGAAGTAATTCTGCCCGAGGTGTCTTTTGGAAGATATCTTAGGAAAGAATTTTGCCTGAAACGCTTGTAGACAGAATAATCTTTTTTGAGAATAACACTATTTAAACATTTTCTCGCTGAGAATCAAGGCTTTTCTCTATTTTTTCAGAAGTTTTTGAGAAATTTAAGCAGAACTGTCGCGGCGAAATCTCTGTGTGGCTTGTCCAACACTTTATAAAACCCTGATTTCATCAGGACTTTACGAAATTAATTGATCGCTCTAGCCTATTTGTTTACGACATCATCAGTTGCTGAAATCCAGAGAAAAGGCAACCGTAAAGGGGGCTGCAAAAGTGCGCTCAACGTGAGCGGGGACTGACGATTGCGTATTTGATCACGAGGAAGAGAAGAACTAGGATGAGCAGCCCTGAGGCCAGCCAGATCCGAGTCTCTTGCAGAAACCAAAGACTGAGCAAAGCTAACCCAATCGCGTTGGCTATGAGTACAGCCCCCCTTTCCTGTATTCCCATTTTTCTCATCTCTATCGATCTGCTCTCTCCTGAAGAAGGATCAGACAGCAGGTTGGGCTGGAGCGCTATACCGGCCAGCAGGTTGAACCAGAGCTGACTAAGGATAATGGCGATCGCTCCCCACTGAAGAGATATCAGCGCGGTATAAAACCCTGTCGCTTCCAGAACAATTGTACTGACCGCAACTTTAAAGAAACGATCTATAAGCTTGTGCGACTCTGTTTCGGTGACCGGTTGACCAGCGTCTTGTTGATGGCTGAAGGCCGCAATATTGTCTAAATCGACAAGCGCCATCCGAGCGAGCTCTGGGCAAAACAGTGCTAATGCTAATGCCAGCAGTTGTTCTGCTAAAGTCGCCGAGCTCGCGGCGCGTACTATCAGCCCTAACCCGGCTGGAATAAAGAAAAAGGGAACAAGCATTCGAGGCGATCGCAGAACCATTGAATAAACGCATCCTAATTTTTTGAGAGCTCTATTCTCTGAGAGCTCTATTCTTTGAAAGCCCTGTTCTCTGAGAGTCCTAGCTTGTGAGTGTCCTGGCTGGTGACGTCATGAACAAGGTGGCGAGGGCTATAGCTTATCAAGCAATGGGATCGTGCCAAATTGGGAGATACTATTAGGCGTCGTCGTCGCGGCTGTCTTGCTAGCTGATGCTGCCCTTCCCCTTATGTTCGAGCTTGACTCATGATTTCTTCTCAGCGCTATATTTTGACGCTTTCTTGCCCAGACCGCGTAGGCATTGTCGCAGCAGTTAGCTCGCTGATAGCAGCTAATCAAGGGTGGATCAGTGAAGCGCAGCACCACTCAGAACGATCTACTAAACGCTTCTTCATGCGTCAGGAGATTTTAGCCGACTCTCTTGCCTTTGGCGTAGAAGAACTTCGCCGTCGATTTTTGCCGATTGCCGAGCAGTTCGATATGGACTGGACGATTCAAGACTCTGCACGGAAGAGACGAGTGGCCATTTTGGTCTCCAAAGGCGGGCACTGTCTGTACGATTTGCTCTCTAGATGGCGCAGCCGAGAATTAGATATTGAGATTGCCTGCGTCATATCCAATCACGATCTGTTTCGAGGGTTGGTGGAATGGCATGGTATACCCTACCTTCATATCCCAGTCACACCCGATACCAAGCCAGCCGCCTATGACGCAATAATGACTCACTTTGAAGCACTCAACACAGACGTGATGGTGTTGGCCAGATACATGCAAATTCTGTCGGCGAAGGTGTGCGATCGCTATCCAGGACGCATCATCAACATTCACCATTCCTTTTTGCCCTCCTTTATGGGAGCCAAGCCTTACCATCAAGCCCACAGCCGAGGCGTGAAGCTGATTGGCGCGACCTGTCATTACGTTACCGAAGATCTCGACTGTGGGCCGATTATTGACCAAGACGTGGTGCGAATTGATCATTCAGATTCTCCGGAAGATCTGATCCGCTACGGTAAAGACATAGAGAAAACAGTCTTAGCTCGGGGGCTACGCTATCACATCGAAGACCGCGTCTTGCTACACAATAGTAAGACCATTGTGTTTCGGTAGATTGTGTTTCGGTAGATTGTGTTTCAATCGAGTTGTCACTCATATTGTGCTGCTGCTGTCGCGCTGCTAGTTATCAAGATATTGTTACGCAATGTTGTTGAACTAAGGTATAACGGTCGCAGAAGGCGCTACACTCAACTATTAGTCGTGGAGGCTCTAATTTTTTGTAGGGATTCTTCCAACCATCGATAAGGAATTTTGTTAACTCAATGAGGATTTGTCAAAGATGAGCGATCCTGTTCTTTCCCAGCTTGTTTCTGTTGAGGGCGATCTGGCCCAGCAAGTAGAGTCTTTAGAGTCCAAGCTCAATCAGCTCAAAGAGCAGCGTCAGGGCTTGCGCACTGTTATTGGGATGTTTCAAGATGCGGATGCCCAGCCTTCTGCTGTTTCGGGTGAGAGCGCTGCCGATGGGAATGTATCTGTGGCCGCTACCGCTGATAGTGATTCGGCAGATGATACGGCAAACAGTGATACGACCGCTGACGTTGTAGAAACCATGCCTGAAGAGGTCGCGGAAACCGCCCCCGAGACAACTTCTGCAAAATCAACTTCTGCAAAATCAACCACTGCAAAAACAGAGACTAAGGCCAAGGCCAAAGCGAAGCCTGGCCGCAAGACTAAAGCGAGTAAATCCGCGACTCGTCGCAAGAAAAAAGATGGCAGAGCTGCCAACTGGCAAAAGTATGTTCAATCTGAGTATCGCGACACGGCTCTGCCTGAAGCGGTCAGCAGTGTCCTACGCTCTCAGCCCTCAGAAATTTTTACCATTGCCGATGTAATGTCTTCTATTTTTTCTGAGGATATGCCGCGGCCCTCTTTTCTAAAGGCGCGCAACCGCATTTCCAATATCCTCTCTGCGGGCGCGCGTGACGGCACTTGGTATCGAGGTCGTAATGGTCGCTACTCTCAGTCAGAGAGTGTGACTAAGATCAAGTAATCCTGGCTGCTGCACTGTCTGGGCTACAGATCGTTTACCTAGCCGCCTGTTGATGTCTGTTTTAAGTCTATGTATTGAGATCTATGTATTGAGATCTATGGCGATAGAGAGTCCTTGGCTGGTGGCGATCGCCATCAATACGGTTTTGATAGCGATCGCGCTGGCACTACCCAAAAAACTGCTGACACCAGCAGGATATGGCAATGCTTGGGTGCTCGGCGTGATTGTCTGGGGCGTGTTGGGCTGGCAGGCTTATGCCACAACCCTGTTTTACTTTTTTGTCGGCTCAGCGGTGACCAAAGTCGGCATGGCCCAAAAGGAAGCCTATGGCATTGCTGAGGATAGAGGGGGCGTGCGCGGCCCAGGAAACGTTTGGGGCTCCGCGCTTACTGGCGCACTTTGCGCACTGAGCTTGTTACTGATTCAGCTCATTTATCCGGCTGCGCTACCGGTGTGGCAGCCGCTGTTAGCCTTAGGGTTTGTCGCCTCTTTGAGCACCAAACTTTCAGACACCACCGCTACTGAAATCGGGAAGGCTTACGGTCAGCGCACCTTTTTAATCACCACTTTGCAGCCCGTTCCTAGAGGGACAGAAGGGGCTGTGAGCTTAGAGGGCACGCTGGCTGGCATCGCTGGCTCAGTGGCGCTAGCCTCTATTGCCTGGGCAATTGGGCTGATTTCTGGGGTAGGAGTGGGGGTTTGTGTGATCGCTGCTTTTATTGCCACCACCGTAGAAAGCCTAATCGGGGCCACGCTCGAAGAAGAGCTAGCCTGGCTGAGCCATGATTTGGTCAACATTATCAATACAACAGTGGGAGCCGCTGTCGCCATTGGGTTGGGCTGGCTGCTATAGCGGATCGCTATAACCCTAGTCAGCGAAGGCACACAAGTGAGGGTTTGACGCCTAGATACGGCTCGCTGAAACTAGAGCACTCAGGCTGGCTTAGTCACTAAAGGCCAACAAAAGCGTCAGACTTTAGGGCAGCAGACCTGGTTTTTATTAGAAAATCATATAAAATGTAACTATAGATAGACTCGCTTAGTCGATATAATCGTTGCCTACCGGGACATTAGTGAAGGCTGTATGTCCTAACGGTTAGTTCTGGTCAGTCACTTACGTTTAATACTTCAAAAAAGCCCACAAAAGCTCTCAAGAGAAGCCCTCAAAAAAGCTTTCAAAGATATCTTGAAAGCAGTCATAATCTCAAATTCGCAGTGTTAACCGTGAGTTTGGATAGTGTTTATGCTTTGTGCATTCGTTTAGTGCGTTAGAGCTTGATGCGTTATGCGTGCTTCAGTAAAACCTAGATGCCTGAGGTATAGCGTTTCCTAATTTAATTATTCAATCGCTATACGGACTTATCAGGATTGATGTATTAGGTATTAACACATCAGAATTGATTCGCTGATTTGAGTAGTCTTTTGAATAGTTTTCTTAAATAGCCCATAAAAAATAAATACTAAAGAGCCTAACAATATGATGATGACGACGGTCACTGAGGAAAACTTTAACAAAGAAGTCTTGGCTTCATCAGTCCCAGTTTTTGTCCATTTTTGCGCTCCCTGGTGCAGCATTTGTCGGTTGATAACCCCGATTTTGACGAGCGTTCAGTCGGAATGGCCCACGCCAGTAAAGCTATTTGATGTCAATGCCGATGAAAACTTTAGGCTAGCTAATAAATACCAGCTAAAAACCTTGCCCACACTGCTATATATCGATCAAGGCAAGGTCCTTCATCGGATAGAAGGTATGGCTGATCGCAACGCCTTTCGCGCTCGGCTAGAGGCGATCGCCTATCGATGTCGATTAGAAGATGCCTTCATCACGACCTCTGCCTGATTGAGCAAGCGCTAACGGGGTGGGGAAAGCGATGCCGACGACAGATAGCCTTGCAGCAAAAAATCTTCGCCGCTAGGAGTGACATGAACCTGCTTGAGGGTGATCGCTTCCGTCATGCGCTGTAGCCCTAGATTGCCAATGGGTGAAGGGGCAATCGCGCCGCCGATCAGCTTAGGTGCGATAAACGCCCAGACTTTTTGAATTGCGTTTTGTGCGATCGCCGCTGCTGCTAATGTCCCGCCGCACTCCCACAGGACGCTTAGCAGACCCCGCTCATAGAGATGTATCATCGCCGCTTCTGGCGTGAGCGTATCGAAGCAGACAACTTCGACACCTTTTTGCTCGAGTGCTATCCGCACTGCCGGATTGGCCGTTTCCTGCTGCGTCATCACCAGCGTAGGAGCTGCTGCAACATCCCACAGATTCGCCTCAGTCGGCAGATCGAGCTGACGGCTCATGATAACCCGTAGCGGGTTGCGATCGCCCTGGCCGTGGCTAGTCAAGTTGGGATTGTCCTGACGCACCGTATTGCCCCCTACGATCACCGCCCCGCATTGGCTCCTAAGCTGACGGACCCGCTGACGGGAGGCCGGACCACTGACCCAGGCGCTATGCCCGGTTGTGGTCGCAATTTTGCCATCGAGCGTCATCGCGTATTTAAGAATGCCGAAGGGCCGCTGGTGCGTCACCCGATGAATAAAGGCTTCATTGAGCTGACGTGCCCGGTAGCCTTCGACGCCGACGGTCACCTCAATGCCTGCCGAACGCAGTTTCTCAATGCCGCCACTGGCTCTGGGATTTGGATCGGCCATGCCAATCACTACCCGGCGGATGCCTGCTCGAATGACGGCGTCGCTGCAAGGGGGCGTTCGGCCAGTGTGATTGCAAGGTTCTAGATTTACGTATAGGGTGGCTGCTTGGGCGCGATCGCCCGCTGCGCGCAGGGCAAAAATTTCTGCGTGGGGTTCACCAGCCTGAGGATGGTAGCCTTCGCCTACAATTTCAGAGCCCTGGGTAATCACAGCGCCGACCAGCGGATTAGGTGCGGTGTGTCCGGCCGCTTTGGCCGCTAGCTCACAGCAGCGAACCATCATGGCAGTATCTTGGGAATTGCCAGCGGTGGAGTTGCCAGCGGGAGTATCTGGCAAATTATCTGAAGGCAAGGTCATAGGATTTAACGGTCTACAGTAATGAAAAAGCAGTTCTACTATTGGTTAGTCTATGGGGTAGGCGCTGTACTGGCAGGCACACTGGCCTGCGTAGTCGCCTTCTGGGTCACCTTTTTTCCTAATGCGGCCCTAGCGCAGCTGCCAATACAGCCCTCAGTACAGTCCGCCCAGTCCGCCTCGACACAGCCCTCAGACACTGCAGCTCAATCTACCGTCAATCGCCTAGTGCCCGACCAGTGGATTGTCTCTTCCGAATCGATTGATACGGCCCCCATTTATTTAGACGGTAGAACCCTATTTGACGTGAGTGCGCCTGCGGTCGTTGGGCAGCACCCGGCTGAAGTTCGCGCTCAAGAGATTCAGCGACGGCTGAATGTATTAGCCCGAGCGCATCTCAAAACACCCGCAAATGTGAACGTCGAGATCGATGAGCCTAGTAAGCTGCCAGTGATTTCTGTGGATGAACAGCTGCTGCTGACGGTGACCAACCTCGATGCACAACTGGGCGGCTATGCGTCACCAAGCGATCGCGCCTTTGCCCTAGCAGAAACCCTCCAGGACGCTTTTCGTCGCTATCAGCGTGAGCGGCAGCCCGCTTTCTGGAGGCGGCAAGCCAAGGTCGCAGCGGGCATTACCTGCATTGCAATATTGCTCCAGTGGGGGCTCCGCCGCTTTGATCGACGGCTCAAACGCAGGCAAACCCGATTGTCGAGTGCCAGAACTCACTTGGGTGACATTCGCCGTAACAGCCATCCGCCGATGCTAGAAACGCCGCTGGCAGCAGATTTTGCGCATGTATTTGATCTGCTCAAGGCCCAATTAGACAACCGTCAAAGGCGGAAGATCACTGAAGCACTGCAGGCGCTACTGATCATTTTTCAGCTAGGTTTATGGCTAGGCACCGCACTTGGGCTATTGTGGCTGTTGCCCTACAGTCGATGGCTGACAACGCTGCTGCTCAACTGGATCAAAATTCCAGCAAAAATCCTGCTGCTGAGCGGGCTGGCTTACGCAGCCGTGCGACTGAGCGGTTTGATGATTGATCGGCTGAGTCTGACGCTGCAAGAGGGCACCAACTGGGCACCGGACCAGTCGAAACGTCGGCGCTTAAGGTTTTCAACCTTTTCTCAGGTTGCTAAAGGCGTAGCAGGCTCAGTCATTTTTGCGATCACAGTGCTGCTAGCGCTGACCATTTCTGGTGTAGAAGTCGCGCCCCTGCTAGCGGGTGCTGGCATTATTGGTATTGGCATTTCGCTGGCAGCGCAAAGCCTGATCAAAGACTTTATCAACGGATTTCTAATCCTATCGGAAGATCATTTTGGCATTGGTGATGTCGTTACAGTTGACGGACTCACTGGCGCTGTTGAGTATATTAACTTGCGAATTACGCAACTGCGAGACACTGAGGGCCGGCTGATTACGATTCCCAATAGTCAGATTAGCGTTGTGCAAAATCTCTCGATGGACTGGGCTCAGGTTGATCTTTCAGTGGTGGTGGCGGCAACGGCTGATTTGAGCGAAGCGCTGAGGCTGCTGAAGGAGACGGCCACCGATCTTGCTGAAGATGCAGACTGGCAGCGCTTGATTTTAGAGCCGCCCGATGTGCTGGGCGTGGAGTCCTTAGATCATACCGGCATTACACTGCGCCTGTGGCTCAAGACGCAGCCGCTACAGCAGTGGCCCGTAGCCCGCGAGCTACGTCAGCGCATTAAGTATGTGTTTGACGAGGCCGGAATTGCCATCGGCGTTCCGCAAGAACAGATTGCGCTGCGGTGGGACGGCGCTGAGGGTGGGGGCGGGCTGGGTACGGCAGTTGCGAATTTGGCAAACGAGAATGATGCTACTTCAAACGAACCGCCTCAAAGCCAACAGCCTCGAAGCCGACAGCCTCAAAACGAAAGGCCCAGAAATGAAGCGCCTAAAGATGAAGCTGCCAACAGCCCAACCGTCAAGAATTAGGCGTAATCCCATCTTCTGGGAAGACCCATTTAGGGCCCTCGCTGGCTCGCTCCTGCTGTTTGCGCCGGACGGCCTCAGCGGCCATCTCTAGCATGGTGTCTAAAGAGGTATTTTCAATGAATTCTGAGGCTTGCTGCTGCGAGCCTTGGTGAGGGCACTGATCGCCCAAAACGCAACCGTCTTTGCAGTCTACTGCGCAGTTAATATCTGCCATGATGTGATGAATTTATAATCTCAAACTGAGGTGTTCTCCACCTTTAAGCTTAAAGGATTTTGCTATCGAGTTCTCTGACTGGACAGTGCGAAGTTTTTCTTGAAGTACGATCTGCCTGCGGCAGCGCTACGTGATCGCTGAGAGCAACGAACATTCCAATACCCAAAAGGTATGGAATGTTCGAGACTGGTTGAATCATCACAAACAACCAGCTTAATTATGGAACTCTATACTCGTATCGAGCAAGTCCTGTTAAAACTGCGTCCAGCGTT